>NC_014217.1:4447354-4765023 GCF_000092925.1 Ancylobacter novellus DSM 506 | reverse complement strand
TTCGTGAGACTTTTCAATGTCACGTATGCGATTTACGAGTTTCGCGCGCAGCGCGGCGGGGCTTACCATCGCTCACCCCCGCGCCTGTTCGGAGATTTCGGCATAGAGCCTCGACACTGCCGCCAGCACGTCGCGCATCAGCGGCAGCGCCGCGCGAGCCTCGGCGGGCGTGGTGGCGACACCGCCATCCGAGCCCGGCGCCGCGGCGGCGAAGATGCGGGCCACGGCCTCGCCCATCTCCTGCATCGCCTCGGCGGTCATCTCGGCGATCCGCCCTTCGCCGTCCGGCATGGGCACGAACACGCCGCCGGCGCACAGCGCCAGATGCTCCGCCGCCTCGGCGCAGCCGAACTGCCGGGTGAGTTGAGCCACCCGGCCGAAGCTCAGATCGCCCGGCTGGTCGGGGTCCAGCTGCTTGCGCAGCGTGGTGTGGAAGAGATCGAGAAAGGCGGCGGCGACATAGATGCCTTCGCTCGCCGCGCCGTGCTCGCCATGCGAGCGGCCGATGGCGTCGAACATGCGGTCGAGCGCCTCATGCGTCGATCCGGGCAAGGGGCGCTTCACGGTAATACCTCCGCGCGATTACCATTTTCAGCAGGTGCAGCGGCGGGCAGGATCGGCGGCACATAAGGCCTAGGCACCTTCGCCGGCCATTCCGCGCCGGCGGGCCAGTTCGTGGAGAACCAGGCCATCACCTCGTCGTACTTGCGGACGGTGAAGTTGGTCCCGTCAGCGAGGCGCCGGAAAAACCGCCAGTCGCCAGCCGCAAGTCGGCCGACTGTTGCGGAGGTGATGCCGCGTGCCTCGACGAAGACAGAGAAGCAGGACAGCAGATGTTCGCGGAGAGCCTGTTCCATAGCGGCGCGACTATCGGCGGAAATTTCCGCTTTTGCAAGCGTAAGCTTACGTCTCGCGTTTTGCCGGCTGTCGTCGGATCATTCCGCTATGGCTGATGAACTGAAAGAAGCGGTCGCCAAGCGCGTTGAAGAGCTCGGCATCGCCCCCACGCCTGCCGCTGTCGGGGCGGGGCTGGAGCGGAATTTTATCAATGACATCCTGCAGGGCAGGAAGCGCAGCGTCCGCGGCGACAACTTCGTCAAGCTCGCGCGCGCCTTGCAGATGACGCCCGCCGAGCTGCTCGAAGCGACGACCCTTCACAGCTTCAAGGGGGGCGTCGTCACACCGGTGAAGGAGGAGATACGGGTCACTCTGTCGCCCGGTAAGCCTACCCCTTCGCCGATTGCGCAGGCGCGTGTTCAGGGCGCAGCCCAGGCCGGCACGTTTCATCGGGTCGACGAGCTTGAGGAGGACCGCGACGAATGGGTCAACGTCCCGCGCGACGAGGAATTCCCGTTCGCGCGACAGCTTGTCTTCGACATCCGTGGTGACTCGATGAACAAGTTGGAGCCGGTACCGCTACCGGATGGCTCTCGCGTCGTAACCGTTGCGTTTGAAGACCTTGATAACCGGGTGCCGCTACAGGACGGCATGGTTGTTATCGTCGAGCAGACCCTTGCCGACGGTCAGGTGCGCGAGTGGTCCTGCAAGCAGATCGAGATCCATGGCGAGCAGGTAGAATTCCATCCCCGCTCCACCAATCCGCGCCACAAGCCGATCATCATCGAGCCGGATCTGGAGGCGGACGATGGCCGCACGGTGCGCGTGCTCGCCATCGTCAGAGGGGTGACCAGCGCCATTCCGCTGGCCTGGAAACCGCGCCGCTAGGCCATCTGCGCCGAGACTTCCGACACGGCCCGGACTGATCCGATCATTCCTTCGCAGCGCGGGCAGTGGAACCGCAGCTGTGAGAGCGCGCCGCTCTCGACAAGCTCATCGACGCAGGTTGGCGCGTCTTCGGCGGCCGGCACATCGAGCCGCTGGACCACGTCCTTGCGGCAGTTATGACAGCGGATCACCATCTTGAAGGATGCGGCAAGGGCACTCATCACGTTGTCTCTCGCTCGGCTTTGTTCTCGTTGTGTTCACATTTTGCTAACCTTCTCCGGTTGAGTCGAGTCGAATCATTCCGATGCCGTCGACGACGGATAATTCCGCCATTGGATTGACAGGCGGAAATATCCGTCATAGCGTCCCCTCCCATCCGCTTCCGATGGGAGACACGCCGATGCGTCCGAACGCCGATACCGACTTCCCCCTGAACCCGAGCCTGCCGCTTGGCGAGCACGTCGCCATCCATGCCGCCATCGAGGCGGCCCGCAACGCCGAGGCCTATGAAGCCACGCTGGAGCGCATGGCGCGCGACATCGAGGCCGTCATCGCCCGGCAGGAGAGCGTCGACAGCGACGACCTCGCCACCCTCGGCTGGACGGTGACCCAGATCGCCGAGATCGCGCCCGAAGCGCTGGAGATGGTCCGCAACCGCGCGCTGCGTCACCTCAGCTGATTTCCCGAGCGTCCGGCGTCCCTAGCGCCGGACTGCCTGCCGGGGCGCGCATCCGCCCCCTCCGCGCGCCCCGGCTCTTTCTCCCGCGAAGACGTCCACCCGTGCCGTCGTCATCGCCGACGCCATCGGTGGCCGCCAATCCCGGCAACCTTCCGTGAGGGTCACATGTCCACCATCGAGAGTAAGGCAGGGCGCGGGGCGACTGACGAGCGTCGCTACGTCATTGCATACGGCGATGCCCTCGACCAACGAGTTGAGCGCGCGCCCGACAGCTACGGCGGCAATCTATTGACCAGAGCGGAGGCCGCTCAACGCATCTCGGATTACGCCAATTTTTCAATCTACGAACTGCGGAAGACGCGAGATCGCGCCAATCGGATACTTCGCGAAGAGCGCAGGAAGGCCGCCCGCGCGTCCCGGGAGGCCGCGCGATGATCCTCCCCCGCCGCCTCCGCCTCCGCCTGCTGCGCGCCTGCTTCCGCGTCATGAACCGCCGCCCGCCGGATATGCGCATCGGCGGGCCGGAGCGGCCCTACATGCTCCGCTGGTGGCTGCTGCCGCGCAACCGCTGGTTCAACATCTATCTGCACCGCTTCCTGCGCGACGACGATGATCGCGCCCTGCACGATCACCCCTGGCCGTCGCTCTCGGTGCTGCTGCAGGGCGAACTGATCGAGACCTTCGCGCCCGTGCCCGAGCTCGCGGCCCAGCCCGAGCATCAGCGCATCCGCGTCAACACGGTCGGCTCGGTCATCTGGCGCGGTCCCCGCTTCGCCCATCGCCTGGCGCTGCCGCTCAACGCGGATCTGGAGCCGACGCCGGCCATCACCCTGTTCATCGTCGGCCCGCGCCTGCGCGAATGGGGCTTCTGGTGCTCCAAGGACAGCCCGGCCGGCGGCTGGCGCCCGTGGAAGAAATTCGTGGCGGCGGACGATCCCGGCGCCGTTGGTCCCGGCTGCGAGTGAAGGGAGGAGACCATGCGTTCGATCAAGCGTCAGCCGGTCCGTCTGTCCGGCAATGCCCGTCTCGCCATCATCCTGTGGCTCATCGCCTTCGGCGCATCCGCAGCGATCATGATCGCCGCCGCGTCGAAGGCGCGCGCCGCCACGTTGGAGCGGGCCACCGAGGTGGTGATCACCCTGCATCCCACAGGCTCTTGGATGGTCGCCGCGGTCATTCTCGCGGGCATCGCGCTCATCTGCTCGGTCGCGGCGATCCTCATCGCCCGCGCCTCCGCCCGCCCGCGCGGCGGCATCTGAGGGGCCGATCATGCTGGACCGATCCTCTTCCGCCTTCGACGCCGACGCCGCCGATCAGCCGCTCTCGGATGCCGCCGCCGGCTTCGCCAAGGAGCAGCTGAAATCCTTCATCGAGCGCATAGAGCGCCTCGAGGAGGAGAAGAAGACCATTGCCGACGACATCAAGGATGTCTTTGCCGAGGCGAAGGGCACCGGCTTCGACGTCAAGGCGCTGCGCGAAGTCCTGAAGATCCGCAAGGCCGATCCCGATCAGCTCGCCGAGCACCAGGCGAACGTCGATCTCTATCTGCAAGCCCTCGGCATGGTCGGGGGCTGACATGCAGATCGCGCAGCTGCTCTTCGAAGACGAAGCCGCCGAACTCGTCGGCGACCTGATCGCCGACGTGAAGGATGGTGTCGATCTGGACGATGCCTCCTTGGATCGCCTCCTTCGGTCCATTGAGCGACACACTGCGGGATGGGTTGATCGCTTGGCCGAGGATGGCGCAGAGGATCTGCCCAAGGTTCCCCGGCTCTTCCCGCAGATCGTCGAAGAAGCCCGTGACTTGCTCCGGCACGGCCTCCGCGACGAGGCGCTGAATCGTCTGGAGAAGGTGGCGCGCCCGAAATGGGACAGCGAGGACGCCAGCCGCGCGGCCTACATCCGGCAGATGAAAGCTCAGCGCCTGCATCCGCCGCAGGTCGTTTCCCTTCGCTTCGCACCATTCAAATCCGGAGACGCCCCGTGAAGCTCATCGCCGAGCGCACCCATCTGCTCGCCGCCTTGAAGACCGTCGGTCATCTCGCGCAGAAGAAGAACCCGATTCCCCTGCTGCGCCATGTGCGCCTGCGCACCGTGGGCAGGCTTCTGTTCGTCGCCGCGACGGATCAGGACGCCTATGCCGAGGCGGAGATCCCGGCCGATGTCGAGCGCCAGGGTTCCACCACCATCGACGCCGACGTGCTGCAGCGCATGGTGAACAACTTCGCCGATGGCTCTCAGGTCTACATCGACGCCGGCGAGGCGCTTGCCACCATCAAGGCGGGCCGCAGCCGCTACCAGCCGCCCGTGCTGCCGGCGGATGACTTCCCGGCGATGTTCGCGCCGAAGGAGAAGGATGCCGCCCGCTTCACCCTGATGCCGGAGGAGGTGAAGCGCCTTCTCGTCGTGCCCCGGCCGGCGGCGCCCAAGGGCCAGGCCGACAAGCAGCAGCTGGAAGGCGTCTATCTGCACACCTCGGACGACGATCGCACCCTGTGGGCCGCGGCGACGGACGGCCTCACCTTCATCGCCGCCGACATCCCGGCCCCCGAAGGCGCGGCCAAGCTCCCGAAGCTGGTCGAGCCGGGCGAGCACGGCGCCGGCCGTCCGCGCGGCCTGATGGTGCCGATGGATGCCGTCGGCCACCTCATCAAGCTCGGCGAGAACGGGCTGGAGATCGAAGCGGACACCAATGTGCTCGCCGCCCGCGCCGGCCTGCCGTCCAGCGCCGTGAAGGTCAGCTACGCCACGCGGCTGATCGACAATCGCTTCCCGCCCTATGAGCGCTTCCTGCCGCCGCTGGAGGGCGTGTCGATCCTCGTCGAGGCCGGCGCCTTCGCCGATGCGATCAAGCGGCTGGCGGACATGGCCGGCAATGAAGAGCGCCCCATCGCCATCGAATGGGAGGAGGAGGGCGACCTGTCGCTCTGGCTCGACGACCACGCCGACGGCATCTATGGCACCGAGACCATCGACATCATCTGCCGGCACGGCGTCGGCCGCTTCGGCGCGCGCGCCGGCCTCATTCTGAAAGTCGTCGAGGCCGGCGGGCGCGGCCAGCTGGAGATCTGGTTCAGCGCGGAGCGCAAGGCCGCACGCCTGCGCAACCTCGACGATCAGGAGATGATCGCCGTCGCCTGGCTCTGCGAACTCCGCCGCCGCCCGCACCACGGCGCGGTGTTCAACGAGGAGGAAGCGGCATGATCTCTGACAGCAAGTGGAAGTTCGTGCCGTGCCCGTTCTGCGGCGGTTGGGCGGAACTGCGGCAGGAAGGCCGTGAGCACTTCGTCGCGTGTGGCGACGATGAGGATTGTGGCGCCGAAGGCCACCGGGCGCTCGTTGACGATTACGCGGTCGAATCCTGGAACCGCCGCGCCGCTTCCCCGCAGCCTCCCGCTCCTGGCGCTGAGGTGGTGTTTGGGCGCTTCTGGATTATTGCAACCGAAATCGGTTGCACGCCTGACCGAAAGGGCCCGTTTCGCGGGGAAAGGGTCTGCGACGTAATCAGGGAATTCATGAAAGAGCGCCCGCAGGCCCGGCTAACCTACCTGACAGTAGATGAGGAAGGAACGCCTTGGGTGCAGCATGCGCCGGAGCTTTTGCAGATGCTTGATGGCCGGTCAATGTCATCGGCGCGAAAGCACAACGAGTGCGTTCGAAGGGCGGAATCCACCCCACCCACCGCAGAGGAGATCGCGCGGCGGGCGAGGGAGGAGGCGCTGGAGGAAGCGGCCTATTTTCTCGGCCGCGCTCGCGAAGCCGAAGAGCGTCGCGACGCCGCCGAGATCGCGCTGGAGCCCTTCGCCGACGTCGCCGGCGAGGGTGACGAGGACTTTCCAAACGACACCAAGTGCACGGTGCAGATGGGCCGCAGCACCTACTACGCGCTGATGCTCGGCCATTTCCGCCGCGCTACGCAGGTGATCAACGCCATCCCCGTTGGTGACGACGAAACCCGCGAGTGTCTCGGCTGCGCGCATCTCGTGAAGCTCGGCGACAAGGTGCAGGACGAAGCCAGCGGCGAGATCTTCTGCGAGGCCTGCGCCTACAGCTACGCGGCGATCAAGGCCGATCACGACGAATGCTCGGCCACAGGCATATTCGGTGAGCTCGATCCGGAGAGCATGCAGGCCTTCGCCGAGGAGTACGCCGCACACCTCGCCGCCGGTGGCTCGCCGGACGACAAGCCGCTCTATGTGCTGGGGAAGGGCAAGGCGCCATGAGCAAGAAGCTCTCCCCTCACGACATCCACAACGCGACTGCCGGCCCGATCGTGGCGGCGATCGTCAAGCCGACCCTCAAGGCCGGCGGCAGCATGACCGAGGTTCTCGTGCTGCTGGAGAGTGTCATCGCCGGCACCATTGTCACCGTCGCCAGAATGGGTGGCGATGAGATCGTGCTCGACGCCGTGATCGACGAGGTGCGCGATCGTTCCCGCGAGATGCTGGCCAAGATGCGCCTTGGCAACGTCGAGCCCGGAGGTTCGGCGTGATGAGGCGCGCCATCCGCGACATGCCGCTCTATCCGACCGAGGCCGAGATCGCCAGCGAGCTGCTTGGCCCCAATCGCCTGTCGGAGTGGCGCGGCCTGGCGCCCATCCTCGAGCGCAAGGGCCTTCCCGTCGTCGATCCCGTCTTCGGCCGCCGCTACTGGCCGGCGGTGAAGGCCTATCTCGACCGCCGCGCCGGTCTTGCTAACGTGGCAGTCCCGTCCGTTGCGGACGGAGAGGAGAACTGGCCATGCAACAACGAAGGCTCCCGACGCCGGGCCTCAAATGGCGTCCCCGCAAGGTAGGCCCGCCCGCCGCCTATTGGTCCGCGCCCGCCGAGGCGGTGAAGAAGGGCTTCACCCCTAAGCTGGTGCCGATCCACTATGACGCCACCGACCCGCATCACCTGATCGATATCAGCGCCAGATGCATCGCCCTCACCCAGCAGGCGCGCGAATGGTGCTCTCGGCCGGCGCAGAGCGCCATGGTCCGTTTCGACGGCACCATCGGCACGCTGGTTGATCTGTACATCAGCGATCCCGAGAGCCCGTTCCTTCGCCTCAAGTCCTCCAGCCGTCTGCCTTACCTGCATTATGCTGGCCTGATCATTCGGACCATCGGAAAGCGGCGCGTGGTCGACTGTGACGGCCGCGATGCTCAACGGTGGTTCGACGGATGGGCCGAAGGCGGCAAGCTCCCCAAGGCAAACACCTGCATCGCGATTCTCAAGTCCGCGCTCAACTTCGGGATCATGTGCCGGCATCCCGGCTGTGCTGATCTCCGCGCGATCCTGCGCGCCATGCAGTTCGAAAAGCCGTCCCCGCGCCGGAGCGCGCCGACGGCGGACCAGGTGAAGATGCTGCGCACCTTCGCTCATAAGGAAGGCCATCCCGCCGTCGCGCTCGCTCTGGCGGTGCAGTTCGAAACCATGCAGCGGCTATGGGACGTCGTCGGCGAATGGCTGCCGCTGTCCGATCCGACGCCTTCGGCCATCATCCGCGGCCGGGAGAAGTGGGTCGGGCCGCAGTGGTCGGATGTCAGCGAAAGCATGATCCTTCGGTGGAAGCCGGCCAAGACGGCCCGCACCACGGGCGTAGTGGTCGAATGCGACCTCAGCCTTTGTCCAATGGTGATGGAAGAGCTGGAACGCATCGACCCGGAGGACCGAACCGGCCCCCTGATCCGGACGCTGCGCGGCTATCCCTACCCTCGCCGCAGCTTCCAGCGCGCCTTCCGCAAGATCGCGCGCAAGGCGGGTCTTCCCGATAGCCTCTGGTGCCGTGACCTGCGTGCCGGCGGCATTACCGATGCCCGCATGAAGGGAGCCTTGCTGGAAGATGCCGCCAAGGCGGCCGGCCACGCCGACACGCGCACTACGGCCCGCGTCTATGACCGCGGCACGCTCGAAGCTCACCGCCGGGTCGCCGAGGCCCGGGCGAAGAACACCCCCTGAACATCACGGGGAACGTCCCGAGGAACGTCGGGAACGTTTTGGCGCTAGAGCGTTGAAAAAGCTCGCGCGACACGGAATGTCCATTTAACGCCCCCTTAAAAGCCCTGATTTAGGGTTCGTTTACCGGCAGTTACGGGGTGCCCTTCGGGGCGGGGGATCATGTTCGGACGGCGTGGCGAGAGGGAACGGCGCGAGCCGGTGCTGGGAGCATCCGGCGCCTTCGGCGATCTGCGCCTTTCGGCCGACGACCGGCCGACCGTGATGGCGCGCGAGCGCGCCGCCTCGCGCGCCAAGAAATCCTCCTCGCGCTCGGATTCCGACGGCGGCAGCCGCGGCCACGGCGGCAGCCGCGGCCGCGGGCGTACCTCCGGCAAGCGTCGCCGCTCGCCCAAGCGCGGCGGGTTCGGCCGCCTGGTCTATTGGACCGTCGTGCTCGGCCTGTGGGGCGTCATCGGCCTCGCCGGGCTGATCTTCTACGAGGCGAGCCAGCTCCCCCCGATCCAGAACCTTGCCATCCCGGACCGGCCGCCCACCGTCATCATCCAGGGCGCCGACGGCAAGGCCATCGCGACGCGCGGCGAGATGGGCGGCACCAACGTGCCGCTGCGCGCGCTGCCGCCCTATCTGCCGCAGGCTTTCGTCGCCATCGAGGACCGGCGCTTCTACCAGCATTACGGGCTCGACCCGCTCGGCCTCGTGCGCGCGGTTTTCGTCAACCTCACCTCGGGCCGGGTGCGCGAGGGCGGCTCGACGCTGACCCAGCAGCTCGCCAAGAACCTGTTCCTGACGCAGGAGCGCACGCTCTCGCGCAAGGTGCAGGAGCTCATCCTCTCGATCTGGCTGGAGACGAAATACTCCAAGAACGAGCTGCTCGAGCTCTACATGAACCGCGTCTATTTCGGCGCCGGCGCCTATGGCGTCGAGGCCGCGGCGCAGCGCTATTTCGGCAAGTCGGCGCGGCAGGTGACGCTGTCGGAGGCCGCGATGCTCGCCGGGCTCGTCAAGTCGCCCTCGGCGCTCGCCCCGACCCGCAACCTCGAAGGCGCGCAGGCGCGCGCCGAGGTAGTGCTGGCGGCGATGCAGGATGAGGGCTTCATCACCGCGCAGATGCGCCAGACCGCGCTCGCCCGCCCGGCGACGCTGGCGAAATCGCAGGGCCCGGACAGTTTCGGCTATGTCGCCGACTGGGTGATGGAGCAGCTCAAATCCATCGTCGGGCAGATCACCGAAGACCTCACCGTCCAGACCACGATCGATCCCTCGCTGCAGGGCGCCGCCGACAAGGCGCTGAAGGACGCGCTGGCGAAGAACGGCAAGAAGCTCGGCGTCGACCAGGGCGCGCTGGTGGTGATGGACACAGAGGGCGGCGTGCGGGCGCTCGTCGGCGGGCGCTCCTATGAGGAGAGCCAGTACAACCGCGCAGTCACCGCCCGGCGCCAACCCGGCTCCTCCTTCAAGCCCTTCGTCTATCTCACCGCCATGGAACGCGGCCTTACCCCGGAGACGGTGCGCGAGGACGCGCCGATTTCGATCAAGGGCTGGCGGCCGGAGAACTTCTCCAAGGAATATCGCGGCGCGGTGGAATTGAAGACCGCTCTCGCCCTCTCGCTCAACACGGTGGCGGTGCGGCTCGCGCTGGAGGTCGGCCCGGACGAGGTGGTGAAGACCGCTCATCGCCTCGGCGTCAATTCCAAGCTGGAGCCCAACGCCTCCATCGCGCTCGGCACCTCGGAAGTGTCGGTGCTGGAGATGGCGGCGGCCTATGCGCCCTTCGCCAATGGCGGCGTCGGCGTCACCCCGCACGTCATCGCGCAGGTGCGCGACAAATCCGGCAAGGTGCTGTTCTCCTATGCGCAGGAGAGCCGCGGCATGGTGATGGCACCTCCGCACGTCGCCATGATGAACCGGATGATGCAGGACGTGCTGCGCATCGGCACCGCCCGCCGCGCCGACCTGCCGGGCTGGCCGGCGGCGGGCAAGACCGGCACCAGCCAGGATTATCGCGACGCCTGGTTCATGGGCTACACCGGCCGCTTCGTCGCCGGCGTCTGGCTCGGTAACGACGATTCCTCGCCGACGAAGAAGGCCGGCGGCTCCGGCCTGCCGGTGGAGATCTGGAGCCAGGTGATGAAGGCGGCGCACAAGGACATGCCCGTCGTCGCCCTGCCCGGCGCCGGCATGGACCTGCCCGGCGGCCCCGGCGCGCTGCCGCCCGGCGAGGTGCCGGAGGAGCCGGTGGTCACCGGCGGCCCGCAGCGCCCGCCGGCCAATGCCCCGCGCCCCGGCCTCGACAACTGGCTGCTCGACAAGCTGTTCGGGCGGGGGTGATCCTCCACGCCTTCGTCATCCCGACCCCTCGGGTCTTGCCTTCGGCAAGCCCAAGGGCAGGCTCCGCGCAGGAGCCGGGATCGTCATCAGCATTGAGAGCGATCCCGGATCGGCCTGTGGCCGTCCGGGATGACGGTTGAGAATAAGCACACCGTCATGCCCGGGCTTGGCCCGGGCATCCACGACTTCTTCCTGGACCTAAGGCGTGGATGGCCGGGCCAAGCCCGGCCATGACGGCGCATTGGGGGGAAGAGTGAGGACGGCTAACGACTACTCTGCCCCGTACCTGTGCAGTCCCGCACCGTGGCGCTTCAGCCAGAGCTCGGCGGCGTGTCGCTCGGGGAAGAGGCGGTCCACCGTCGCCCAGAAGCGCGGGCCGTGGTTCATCTCGCGTCGGTGCGCTACCTCGTGGGCGGCAAGATAGTCGAGCACGGAAGGCGGGGCGAGGATCAACCGCCAGGAGAAGGACAGCGCGCCGGTGCCCGAGCAAGAGCCCCAGCGGCTCGCCGTGTCGCGCAGCGTGACGCGGGCGATGGAGACGCCGAGCGTCGCAGCGTGGCGGTGCGAGGCCGCCACCAGTTCCTTGCGCGCCTCGCGCCTGAGATGGTCGGCGACGCGGCGAGCCACATGCGCCTCTTCGCCCGCCACATAGAGCACCGACTCGTCGTCCTCGCGGCCGGCCCACACCGTGCCGCGCTCGCCGCGGCGGTGGACGATGCGGTGCGGCTCGCCGCGCAGCGGGATCACCGCGCCGGGGACGAAGGCGACCACCTCCGGCAGCCGGGCAAGGCGCGTCTCCACCCAGCCGGCATGGCGCTGGGCAAAATCATAGGCCTCGCGCAGCGTGCCGCGGGCGGGGATGGTGAGCACCACGTCGCGTGTCGCCGCCCGCACCCGCAGCGTGTAGCGGCGGGCGCGCGGGTTGCGGCGGAGCTGGACGGTAATCTCTTCGGCCTTCAGGCGCAGCAGGAAATGGCCGGGCTCGGCCTCGGCCGGGGTCTTGCGCCGCGAAATGTGTGTCGCGCGAAACAGCATGGCACGACCGGGCCGGTAAAGTTGGTCCCAATTATGGCGCCGGCCGTGCCGGCACCATCGTCGTCATGCGCCTTTTCAGCGCGCCGCGCGCCGGCGGTCGCGGTTCTGCACCGGCTGGTAGGCGATGCGCGAATGATAGGCGCAGTAGGGCAGGCCGGTCTTGGTGCGGCTGCCGCAGTAGAAGAAGTCGGCCTTGCCCGGCTCGCCCACCGGCCAGCGGCAGGTGAACTCGGTGAGGTCGAGGATGGTGCAGCGATCGGCCATCGGGATCACGTTGGCGACCGGGTCCGGGATCTCCTCCGGCTCCGGCTCGATCACCGGGCGGATCACCGGCGCCAGCGCGGTGTTGCCATGCACCATGGGGCGCGCATGGACGGCGCCGTTCGATGCCGGGCGCGGCTTGCGCGGACGCGGCGCGGAAGGCGCCAGCGCCTTGGCGCGGCCGGAGAGGCCGAGCCGGTGCACCTTGCCGATCACGGCGTTACGGGTGACGCCGCCGAGCTCGGCCGCGATCTGGCTCGCCGAGAGCCCATCCGACCAGAGTTTCTTGAGCAGTTCGACGCGCTCGTCCGTCCAGTTCATCGCTGTGCCTCCTTCGCGCTGCCGATCGGGAGGCGGAATCCCCCACCCTTCCGGCCAAGCGAACTTGGCCGGCTAAACGCCGCAAACGCCACCTTGGGAATGCCGCCGCACGAGATGTCGTATCTGACTGGGGTGAGGCTACAATATGCGTAGACTCGCGGCGAGTAGGTTCACGTCCGAAACGATCGTTTTCCCCAGCTAGAGTCCGGGCTGCAACACTCGGCAAAGGACCTGAATCGGATCAAGGACTTGAGTCGGCGCCCCTCGCCGCCTCAAGTCGCGTGCGGCTTGGAACGGCTCTGAAATGAACGTCTGACCCCTTCGGGGCATTGTCGGCATCGGCGCGCCATGCATCCATGACGCCGCTTCGTCTACCCCCGTGATGGAGACGTCCATGATACCGCATCTGAGTGCCGCCGCCCGACCGGCGCCGGTTCGCCGAACCTTTGCTACCACCGCCTTCGCTGCCGCCGCCTTCGGCGTACTCGCCTCCGCCTTCTTCGCGCTCCCCGCTTCCGCCGCTCCGATCGCTCCCTCCCTGCCGGATACCGGCACGCTGGCGACGCCCGTCGCCCAGGGCTGCGGCATCGGCGCGTGGCGCGGGCCGTGGGGCGGCTGCCGCGACACGCCCTATTACGGCCCCCTGCCCGGCGGCGGCTATGCCGCCCCGCCCGGCGCGCCGGTCTATTACGGCAATGGCTGCCCGCCCGGCTGGTGGCGCGGGCCCTGGGGCCACTGCCGCGACACGCCCTACCATGGGCCGCTGCCCGGCGGCGGCTGGCGATGAGACAGGATTGAGCGGAGATCCGACATGACACGCATCCTCACCCGCCTTTCCGCCCTCGCCCCGATGGCGCTCGTCGCCACCGCGCTGCTGGCCGCACCCGCTATGGCGCAGGCCCCGGCCGCGCCGCAGGCCAATGATGCGCCCCCGCCTATGGTCGACCTCTACACCGACGATGACGCCCAGGCGACGCTCGATGCCCGGCTCATCGCGCTGAAGACGGTGATCCGCCTCACCCCCGACCAGGAGAAGCTCTGGGCGCCGGTCGAGGCCGCGATCCGGCAGGCGTCGAAGAACGCCGCCGCGCGCGCCGCCGAGCGCGCCAAGGCCGAAGCCGCGCAGGACTTCCTCGACGTGCTGGAGCGCCTCGCCGACGCGGAAGTCGCTCGCGCGAACGACCTCAAATCGGTCATCGCCGCCGCCAAGCCGCTGGTCGCCTCGCTCAGCGCCGAGCAGCAGCGCCGCATCCCGGCCTTCCTCGGCATGACCGACCATGCCGGCCGGCCGCAGCCGACCTTCGAGCTGTGGATGTTCGAGGCCGAGCAGGAATAGCCACACCACGATCGCGCCTGGCGGCAAATCGCGGCCGCCGGGCGCTCCAATATTGACCGTGCGTCCCACTCCTATAAAATCCGGCTTCATCGGGTGCCGCCCCCGCAAGGGCGGCACGTTTCGTTTTGGGGCCGGCGCAAACGCCGAGAGCTGAGAGAGGGAGGGGCGCGTGATCACCCCCATCCTGCCGACCTATAATCGCATCGACCTGGTCTTCGAGCGGGGCGAAGGCGCCTGGCTGTTCACCAAGGACGGGCAGCGATATCTCGACTTCACCGCCGGCATCGCGGTGAACGTGCTCGGCCATGCCCACCCCCATCTCGTGGCGGCGCTGACCGAGCAGGCCGGCAAGCTGTGGCACCTCTCCAACCTGTTCCGCATCGAGGGCGGCGAGCGCCTCGCCAAGCGCCTGACCGAGGCGACCTTCGCCGACACCATGTTCTTCACCAATTCGGGTGCGGAAGCGCTGGAGTGCGCCATCAAGATGGCGCGCCGCTACCAGTATGTCAGCGGCCACCCGGAGCGGAACCGCATCATCACCTTCGAGGGCGCCTTCCACGGCCGCACGCTGGCGACCATCGCCGCCGGCGGCAACGCCAAATATCTGGAAGGCTTCGGCCCAGCCATGCCCGGCTTCGACCAGGTGCCCTTCGGCGACCTCGAGGCAGTGAAGGCCGCCATCGGGCCGGAGACCGGTGCCATCCTCGTCGAGCCGGTGCAGGGCGAGGGCGGCGTGCGCTCCCCTTCGTGGTCGTTCCTGCGCGCGCTGCGCCAGCTCTGCGACGAGCACGGGCTCCTGCTGGTGCTCGACGAGGTGCAGTCCGGCGTCGGCCGCACCGGCAAGTTCTTCGCTCATGAATGGGCCGGCATCACCCCGGACATCATGGCCATCGCCAAGGGCATCGGCGGCGGCTTCCCGGTCGGCGCGTGCCTCGCCACCGAAGAGGCGGCCAAGGGCATGACCGCCGGCACCCATGGCTCGACCTATGGCGGCAACCCGCTCGCCATGAGCGTAGCCAATGCCGTCCTCGACGTGGTGCTGGCCGAGGGCTTCATGGAGAAGGTTCAGGCGACCTCCGCCCGGCTGCGCCAGCGGCTCGCCGAGCTCAAGGACCGCCACCCGGCGGTGATCGCCGAGGTGCGCGGCGAGGGCCTGCTCATCGGCCTGCGCACGCTGGTGCCGAATGGCGACCTCATCAACGCCATGCGCGACGAGCACATGCTCGCGCCCTCCGCGGCGGAGAATGTGGTCCGCCTCTTGCCTCCGCTCACCATCGGCGAAGCGGAGATCGACGCGGCGTTCGACAAGCTCGACGCCGCCTGCACGAAGATCGAACAGGGCCTGAAGGCCGATGCCGTGAAGGGAGCGGCAGCATGAGCGCGAACAACGGGGCTGCCGGCAACGGCGCGGTGAAGCATTTCCTCGACCTCGACACCCTGCCGCCGGACGAGCTGCGGGCGCTGATGCGCCTGTCGCACGACCTCAAGAGCCGCCGCCACGAGATCGCTGCCGAGAAACCCTTCGCCGGCAAGGTGCTGGCCATGGTGTTCGACCAGCCCTCGACGCGCACCCGCATCTCCTTCGACGTCGCCATGCGGCAGCTCGGCGGCGAGACCATCATGCTGACCGGCGCGGAGATGCAACTCGGCCGCGGCGAGACCATCGCCGACACGGCGAAGGTGCTCTCGCGCTATGTCGACGCCATCATGATCCGCATCCTCGACCACCGTGCGCTGGAGGAACTCGCTGCCCACGCCACCGTGCCGGTGATCAACGGGCTGACGCGCGAGAGCCATCCCTGCCAGATCATGGCGGACGTGATGACCTTCGAGGAGCACAAGGGGCCGATCGCCGGGCGCACCGTGGCCTGGACCGGCGACGCCAACAACGTGCTCGCCTCCTGGATACATGCGGCGCAGCGCTTCGACTTCGCGCTCAACGTCGCCACCCCGCCCGAGCTCGCCCCGCGCCCGGCGCTGGTCGACTGGGCGCGCAGCAACGGCGCCAAGGTTCGCTTCGGCAACGATGCCGACGAGGCGGTCGAAGGTGCGGACTGCGTCGTCACCGACACCTGGGTATCGATGGGCGACGCCGAGTATGAGCGCCGGCACAACCTGCTGCGCCCCTACCAGGTCAACGGCGCGCTGATGCGCCGGGCCGCGCCCGGGGCCATCTTCATGCACTGCCTGCCCGCCCATCGCGGCGAGGAAGTCACCGACGAGGTGATGGACGGCCCGCAGTCGGTGGTGTTCGACGAGGCGGAGAACCGCCTGCACGCGCAGAAGGGCATCCTCGCCTGGTGTCTCGAAGGCGCGGCGGCGTAAGCTCAAACCGCCATCCCGGCCGAGCGCAGCGAGGGCCGGGATCGTTCGCCAATTGTCACGCGACCCCGGATCGGCCTCCGGCTGTCCGGGGTGACGGCCAGCGAACTCGCGCCCCTCGCATCCGGCACGGGGCGCACCTATATGGGCGCGGACGGAGCCGACATGACATCACACACGCAATCCCATAGCCGTTCGCCCGAAAGCCGCTCGCCTGCCGCCGAGGCGGTGGACGACCGCGTCACCCCCTTCCACGTCGACGGGCTCGACGTGCGCGGACGCGTCGTGCGCCTCGGCACCAGCCTCGACGCGGTGCTGGCGCATCACAATTATCCCGCGCCGGTCAAGCGCCTGCTCGGCGAGGCGGTGGCGCTCACCGTGCTCCTGGGCTCGACGCTCAAGATCGCCGGGCGCTTCATCCTGCAGACCCGTACCGACGGGCCGGTCGACCTGCTCGTGGTGGATTTCACCGCGCCGCAGGACGTGCGCGCCTATGCCCGCTTCGACGCGGAGAAGGTCGCCGCCATCGAGGCCGCCGGCACCGCTTTCGACAGCGGCGCCCTGCTCGGCCATGGCCATCTCGCCATGACCATCGACCAGGGGCTCTCGGTCAACCGCTACCAGGGCGTCGTCGCCCTGGAGGGCGGCGGGCTGGAAGCCGCGGCGCACCAGTATTTCGCCCAGTCCGAGCAGATCCCGACGCGGGTGCGCCTCGCGGTCGCCGAGGAGGTGCGCCCGGGCGGCGCGGCCTCGTCCTGGCGCGCCGGCGGGCTGATGGTGCAGTTCCTGCCGACGGAGGGCGGGCGCATTCGCCCCGCCGACCTGCACCCCGGCGACGCGCCGGAGGGCACGGAGATTCCGGAGGTTGTCGAGGACGACGCCTGGGTCGAGGTGCAGTCGCTGGTCGGCACGCTGGAGGATGTCGAGCTGGTCGACGCTGACTTGTCGAGCGAGCGGCTGCTGTTCCGCCTGTTCCACGAGCGCGGCGTGCGCGTGTTCGAGACCGAGGGCGTGGTCGCCAAATGCTCCTGCTCGCGCGAGCGGGTGATGAACGTGCTGGCCGGCTTCTCGCGCGAGGAGCGCGAGAGCCTGGTCGAGGACGGCAAGGTCACCGTGACCTGCGAGTTCTGCGGCCGCTCCTACGGCTTCAAGGCCGAGGAGGTCGTGGGGCCGGAGGAGCCGGATTCCCCGGTGCAGTGAAGTCCGGCTCTCCCGCCGTCCGACCACCCGCACAACGTCATGGCCGGGCTTGTCCCGGCCATCCACGTCTTTCCGCTTGCACGCGGTCCCAAGGCATGGATGCCCGGATCAAGTCCGGGCATGACGGCGCTCTTTCGATTTCCGTCCAGCCGGCCCTATCCCACGCACTCCCCGATCAGCCCCTTCAGGAACCGCTCGCAGGCCCGCAGCTGTGCCACCTCGATGAACTCGTCCGGCTTGTGCGCCTGATCGATCGAACCGGGGCCGCAGATGATGGTGGGGACGCCCTGCGCCTGGAAATGCCCGCCCTCGGTGCCGTAGGCGACCGTATAGGTGCGGTTCTGCCCGGCGAGGCGCAGTGCCAGCGTCTCCGCCTCCGAGCCGGTCTCAGGCGCCAGCGGCGGCACCTTGTAGATGAAATCGGTGGTGATCTCGGCCTCCGGCGCGGTGGCGCGCAGCTTCGGCAGCACCACCTCGCGGCCGAACCGCTCGAAGCGGTCGAGCAGCGCGTTCTCGTCGAAGCCCGGCAGGCCGCGCAGGTTCCAGCGTAGGGCGCAGCGGCGCGGCACGATGTTGCCCGCCGTGCCGCCCTCGATCACCGTCACCTGTAGCGTGGTGTTGGGCGGATCGAACCGGCCGGACGGATCGCCGGCGGCGATCAGCTCCGCGCGATAGCGGTCGAGCTCGCCGACCAGCTCGGCGGCGGCGAAGATGGCGTTGGCCCCCAGCTGCGGCATGGAGGAATGCGCCTCGCGGCCGGTCACCGTCGTCACATAGGCGACGCCGGACTTGTGCGCATCGACCACCCGCATCGAAGTCGGCTCGCCGACGATGCACGCGCGCGGCAAGGGGAGATCGACGCCCAGCTTGCGCACCGCCGGCACCACGCCGGTACAGCCGACCTCCTCATCATAGGAGATCAGCAGGTGGATCGGCGTCTTAAGCTTGGCCGCCGTCATCTCCGGCAGCATGCCGAGGCAGGTGGCGAGGAAGCCCTTCATGTCGCAGGAGCCGCGCCCATAGAGCCGGTCTTCCTTCGGCGTCAGCGTGAACGGGTCGGTGGTCCAGGGCTGGCCGTCGACCGGCACCACGTCGGAATGGCCGGAGAGGCACACGCCGCCCATGCCCGAAGGCCCGATGGTGGCGAACAGGCTCGCCTTGTCGCCCTCCTCGTTCGGCACGGTCACGCTGTCGACGCCGTGAGCGGAGAGGTAGTCGCGCACGAAGGCGATGAGGTCGAGATTCGAGTTCCGGCTCGTCGTGTCGAACGCGACCAGATGGGCGAGAAGTTCCTCGGTCGTCGTCCGTCCGGCCAGCATGGAAGGTCCCCGTTTTTGCTTGAGGTGGCAGCATAGAGGGGAATGCTGCACCGCCCAACGGGGCGCGCTGCCGCTCCGGCGAATTTCCGTGGATCGAACGGTCAGCGCCGCCAGAAGCTCGGCAGGAACAGCACCAGCACGGTGAACAGCTCCAGGCGCCCGACCACCATGCCGAAGGAGAGCATCCAGATCACATGCTCCGGCAGGGCCGAGAAGTTCTGCGCCGGCCCCACCACCGGCCCCAGCCCCGGCCCGACATTGGCGATGGCGGTGATGGACAGCGAGAAGGCGCTGATCATGTCGTAGCCGACCGCATTGATCGCCATGCCGATGACCATGAAGGCGGCGAGGTAGAGGAAGGCGAAGGAGAGCACCGAGGCCACCACCTCGTCACTGATCGGCTTGCCGCCATAGAGCACTGGGAACACGCCGCTCGGATAGATGATGCGCTTGAGGTGCTGGCCCAGCGCCGAGCCGAGGATGGCGATGCGGAAGCTCTTCATGCCGCCGGCGGTCGAGCCGGTGCAGGCGCCGAGGAACAACAGGATGAAGTAGAGCGCGTCGGTCGGCGGCCCCCAATGGGTGAAGTCCACCGCGACGAAGCCCGTGGTGGACATGATCGACACCACGTTGAACAGCGCCTGTCGGAGCGCCGTCTCCCCGACCGCTATGCCCCCGCGCACCTGCTCGACGGTCGAAATGAGCGTGAAGAGCATGACGAGCGAGAGGAACAGCCGCACCTCGGTATTGGCGAACAGCCGGCTGAAGTCGCCCGCGAGCACGCGCAGATAGAGCACGAAGGGCAACGAGCCGGAGAGCATGAAGAAGATCGCCGCATAGTCGATGGCCGAGCTCTTGAAGTAGCCGATCGAGGCGTCGTGGGTGGAGAAGCCGCCGGTGGAGATGGTCGACATGGCGTGGGCGATGGCATCGAACACGCTCATGCCGAGAAAGGCGTAGGTCACCGCGCAGGCGAAGGAGAGCAGCAGGTAGGTGCCGAGGATGCTCTTGGCCATCTGCGCCGCGCGCGGCAGCATCTTCTCCGACTTGTCGGAGGATTCCGCCCGGAACAGCTGCATGCCGCCGATCTGCATCATCGGCAGCAGCGCCATCGCCATGACGATGATGCCGATGCCGCCATACCAGTGCAGAAAGGCGCGCCAGATGAGGACGCCAGGCGGGCGGTTGTCGAGATCGGTGACCACCGTGGCGCCGGTGGTGGTCAGCCCCGACATCGCCTCGAAATAGGCGTCGGTGAAGGAGAGATCGGTCTGCGCCCACATGAAGGGGATGGCAGCGAAGGCCGAGAGCAGCAGCCAGCTCGCCGTGGTGAGCACGAAGGCCTGCCGCAGGTCCAGCTTCTCCACCTCGCTGGAGCGCCCCGCCAGCCATAGCGACAGGCCGACGAAGGCGGTGATCACGCCGGCGGCCGCATAGACGACGAAGTCCGGCTCGCCGGCGATGAGGTCCACCAGCGCGGGGATCATCATCGTCGTGCCGAGGATGGCGAGCAGAACGCCGAGGATGGCGGCGATCGGGCGGAAATCGATCACGGGATCACGGAACCGTTCGGCACGGGACGCTCGCGGAAGGCCTTGCGGCGCGGGGATCGGGAGGCACGCGCCACCATAGCTGCTTCGCCGGGGCGCCGGAAGCCAGCGGGGCGTGCCTCAGTTCAGCGTGCGCAGCTCGCCGGGCATGTCGAGCGAGAAGGCGGGCACCTCGGCGTCGAAGATCTCGCCGCTCTCGGTAATGAGGTTGTAGCTGCCTTCCATGATTCCGGTGGAGGTCGGCAGCGGCACGCCGCTGGTATATTCGAAATGCGCCCCCGGTGGCAGCACAGGCTGCTCGCCGACGACGCCGGCACCGCGCACCTCCTGCACCCGGCCGAGCGCATCGGTGATCAGCCAGTGGCGGGATTTGAGCTGCACCGTCTCCGGGCCGAGATTGACGATCTCGACCGTGTAGGCCCAGAAGAACTGGGCTCGATCCGGATCGGAGCGCTCCGGCGCGAAGCGCGGCGTCACCGTCACCTGCACGCCCCTCGTCGTCGCGCGGTACATCCGCCGCCTCCCTGTGCTCCCCGCTTCGCCCAAGGCACGCTAGTGAAAGGCTTTTGCCGGTGAAGGGCAAGGCGGGGACGATTCACGAGAGCGTTGGTATCCCCGCCGGCTCCCCTCATGCCCGGGCTTGACCCGGGCACCCAGTGACCGGGAGCGCCAAGCCCTCTGGGTCCGCGGGTCAAGCCCGCGATGAGGGAAAAAGTTTGGGACCTGACCCTCACCCCCTCAGCGCGCGGGCGACGTCGTCGGTCAGGTCGTCGACATGCTCGAGCCCGACCGAGAGCCGCACCATGCCGTCGGAGATGCCCATCTGCGCCCGCGCCTCGGGGGTGAAGCGCTGGTGCGTCGTCGTCGCCGGATGCGTGATGAGGCTCTTGGCGTCGCCGAGATTGTTGGAGATGCGCGCCACCTTCAATCCGTTGAGGAAGCGGAAGGCGCCGGCCTTGCCGCCCTCGACCTCGAAGGTCACCAGCGTGCCACCGCCGCGCATCTGGCGCTTGGCCAGTTCGTGCTGCGGGTGGTCGGCGCGGTAGGGATAGATCACCTTGGTGATGCCCGGCAGGTCGGCAATGCGGTCGGCCAGCGTCGCCGCGCTCGCCTGCGAACGCTCGACGCGCAGCGGCAGCGTCTCCAGACCCTTCAGCATCACCCAGGCGTTGAACGGCGATACCGACGGGCCGGTCTGGCGCAGGAAGGTCTGCAGGTGGTCCGTGAGGAATTTTTCGGAGCACAGCACCGCGCCGGCGAGGCAGCGCCCCTGCCCGTCAATGTGCTTGGTCGCCGAATAGACCACCACGTCGGCGCCGAGCTGGAGCGGGCTCTGCAGCATGGGCGTGGCGAAGACGTTGTCGACGATGAGGCAGGCGCCCGCCACCTTCGAGACCTGCGCCACCGCGGCGATGTCGATCAATTCCAGCGTCGGGTTGGTCGGGCTCTCCAGGAAGAACACCTTGGTTTCCGGCCGCACCGCCGCCTTCCACGCAGCGATGTCGGTGCCGTCGACCAGCGTCGAGGTGACGCCGAAGCGCGGCAGCAGCTCCTCCACCACGTAGCGGCAGGAACCGAACAGTGCGCGCGCCGCCACCACATGGTCGCCGGCCTTGAGCTGGCACAACAGCGCCGCGGTGACCGCCGCCATGCCCGACGCCGTGGAGCGGCAGACCTCGGCGCCTTCCAGCAGCGCCAGCCGGCCCTCGAACATCGCCGCCGTCGGGTTGGAGTAGCGCGTATAGATGAAGCCGGCATCCTCGCCCTTGAAGCGCGCCTCCGCCTGCTCGGCGGTCTCGTAGACATAGCCCTGCGTCAGGAACAGCGCCTCGGAGGTCTCGCCGAAGGGCGAGCGCAATATGCCGCCATGCACGAGGCGCGTGTCCGGCCGCAGCTGGGCGATCTCGGCGGGGGTGAGCTTGGGTTCGGCGGTCATCTGGCGCTCCGGTCTCTCGCGATAGCCGGGGACGCCCACGCGCAGACGCTGCGCGGCCCCGACCTTTTAGCAACCTTGTTTAGCGTGGCGGCAAGCCGGCCGGCTCAAAGGACCACGTAGGGCGGGATTACTCCCGCGCCCGGCTTGGCGTCAAGGGGCGCGTCCGTTAAACCGAACGGAACAACCGTATCGGAGAAACGGCGTTGGCGGATTCAGGTCTGAAAGGCGAGGGCATTCTGCCCGGCCATGCCATCCAGGCTCTGGCCGACCGCGGCTCCATCCGCATAGCCCGTCCCTTCGATGCCGACCAGGTGCAGCCGGCGAGCCTCGATTTGCGCCTGGGCCCGACCGCGTGGCGCATCCGCGCCAGCTTCCTGCCCGGCCCGTCAGAGACCGTGGCCGAGCGGCTGAAGCGGCTTTCGCTGCACGAGCTCGACCTCACTTCCGGAGAGGTGCTGGAGACCGGCTGCGTCTACCTCGTCGAGCTGGAGGAGGCGCTGGCGCTGCCTTCCGACATCGCCGCCTCGACCAACCCGAAGAGCTCCACCGGCCGGCTCGACGTGTTCACCCGCGTCATCGCCGACCGCTCGCGCGCCTTCGACATCGTGCCGCTCGGCTATGAGGGCAAGCTCTATCTCGAGATCAGCCCGCGCACCTTCCCGATCCTCGTGAGGCAGGGCTCGCGCCTGTCGCAGATCCGCTTCCGCCGCGGCGACGCCCGGTTGGAGGAGAATGAATTGCGCGCCCTCGACGCCGCCGAGAAGCTGGTCGACACCCCCCGCCCGGACGTCGCCGGCGCCGGCATCGCGGTCAGCGTCGATCTGTCGGGCGAAGGCTTCGGCGGCCTGCTCGGCTTCCGCGCCAAGCGCCACACCGGCCTGATCGATGTCGACAAGCGCGCGGCCTGCGAGGTCGAGGATTATTGGGAGCCGCTCTACACACGCGGCCGGCGCGAGCTGGTGCTCGACCCCGACGCCTTCTACATCCTCGCCTCCAAGGAAGCCGTCCACGTGCCGCCGAGCCATGCGGCGGAAATGGTGCCGTTCGACCCGCTGGTCGGCGAGTTCCGCGTGCACTATGCGGGCTTCTTCGACCCCGGCTTCGGCCATTCCGCCGCCGGCGGCTCCGGCGCCCGCGCGGTGCTGGAGGTACGCTCGCGCGAGGTGCCGTTCATCCTCGAAGACGGCCAGATCGTCGGCCGCCTCGTCTATGAGCGCATGCAGGAACTGCCGCGCACGCTCTATGGCGAGGGGCTGGGCTCGAACTACCAGGCGCAGGGGCTGAAGCTGTCCAAGCACTTCAGGCCGTGGACGCGGGAGTAAGCGTCACCCCCGCGGCGGGTCTCTGCCCTCGACGAACGCCCTTATCAGGTGATGCGCGATCGCCATCTGCGGCGGGGCGGTCAGGCCCTCGGGATGGGTGCGGGTGAGCAGAAGCGCCGCTTCGTCGCGGTGGAACCAGCGCGCGCCCTCCAGCTCGTTCTGGTCGATGGTGATCTCGCGCGAGGTCGCCTGCGCGTGCGTGCCGATCATCACCGACATCGGGAACGGCCAGGGCTGGGAAGCGAGGTAACGCACCTCGCCGGTGCGGATGCCCGCCTCCTCCAGCGTCTCGCGCCGCACCGCCTGCTCGAAGGTCTCTCCCGGCTCGACGAAGCCGGCGAGGCACGACCACATGCTTGGGGCGAAGCGCGGCGAGCGGCCGAGCAGGCATTCATCGCCGTCGACGGTGAGCATGATCACCACAGGGTCGGTGCGCGGGAAATGCTGCGCGCCGCAATTGGGGCATTCGCGCCGCCAGCCGGCCTCGGCGACAATGAGCTTCTCCCCGCAATTGGAACAGAAGGTGCGCCGCGCGTGCCAGGCGAGCATCGCCTTGGCGGTGGCGAGCTCGCCGATCTCCTCCGTGCCCACCAGTCCCTGCACCGCGATCGAGCGCAGGTCGATGACGAAGAGGTCCGCCCGCTCGGTCAGCATGGCGAGAGCGGCGGCGTGCAGCGGCAGCACGAAATGCGGCACGCCCTCGTCGAGGCCGAGCAGGCAGGCCTCATTGGGACGCCCGCCGAGCGCGGCGGCCTCCTCCAGAGCGAACAGCGCCTCGAAGGCACCATGACCCTCTTCGATCCCCGGGCGGCGCTTGAGTACGATGCTCTCGCCGGCGATGAGGCAGGCGCGCGCCCTCGGATCGGCGAGGAAAGCCTCGCTCTGTCCACGCCGCTCGCTGGCGCGGTCGAGCCGCGCGCCGGTGTAGCCGAGATGCGGCCACGGCCCCAGAAGGTCGGTCACCGTCCCCGTCGCCATCACGCCTCGCCCAATGCGCTGCGCAGCCGCGCCACCAGCAGCATCGCCTGCGGCGCCGCATAGCCCTGGCGCTCGCCCACACCCCAGACCGGCTTCGGCCAGGCCGCGTCGGTGGTGAAGCGGGCAATGACGTGGACGTGGAGCTGGCGCACCATGTTGCCGAGCGCGGCGACGTTGAGCTTGTCGCACCCGGTCAGCTCCTTCAGCGCCCGCCCCACGCGGTCGATCTCCCCGGTGAGCGCGAGGCGCGCCTCGCCTTCGAGGTCGACCAGATCGGCGAGGCCGGGCCGGCGAGGCACCAGGATCAGCCAGGGGAAGCGCGCGTCATCTACCAGCCTCAAGGTGGAGAGCGGCAGGTCGAGCACCGGGAAGCTGTCGGCCTCCAGCTGCGCGTCGAGCTGGAAAGGGGGATCGTCGCTCATCTGCCGGATCGCCGTGCTGTGAGGGCCGTGCCGGAAGCTGCTAGGGAGCCTCGCGGGCCGGCCGTGATGCGGGTCGCCCACCTATAGCCGCCCCGCCCGCCCCGCGCCATGGCGAAGCGGCGACGCCGGCGAGCCGGGGCTCACCAGGCTCCCCGCAAACCACCGCCTTTTCCCGAATCCGCCGCCAATCAAATTGCCCGCGACCGCCCTTTGGCCTACTGAAGGAAGGCGCGCGGCCTGGCCGCTAGCGTGCAGATCGAGCCTGAAGAAAATCCCATGTCCGTGAACGTTCCGGCCGACGCCGTCCGTCGCGCCGCCATGCCCGTGCTGGTCGCGCTCAGCGTGACGCATTTCCTCAACGACATGATCCAGTCGCTGATCCCGGCGGTCTATCCGATCATCAAGGATGCCTACGCGCTCGATTTCGGCCAGATCGGCATCATCACCCTGACCTTCCAGATCTCCGCCTCGCTGCTGCAGCCGCTGGTCGGCCTCTACACCGACCGCCACCCGCTGCCCTATTCCATGGTGGCGGGCATGGGCTTCACCCTCGTCGGCCTGATCGGCCTCGCCTATGCCGGCAGCTACCCGCTGCTCCTGGTGGCGGCGGCCTGCGTCGGCATCGGTTCCTCGATCTTCCACCCCGAGGCGACGCGCATGGCGCGCAAGGCCTCCGGCGGGCGGCACGGCTTCGCGCAGGGCCTGTTCCAGGTCGGCGGCCAGACGGGCGGGGCCATCGGCCCGCTGCTCGCCGCCTTCATCATCGTGCCGAACGGCCAGTCGAGCCTCGCCTGGTTCTCGGTCGCCGCGCTGATGGCGATGCCGCTGATCGCCTGGACCGCCTCGCACCGCGCCCTCGCCGTCCCCGCCGCGCACAAGGCGCACGCGCATGAGGCGCCCCGCCCCGATGCGCCGACCGGCTGGCGCGTCGCCTTCCCGCTGACGATCCTGATCCTGCTGCTGCTCTCCAAGACCGCCTACACGGCGAGCTTCACCTCCTTCTACACCTTTTACCTGATCGAGAAATTCGACCTGTCGGTGCAGACCTCGCAGATGATGCTGTTCCTGTTCCTCGTCTCGGCGGCGGCCGGCGTGGTGTTCGGCGGCATGCTCGGCGACCGCATCGGCCGCAACAAGATCATCTGGTTCTCGATCCTCGGCGCCCTGCCCTTCTCGCTGCTGCTGCCGCATGTCGGGCTGGTGTGGACCGGCATCCTCACCGTGATCATCAACCTGATCATGTCGAGCGCCTTCGCCGCCATCCTGGTCTACGCCATCGAATTGATGCCGCACCGCATCGGGCTCATCGGCGGCTTCTTCTACGGGCTGGTGTTCGGCCTCGGCGGGCTGGCGGCGGCGGCGCTGGGCGTGTTCGCCGACAGCCACGGCATCGACGCGGTCTACCATGTCTGCGCCTACCTGCCGGCCTTCGGCCTGCTCGCCTGGTTCCTGCCGAGCCTGCGCGGCGCGCGGGTGTCGTGAGGCACCGCCTGTCGCAATTACGCCGCGCGGCTTTCTAGACTGGCGGGAGCGATTCTCCTCCCGAAGGCTCCCGCCATGCCCGATACCGCCCCGATCCCCGCGCTACGCACGCTCTACCCGCCGATCGAACCCTATGCGAGCGGCATGCTCGAGGTCGGCGACGGGCATTCGATCTATTACGAGCGTTCCGGCAAGAAAGGCGGCAAGCCGGTCGTCTTCCTACATGGCGGCCCCGGCGGCGGCTTCTCGCCCACGCACCGCCAGCTCTTCGATCCCGCCCGCTACGACGTCACTTTGTTCGATCAGCGCGGCTGCGGCCGCTCGACGCCCTATGCCAGCCTGGAGGCCAACACCACCTGGCACCTCGTCGCCGACATCGAGCGGCTGCGCGAGAAATTCGGCCACGCGAAATGGCAGGTGTTCGGCGGCTCCTGGGGCTCGACGCTGGCACTCGCCTATGCCGAGACTCATCCCGAGCGCGTCTCCGAGCTGATCCTGCGCGGGGTCTACACCGTCACCAAAGCCGAGCTAGACTGGTACTACCGCTTCGGCGTCTCCGAGATGTTCCCCGACAAATGGGAGCGCTTCCTCGCGCCCCTGAAGACGGCGGAAGAGCGGGCCGATCCGGTGCTCGCCTATCGCGCGCTGCTGACCGGTGACGACGAGGCCGCCAAACTCGCCGCCGCCCGCGCATGGTCGACCTGGGAGGGTGAGACCATCACCTTGCTGCCCAGCCCCGAGCTCTCGGCCGCCTTCGCCGACGGGTATTACGCGCTCGCCTTTGCCCGCATCGAGAACCACTATTTCTTCCATGACGCCTGGCTCGATGACCGCCAGCTTATCCGCGACGCGCACAGGCTCAAGGGCATCCCCGGCGCCATCGTGCATGGGCGCTACGACATGCCCTGCCCGGCGCGCTACGCCTGGGAGCTGCACAAGGCCTGGCCCGATGCCGAGTTCCACCTGATCGAGGGCGCCGGCCACGCCTATAACGAGCCCGGCATCCTCGACCGGCTGATCCGCGCGACCGACCGCTTCGCCGGCTGATCCAGGAGGCGAGAATGACCGACCTCTCCCGCCGCGCGCTGCTGGCGCTCGGCGCCGCCCTGCCACTCTCCTCGCTGGCGCGAGCGGCGGACGACGACTTCCAGCGCCGCGCCGCCGATATTTTCCCGCCGCTGATGAAGGCCCACGACATTCCCGGCCTCGTCGTCGGCCTCTCCCGCGAGGGCCGGCACGACTTCTTCGCCGCCGGCCTCACCGCCCGCAAGGGCGGCAAGCCGGTCGATGCCGACACGCTGTTCGAGCTCGGCTCGGTGTCGAAGACCTTCAACGTCGCGCTGGCCGCGCTCGCCTCGGAGCGCGGGCGCCTCGCGTTGGACAAGCCGCTCGCCGAGGTGCTGCCGCGCTTCAAGGGCACCGCCTTCGGCGCCCTCACACCGATCAATCTCGCCACCCACGCCACCGGCGGCATGCCCTTGCAGGTGCCGGACGGGGTGAAGACCGACGCCGCGCTGATGGACTGGCTCGCCGCCTGGAAGCCGGCCGCGCCGCCGCAGACGCGCCGCGCCTATTCCAACATCAGCATCGGCATGCTCGGCCGCGTCACCGCGAGCGCGCTCGGCACCAGCTATACCGAGGCCGCCCAGGGCACGCTGTTCCCGATGCTCGGGCTCAAGGGCACTTTCATCGACGTGCCTGCCGCCGCCCGCGCGCGCTACGCGCAGGGCTACAACCGCGCGAACAAGCCGGTGCGCGTCACCCCCGGCCTGCTCGACGCCGAGGCCTATGGGGTGAAGTCCTGCGCCCGCGACATGCTGCGCTTCCTCGACGCGCATCTCGGCACGGTCGAGGTTCCGGCCGAGCTCTCCCGCGCGCTGGCCCTCACCCGCACCGGCTATTTCGAGACCGCGCGCTATGTGCAGGACATGGTGTGGGAGCAGTACCCGTGGCCGGTTGGGCTCGACCGGCTGATCGCCGGCAATTCGATGGACATGGCGACGAAGCCCCAGCCTATCACCCGCCTCGCGCCCCCGCTGCCGCCGCAACAGGCGGTGTTCATCAACAAGACCGGCTCGACCGCGGGCTTCGGCGCCTACGCGGTGATGCTGCCGGCGCAGCGCACCGGCCTCGTCATCCTCGCCAATCGCGGCTACCCCAACGGCGAGCGGGCGAAGGCGGCCTACGGGCTGATCGAGGCGCTCGCCGGGCGCTGAGGTCGCGGGCGGCGGCGCGGTTGCCGCGGCGGCGCGCGGCATTAAGCTCGCGCCACCGCCACCTCAAGGACGCGCCGCATGAAGCCCTTCATGAATCTCGACGAGGCCGTCTTCGACGACATCGAGGACAACGGCCTCTACACCTCACGCCGCGCCAGCCTCAGCCCGCATATCGGCGCGCGGAAGCTCGGCTACAACCTCACCGTGGTGCTGCCGGGCAAGGTGCAGTGCCCTTTCCACAACCATCATGTCGAGGAGGAGATGTTCCTCATCCTCGAAGGCGAGGGCGAGCTGCGCTTCGGGGAGGCGCGCTATCCCATCCGCAAGCACGACGTCATCGCCTGCCCGCCCGGCGGACGCGAGGTGGCGCACCAGATCATCAATACCGGCATAGGCGAGTTGCGCTACCTCAGCCTGTCGACCCTCGCCGAGGTCGAGGTCTGCGAATACCCGGATTCCGGCAAGCTGTCGGTCGTCACCGGCGAGGCCGGCGGCGGCCTGCGGAAGATGTTTCGCGCCGAGGTGACGGTGGGGTATTATGATCGGGAGAAGGGTGGGGAGTGAGTAGTTCCAGACTGGCGCGCCCCATTTGGCTGTACACTGTCTAAATTTACCTAACAGCAATCGCGTGAAGCACAACTGGAAATATATCTTCGTATTATCACAATGGAATTAATACATGATGCAATCCTGGTCCGAGCACTCAGCTACGAATAAAAACCTTTTAGAATTTGGCTTAAAGCCTATATTTATATGGCTGATAAAAACAGCTTTGGATCAAGATGTCATAACCTATCAACGTATAAAGAAAAAACTCGAAATTGAAGTTGATTTTTCAACCATATTTACTACTAGAATTGGATTTGTTGTCGGAGAATTAATGAATAGAATTCTCGAAAAACGACCCGACGCCCCTCTAATCAATGTTCTGGTCGTAAATGGCACAGACAATCAACCAAGCCGAGGCGCCGGACCATTCATGGCCGCACGCTTCCTTGTGCCAGAACTAGAAGATAGAGATTTTAAAAGCAGAAATCCTGAAATATGGAGTTCGTACGTCGAACGATCTAAGAAACAGGTTTATGAATATACAAAAGACCAATGGCACATATTATACAATGACGTTTTCGGAGAAAATATTACTACAACTGTAATTAACGACTACGCTCACCAAAACGGTTCGGGCGCCGAAAATGATTATGGTTCTGGAACTTATAAATATGAACCCGGCGGCGAGAGTGAACATCACAAATCCCTGCGCATTTGGGCCATGAACAATCCACATGAAGTGCATAATTCTTTTTATGGAGCAATAAGCAAAACGGAGTTTAATCTATATTCTTGAGACAGAATCGACGTACTGTATGATATAAATGATAGAATTATTATTGTTGAAGTCAAGTCACATATTTCTAATAAGATCGATCTAAGGAGAGGAGTATTTCAGTGTATAAAATACAGAGCAGTTATATCCGCCATGGGCATATGGGAAAATCCGAAAATAGAAACAATCTTACTTACTGAATCCGCGATCCCAGAAGATATCCATGCGCTAGCTGAGCAACACGGTGTAAAACACGTTCAGGCTCAGAGAGAACGGCGCTGACCCCCCTTACCCCACCTTCCGCATCAGCGCCGCATGGATGGTCATCGGCTCCAAGAGCGGCTGCGGCGCGGCGAGCATGCGTTGGCGCAGCTCGCTCTCCAGGCTCGCGGTGAACGCCGCGCGGAAGCCGGCGTCGCGCGCCGGGTCGAGCGCGGCGAGCAGCGAGGGCAGGAACGGCGCGCGGAAGAAGCCGAGATGCCGGCCGGCCAGCGCCTCGGCGTCGCCATCGGCCACGAAAGCCGGCCAGAACGGGTCCGGCATGGGCTGCGCCTCCTCCGCCACCAGCTCCAGCCCGGCAAAGGCGCCGTCCGCGAAGGGCGCGCGCACCTCGTCGGCCCGGCGCTCATGCACGAGGATGGTCATGCGGGCGCGCTCGGCCGGCCTCAGCATGCCGTCCTCCTCCATCGCGGCGAGCACCTCCTGCGTCCAGCCCATCAGCACCGGGAAGGTGCTGGCCACGCCCTCGCCGAGGCCCGGCTGCACCACGACGAGACCGCCGCCGGCCTTGAGCTCGCGGGCGCGGGCGGCGAGGAAGCTGCGCCAGTCCGCCGCCGCCTGCGCCGCGAAGCGCGCATGGATCGCCGGCGCGGTGAGATGCGGCCAGACATGGCCGGCGCGGGCCACCGGCGCCGCGCTCAGCCAATGGGCGGCGAAGGAGCACCAGCCGAAATCGACCGTTTCCGCCGGCAGCACCGGCCCGAAGAAGGAGCGGCCGACCGCCGAGGCGAAGACGTTGGGGTCGGCGCGCAGATAGCTCTCCTCATGGTCGCGCAGCAGCGTGAACAGCGCGGCGAAATCATTGGCCGGCTGGTCGACATGCACCACGCTGATCGCCGGCTCCGGCCCCACCGCCTCGCGCGCGCAGCCGAGCGCCGCGGCGATCGGCCGGAGCGAGTTACCACCCTGCGCGCAGCCGTAATCGGCGAGCACCACGGGGCCGGACAGCGCCATGGCGGCGAAGGCCTGCCCGATCATCGGCAGGCCATGGGCGCCGCCGGCGGCCTGATGCTGGGAATGGCGGTTGTAGCAGCCGCCCGTCTCCATCGGCGCCGGCTGCCAGCCTACCCTTGCCTGTTCCATTCGATGCGCCCCCCGCCCCGCGCATTATGCCCGCAACCGGGCGCGCCGCGAAGGCATGCGCTCCCCCTTGCATCCCCGGCCCATCTGACCGATATAGGCGGCGGGAGGTTGGCGGTGGACGAGCCACTCGCCAACCGGGTCAGGTCCGGAAGGAAGCAGCCCCAACGAGCCCGGATCGGGTCTCTGTCCAGCCTCCCACCTCATTCAGACATACCGGCCGATGAGGCGCTCCGCTCCCCAATTGGGCGCGCGCGATGTATGCCCTCAACCAAAGCACCGTCATGGCCGGGCTTGATCCGGCCATCCACGTCTTTCCGTCGGCACCCGGCCCCAAGTCGTGGATCAAGTCCGGGCATGACGGTGCGCGGGGGTTAAGCCGCGACACCCGTAACCCCATCCCCCGGATTTTCCCCGGCTGCGGCACCGGGGCGTTGCCTCATCGTCGCCGGTCGATGCTATGAAGGGGACCATGAGCGCCGACCGCCCCGACACGCCCGACCTCACCCACGCGCCCGACGAGGGCGCCGGGTTCGGCTTCGACCTCGGGCTTGCGCCGGCCCCAGCCTCCGGCGCGGCCGCCGCGCCCTATCGCGTGCTCGCGCGCAAATACCGGCCGCAGACCTTCGCCGACCTGATCGGCCAGGAGGCGATGGTCCGAACGCTCTCCAACGCCTTCACCTCCGGGCGTATCGCGCAGGCCTATATCCTCACCGGCGTGCGCGGGGTGGGAAAGACCACCACCGCCCGCATCCTCGCCCGCGCGCTCAATTACGAACCGGCCGACGGCCCCGCGGGCGCAAATACCGTTCCGTCGGCGCCGACGCTCGACATGCCCGCGCTCGGCCGCCACTGCCGCGACATCATCGAGAGCCGGCACGTCGACGTGCAGGAGATGGACGCCGCCTCCAACACCGGCATCGGCGACATCAGAGAGATCATCGAGGCGGCGCGCTACAAGCCGGTGCTGGCGCGCTACAAGGTGTTCATCATCGACGAAGTGCACATGCTCTCCACGGCGGCCTTCAACGGCCTGCTGAAGACGCTGGAGGAGCCGCCCGAGCATGTGAAGTTCATCTTCGCCACCACCGAAATCCGCAAGGTGCCGGTGACGGTGCTCTCGCGCACGCAGCGCTTCGACCTGCGCCGCGTCGAGGCCGGCACGCTGGCGCGGCACCTGCGCGCCATCTGCGACGCCGAAGGGGTCGGCATCGACACGGAGGCGCTGAGCCTCGTCGCGCGCGCGGCGGAAGGCTCGGTGCGCGACGCGCTGTCGCTGCTCGACCAGGCCATCGCCCATGCGGGCGGCCAATCCTCCGGCAACACCGTGCATGGCGAGCAGGTGCGCGCGCTGCTGGGGCTGGCGGATCGCGGGCGGGTCATCGACCTGTTCGAGGCGCTGATGAAGGGCGACGTCGCGCAGGCGCTGACCGAGCTGCGCGAGCAGTACGATTCCGGCGCCGACCCGGCGGTGGTGATCGCCGATCTCGCCGAATTCACCCATCTCGTCACCAAGCTGAAGATCATCCCCGAGACCGCGGACGATCCGGCCCTCGTCGAGGCCGAGCGGGTGCGTGGGCGCGATTTCGCCAAGGCGCTGTCCATGCGCGTGCTGGCGCGAGCGTGGCAGATGCTCACCAAGGGCCTTTCCGAGGTGCAGCAGGCGGCCAAGCCCATGCAGGCGGCGGAGATGGTGCTGGTGCGCCTCGCCTATGCCAGCGACCTGCCGACCCCGGACGAGGCGCTGCGCCGCCTGCGCGAGGGGGCGAGCGAGCCGGCGGGTCGCCCCGTGGGTAACAGCGGTGGCGGCGGCGGCGGAGGCGGAGCCGCTCCCTCCGGCGGCGGCTCGGCGATGCTGGCGACCGCCCCCCGCGCCTTCTCTCCCGCCCCGGCCCCTTCGCAGGCGCCGAGCGCGGCGAGCCATCTTTCCGTGGCCGCGCGCGGAACGCCGAGCGCCGCTCCCTCGCCCGCCGCCGCCCCGCAGCCGGCACCGGGCATCGCCATCGCCACCTTCGAGGAACTGGTGGCGCTGGCGTCGCAGAAGCGCGACCTGCGGATGAAATTCGCGTTGGAAAACAATGTTCGTCTCGTCGCCTTCGAGGATGGCAAGCTGGAGCTGGCGCTCGCCGCCGGCGGCTCGCCGAACCTCGTGCAGGAACTGCAGGGCAAGCTTTCCGAATGGACCGGAAAGCGCTGGCTGGTCGCGCTGTCGCGCGAAGAAGGCGAGCCGACGCTGGCCGAGCAGGCGAAGTCCGCCCGCGACGCGATGATGACCGGCGTGCGCGCCGACCCGCTGGTGGCGGCGGCGCTCGCCCGCTTCCCCGGCGCGTCCATCGTCGATGTGCGCACGCAGGTTCCCGACGACGCGCCGCCCGCGCCTTCGCCGGACGATTACGAAGCCATGGCTGCGCGCGACGAGCCCGGCCCCGACGATGAAATCGAGTTCTGAGGTGAGGAGCCCCGCATGAAAGACCTTCTCGGCATGATGTCCAAGATGAAGGAGATGCAGGCGCGCATGGAGCAGTTGCACGCCGATCTCGAGGCCACTGAGGTCGAGGGCGCGGCCGGCGGCGATCTGGTCAAGGTGACCCTCTCCGCCAAGGGCGCGATGCGCGGCATCAGCATCGACCCGAGCCTGCTCAATCCCGACGAGGCGGAGATCCTCGAAGACCTCATCGTCGCCGCCCACAAGGAAGCCTTCAGCAAGGGCGAGCGTGTGGTGCAGGAGAAGACCCAGGCCCTCACCGCCGGCCTGCCGATACCGCCGGGGCTGAAGCTGTTCTGAGGGCGAGCGCCCCGTCACTGCAGTCGTTATCCCGGCCGAGCGTAGCGAGAGCCGGGATCGCTCTCCATCCTGCTCACGATCCCGGATCGGCCTTTGACCGTCCGGATGACGATGTTTCAAGCAAGGCACCGTCATGGCCGGGCTTGACCCGGCTATCCACGTCTTTCCGCAGGCACCCGGTCCCAAGTCGTGGATGCCCGGCCCAAGGCCGGGCATGACGTCGCTCAGGGGTGGCGCGCCCCCTCGACGATCCCTATCACCGCCGCCGAGATAGCCTCGGCCTGCGCCGCCAGCGGGCCCTTGATCCGGCCATAGAGCGCGAACACCGCCGGCTGCACCACGCAGCCGAGCGCCATGGCGGCGGTGAGCGTTGCGCGCTCAGGACTAAGCCCCGCGCCGCGCAGCAGCCGCGCCACGGCCTCCACCACATTTCCTTCCGGTCCGTCCGGCACGGAAGCCAGATGTTCGTGCTGGTGGATGAGGAGGTAGGCGAACAGCGCCGGCTCGGTGTCGAACAGCCGGCAGGCGAGGCCGACCACTGCGGAAATCTTGGCGCGCAGATCTTTCTCCCGCGCGTCCACCGCGCAGATCTCACCGGCCAGCGTCGCGTAACGCGAGAGGAAGAGTTCGCGCGCCAGCTCCTCCTTGGAGGGAAAGTGCCGGTAGAGCGCGCCCTCGCTCACCCCCACCCCCTGCGCGATGTCGCGCACGGAGGTGCCGGCCACCCCCTTCTGCGCGAACAGCTCCAGCGCCACCGCCTCTATGCGCGCGCGCGTGTCCGTCCCGTCGCGCCCGCGGCGGGCGCGCGGGGGGACCCGCGCCGGGGCGTTCATGCGCCGTCCCCGGCCGGTGCGGCCACACCGCGCGCGGCGACGGCCTCGAGCGCAATCACCCTTGCCTTGGTGAAGTCGACCTTGCCGGAACCGAGCAGCGGCAGCTCCTCCATCGGCAATATCTCGGCCGGGATCATCAGTTCGGTCACGCCGAGCTCGCGGCCATGCGCCTGCAATGCCGCGCGGGTGAGGTCGGCCGCCGTCGTGAGCAGGATGATGCGCTCGCCGCGCCGGGCGTCCGGCACCGCCACGGCGACGTGCTCGGCATCCGGCCGCAGCGCCGAGACCAAGGAGTCGATGGCGGCCAAGGAGATCATTTCGCCGGCTATCTTCGCGAAGCGCTTCACCCGGCCGCGTATGGCGACGAAACCGTCCTCGTCGAGGGCGACGATGTCGCCGGTGTCGTACCAGCCCATCTCCGGCGGCTCGACCACGCCCGGCTTCTCCGCGCGCAGATAGCCGAGCATCACGTTCGGCCCGCGCACCTGAAGCCTTCCGCCCTCGTCGATGCCGGTGACCGGCTCCAGTCGGTGGTGGATGCCCGGCAACATGCGGCCCACCGTGCCCGCGCGGTTGAACATCGGCGTGTTCACCGCCAGCACCGGCGAGCATTCGGTCACGCCATAGCCTTCGAGGATGCGGTGGCCGAACTTCTCCATCCACACCCGCCGCGTCTCCGCCTTCACCGGCTCGGCGCCGGCCACCACGAAGCGCAGCGAACGGAAGTCGTAGGGGTTGGCGGTGCGGGCATAGCCCATGAGGAAGGTGTCGGTGCCGACGATGGCGGTGGCGTTCGTCGCGTAGACCAGCTCCGGGATGATCCGGTAGTGCAGCGGCGAGGGATAGAGATAGGTCTTCAGGCCGGACACCATGGGCAGAACCAGCCCGCCGGTGAGCCCGAAGGAATGAAAGACGGGCAGCACGTTGAACATGATGTCCGCCGGCGAGAAGTCGATGCGCGCCGCCACCTGCGCCACATTGGTCAGGATGTTGCGGTGGGAAAGCACCACGCCCTTCGGCGATCCTTCCGAGCCGGAGGTGAACAGGATGAAGGCCGGGTCGTCCGGGCTCGCGGGCTTGGGCGCGGCGCCCGGCAGCATGGCCGCGACCTTGTCCATGGTGGTGACGCTGGCGCGGATATCCTCGGTCATCAACACGCGGACGTGTTTTTCCAGCTCCGCGATCTCGTCCTCCAGCCGCGCCTTCTCGACGAAGGCACGGGCGGCGACGATGGTCTTCACCTCCGCGGCCTTGCAGGCGGCGACGAGGTTGGCCGCGCCGGCGGTGTAGTTGAGCATCACCGGCACGCGGCCGTGGCGGGAGAGGCCCATCAGCACCACGGCGATGCCGGCGGCGTTGGGCAGCAGCACGCCGACCTTCTCGCCGGGCGCAGTTTCCTTAGCCAGCTTGCCGCCGAGGATCTTCGCGCCCAGCAGCAGCTTGCGGTAGGTCAGGATGGTGCCGAGCGGGTCCTCGACCACCACACGGCCCTTGCCGAGGCGAACCGCCGCCTCCTCCACCGCCTGGTAGACGGTGATGCGGGTATGGCTGGTCTCGAAGACGAGATCGCTCATCACGTCGTAGAGCGCCGCGCCGGCCGCGCGCCGCCGCTTGCGGCCGAACAGCTCGGGATCGACCTTGAGCTTGCGCGGCGGCAGGATGGTCACCCGCACCTTGGGGAACAGGCGCTTGCGCGTCTGGTCCGGGGTCAGGCGGGAGAAATAGGTCTGCTCCAGCCCCTCGATGCGCACCGGCACCACCTGGGCATCGGATTTGTCGGCGATGAGCGCCGATCCGTCATAGATCTTCATGATCGAACCGGTGACGGTGATGCGCCCCTCGGGGAAGATCACCAGCTGCTCGCCCTGCTGCACCAGCCGGATTAGGTCGCGCGTCGCCAGCGGCCGCGTGGGATCGAGCGGGAAGGCGCGCACCAGCTTCAGGAACGGCTTCACCCACCAGCGCTCGGCGATGGCGGAATCGACCGCAAAGACCGGGTCGTTGTCGAGCAGCGCCATAATCAGCGGGGCGTCGAGGAAGCTGACATGGTTGATGGCGATGACCGAGCCGGGGCCGGCCTCCTTCAGATATTCGGCGCCGGTGACCTCGACGCGGAACAGCGCGCGGAACACGACCTTGATCAGGTCGCGCAACACCTGCCCCTGGAAGGCGCGCCCGGCCAGCACCGCGACGATGAGGCAGGCGACGCCGATCACCGCCATCAGCGCCGGCGCGGTGAGCCCCGCGAATTGCAGGGCGGCGATGACCACGGCGCCCGCCACCATGAAGGCGGCGTTGAGCACGTTGTTGCCGGCGACGACGCGGGCGCGCCGGTCCTCGCCGGCCTCGGCCTGCAGATAGGCGAAAGTCGGCACCACGAAGGCGCCGCCCGCCGCCGCGAGGCCGATCAGGCCGATAGCGGCGTGGAGGCCCGTATAGGAGAACAGCAGCTCGTGCCAGCCGACCGGCGTGGCGACCGGCGCCTGCGCGCTCATCAGCACGGCGAGATAGAGCGCGAAAACGCCCATCAACAAGCCCGCCGCCGGCACCAGCGCCAGCATGATGCGCCCTTCCGAGAGCCGCGCCGCCAGCGTCGAGCCGATGGCGACACCGACGGTGAAGAGCAGCAGGAACAGCGTCACAACGCCCTCGGTGCCGCCGATATTCTCCTTCACCAAAGTGGGCAGCAGCGCCAGCACCACCGCGCCGACCAGCCAGAACCAGGAGACGATCAGCGCCGCGCGCCAGATCGGCGGGCGCGCCTTGATCTCGCCGAGCAGTTGCATGGTGCTGCGCCAGATATTGGCGTCGATCTTCAGGTCCGGCGCGCCGGGCAGCGTGCGGGGAATGGCGCGCGCGCACAGCCAGGCGACGACGGCGAAGGCGAAGGTGAAAAAGGCCACCGACCAGTCGCCGGTATGGGTGATGGCGATCGCCCCGCCCACCGTGCCGGCGAGGATGGCGGCAAAGGTCGCGGTCTCGATCAGCGCATTGCCGGCGACCAGCTCCTCCTTGGCGAGGTGGTCGGGCAGGATGCCGTATTTCACCGGCCCGAACAGCGCGCTCAGCGTGCCCATCATGAACAGGCCGAAGAACAGCGTGGGCACGGATTGCATCACGAAGCCGGCGCTGGCGATCAGCACGATCCAGATCTCGGCGAACTTCACCCGCCGGGCGATCAGCGACTTGTCGTAGCGGTCGGCGAACTGCCCGCCGAGGCTGGAGAACAGGAAGAAGGGCAGGATGAACACGGCACCGGCGAGCGTCACCAGCTCGGCGCCATTCTCATGGGCGATGCCGTACAGGATCAGCAGCGCCATCGCGTTCTTCACGAAGTTGTCGTTGAAGGCCGCGAAGAATTGGCACCAGAACAGCGGGGCGAACCGCCGTGCCGTCATGAGCCGCGTGAACATGCCCCCATCCTCCCGACTCGATTTATGTCAGTGAACGATCACTTACATAAAACCCGGCAGGCGTCAATCAGGTTCCGACAGGTCAAATCTCAGAGGAAGGTGCCGAGCAGCGCCGCGACCAGCAGCACGCCGTCATGGGCGGCGAGCTGGAGGCGCGAGGGGGTGCCCCTGGCGTGCAGCATCAGCGTCGCGGCCAGCGTCGCCAGCGACCAGCCGGCGCCGACGGCGAGGAAAGCCACGGTGATGGTCGCCGCATCGGCCGCGTGCGCGGTCGTCGCCGCAGCCGCGACGCATACCGCAGCGGCGACGAGCGCCAGCGGGCCAGCGCCGAAGCGGCTTGCCAGCGCGCCGCCGGCCAGCGCCGGGGCATACATCGCCACAACGTGCCAGGCGACGACGCCGGAGATCAGCGGCACGCCCACACTGCAGCCGGCGAGTGACAGCGGCGCGCCGGCCATGGCGGCGGTCATCGCACCCCAGGCCAGCGCCGCCAGCACGGTCGGCACGGCAACCGCTTTCCAAGTGAGAGCCGTCGCCGGCCCCGTTTCCCGCATCGCCTCGACGGTGAGCCCCGCATGGGAGAAGCGCGCCTCCGGCAGGGTCACCGCGAAGGCGAGCGCGCCGAGCTGGGCGATGGCGGCGAGGATCAGCGTGCCGGCGAAGGTGAAGGGCGAGAACGCCGCCTCCGCCGCACCGGCGAGCAGCGGCCCGGCGAGGCCGGCGAGCACGCCGGCGCCGAGAAGCCGCGCCACCGCCGCGCCCTGCCCGCCCGCTCCCGCGCCGAAGGCGGCGGCGTGGCGGTAGAACATGCCGAAGCCCTGCGCGGCGCCCAGCCAGGCGGCGCCGATGATCAGCAGCGGGAAGGCGGCGAGCATGAGGCCGTAAGCGGCGATGAGCCCGCCGGCGACGCCGAGGCTCGCCCCCAGCGCGAAGCCGGCGCGGCGGCCGAAGGCGTCGAGCAGGAAGCTGGCCGGCAGGCTGGCCAGCGCCGCCCCGGCGAGGAAGGCGGCGAGCGGCAGGGTCCCCAGTTCCGGGCGCGGCGCCAGCATGGCCCCAGCCAGCGGCAGCGCGCCCAGCGTCAGCGCCTGCGCCAGCACCACCAGCGCGAAGCCGCCGGCAAGACGCACCGTGCCGAGCGGCCGGCGCAATTCGCGCGGTCCGTCCTCCGGGCAGGCGCAGCCGAGCCGGCCGGCGCGGGCGGTGGCCTCGTCATAATAGTTGCTGGCGCTCATCGACGGCCCCGCGGATCGGCCAGATCGTCATCCTGGAGCACGCGCACGGCGGCGCCGTCCATGTCGTCATATTGCCCGGCGCGCAGCGACCACAGGAAGGCCGCGAGGCCGAGCAGGCCGAGGCTCAGCGCCGCCGGCACCAGATAGAGCAGCACGGTCATGCGACCTCCTTCGCAGCCGGCGCGCCGTTCCGGGCGCGCAGCGCGTTCAGCGTGACGATCACCGAGGAGCCGGACATGGCCAGCGCGGCAATGAGCGGCGTCACGAAGCCGCCGATGGCGAGCGGCACGGCGATGAGATTGTAGACCACGGCGATGGTCAGGTTCTGTTGCATCAGCTGACGCGCCTTGGCGGCGACATGCAGCGCGGTCGCGACCGGAGCGAGCTTGTCGCCGAGGAACACCGCGTCCGCCTGCGCCCGCGTCACGTCGGCGGCGGTTATCGGCGAGAGCGAGACATGGGCGGCCGCGAGCGAGGGCGCGTCGTTGAGCCCGTCGCCGACCATCAGCACGCGTCCGCGCGCCTCGAAACTCTCCAGCACGGCGATTTTGCCGGCCGGGCGCAGCTCTGCCCACCAGTCGGCGATGCCGAGCGTCCGCGCCACCGGCGCCACCGCCGCGGTACGGTCGCCCGAGAGCAGCGCGACGTGCCGACCCTCCCGCTGCAATTGTTCGACGACGGCGACCGCATCGGTCCGCAGCGCCTGCCGCACCTCCAGCACCGCGCTCTGGTGGCCGAGCCTGACCGCGACCAGCGAGGCGTCGGGCTCCTGCTCCGCACGCTGCGCCGCCAGCCCCTCGCAATCGCAGAAGGCCGGGCTGCCGAGCCGCGCCGGCAGGCCGTCGATCTCCGCCTCCACCCCCGCGCCGCTGATCTCGCGCGCGCCCTCGACCGGGATCGCGCCGGGATGCGCGGCGGCGATGGCCCGCGCCAGCGGATGGGTGCTGGCCAGGGCGAGGCGCGCAGCCGCGTTCATCAGGCCCGGCGGCACGTCGCGGGTCACGGCAAGCCGCGGCTCGGGCAGGGTCAGCGTTCCCGTCTTGTCGAAGGCGACAGTGTCGACCTCGGCCAGCCGCTCGAAGGCGTCGCCGGAGTTCAGCAATATGCCGTTCCGCATCAGCGTGCCGGCCGCCACCACCTGCACTGCCGGCACGGCGAGCGCCAAGGCGCAGGGGCAGGTGATGATGAGCACCGCCACGGCGATCAGCACCGCCTGATGGATGGAGGCGCCCATAAGCAGCCAGCCGAGGAGCGACAGCAGCGCCGTCGCGTGCACCACCGGCGCGTAAAGCCGCGCGGCCCGGTCGGCGAGGCGGACATAGCGCCCGCGCGCGGTCGAGGCCTTGTCGAGCAGCCGCTCGATCTCGTCGAGGAAGGTGTCCTCGCCCACCGCGGTGGTGCGCAGCCGCAGCGTGCCGTCATGGATCAGGCTGCCGGCATGCACCGCCTCGCCGGGCTCGACCTTGCGCGGCAGCGTCTCGCCGGTGACGAGGCTCTCGTCGACGGCGGCTGTGCCGGTAAGCACGATGCCGTCCACCGGCGCACGCTCGCCGGCGCGCAGCATCACCTCGTCGCCGGGCTTCACCGCCGCGGCGGGCACGGTGACGAGCGTGCCGTCGGCCTCGATGCGGTTGGCGGTGGTGGCCTTGAGCGCCGTGAGATTGCCGGCCTCCGCCCGCGTCTTGCGGCGCATGGCGTGGTCGAGATAGCGGCCGGTGAGCAGGAAGAACAGCAGCATCACCGCCGAGTCGAAATAGGCGTGCTCGGCGTGGTTCAGCGTCTCAAACACGGAGACGCCGAGCGCCAGCGTGACGCCGAGCGTGATCGGCACGTCCATGTTGAGCGAACGTGCCCTCAAGGCCCGCAGGGCGCTCTGGAAGAACGGCTGGCCGGCATAGGCCGCCGCCGGCAGTGCGATCACCGCCGAGAGCCAGTGGAACAGGTCGCGCGTCTCCGGCGTGATGTCGGTCACGTTGCCCGACCACACCGATACCGACAGCAGCATGATGTTCATCATGGCGAAGCCGGCGACCGCGAGGCACCGCAGCAAATGCCGCGAGGTGGCGTGCTCGATCGCCTCCAGCCGGTCGGCCTCGAAGGGATAGGCGCGGTAGCCGGCCTTTCCCAGCGCCGCCATCACGGCGGCGGGCTGCGGCACGGCCTTCGCGTCCCAGCCGACGGTGAGGCGATGGGTGGTGTAGTTGAGGCGCGCGCGGACGACGCCCGACGCGGTCTCGGCGGCGTCCTCGATCTCGTCGATGCAGGCAGCGCAGTCGATGCCCTCGATGGCGAAGGCCATCTCCGCCTGCCCGGCCGGGTCGCGGCGCAGGAACAGCGAATAGTCCTGGGCAGGCTCCTCCGCCGGGACGGCCGGCATGGCGGGAAAACCGGCGACCTGAGCGTCCATCGCCACCCCTTACCTGACGGTCACCCGGTTGGTGGAACGGAACAGCCGCTCGCCGTCCCGGTTCAGCTCGATGACGAGGTCCCACTGGCCCGGCGGGACATGCTCGTCGGCGCGCCAACGGCCGGCGCCGACGGAGGCCGCATCCAGCGCGACGTCGAAGCGCCGGTCGGTCGGATGATGGAAGCGCACCGTGGCCTCGGCGCCGGTCACCGGCCGTCCGGCGGCATCCTGCGCGCTCACCTCGACGCGGCCCTCGCCGATATGGGCGGAGACCTGCCAGTGCCGCGCCGCCTGCGCCGCCGCCGCCTCGCTCTCCTGCCGGAAGGCGAGCCCGGCCTTGTAGGCGCTCTCGGTCTCCACCCCGCCGAAGCTCGTCACCGCGGCGCGCACCAGGAAGAAGTTGGCGGCGAAGATCACGCCGAAGAAGCTGACGAAGCAGAGCAGGACGAACCTGCCGGTGATGGGCTTGCCGCAATCGAAGGACGTCGCGCGCGAGGCCATGGCGGTTCTCCGTTCTCAAGGACCCTTGAAGTGGTCGGGGGCGATCGAGGTCTCGCCGCCGGCCACGTCGGTGATCTTGAAGGTGACGGGCAGCGACGCCTCCGCCGGCAGCTTGGCGTGGGTGGAGACCAGCGCCCGCAGCTCGAAGGTCTGGTCGGGGCCGACCGCGACCACCGGCCGGCCGTCCTCGATCTCGGAGATGCCGCCGACGACCTCCAGTTGCGCCTCCGGCACGCCCTCGACCGAGAGCGCGAAGCGGCGCGGCATGGACTGCTTGTTGACGATGCGCAGCGTATAGGCGTTGCGGATCGAGCCGTCGGAAAGCTGCACGAAGAGCGGGTTGCGATCGTGGATGGCGGAGAGGCCCTCCGAGCCGCGCATCGCCAGCGTCGCCACCATCATGCCGCCGACGATGACGATCAGCGCAGCGTAGAGCAGGGTGCGGGCGCGGAACACCTTGGTCACCGGCGCCAAGCCCTTGATCCGCCGCTGCACGTTCATCTCGGTGTCGTAGGCGATCAGCCGCGTCGGCCGGCCGATCTTCTCCATCACCGTGTCGCAGGCGTCGATGCACAGGCCGCACTGGATGCAGGCGAGCTGGCTGCCGAGACGGATGTCGACGCCGGTCGGGCAGGCAGCGACGCATTGCCGGCAGTCGATGCAGTCGCCGGCCGGCAGGCCCTGGAGCTTCAGCGCCTCGGTCTTCTTCAGCGAGCCGCGCGGCTCGCCGCGGTCATAACGATAGGTGACGTTGAAGGCGTACTCGTCGGTCAGAGCCGCCTGGATGCGCGGCCAGGGGCACATATAGGTGCACACCTGCTCGCGCATGTGGCCGGCGAGCACATAGGTGGTGAAGGTGAGGATGCCGATCCAGAGATAGGCAACCATCGGCCCCTCGCCCTTGAGGAGCTGCATGGTCAGGGTCGGCGCGTCGGCGAAGTAGAGCACCCAGGCGCCGCCGGTCCACCACGCCACCATCAGCCAGAGGAAGTGCTTGGCCGCGGCCTCGAAGGCGCGCTGGGCCCTGGAGGCGCTCTTGAGCTTCTCGCGGCGCTGGCGCGGGTCGCCCTCGACCATGCGCTCGATGACCTGGAACAGATCGGTCCACACGGTCTGCGGGCAGAGATAGCCGCACCAGATGCGCCCGGCCACCGCGTTCATCAGGAACAGCACCAGCGCGGCGAGGATCAGCAGGCCGGTGACGTAGTAGATCTCCTGCGGCCAGATCTCGATGAAGAAGAAGTAGAAGCGCCCGTTGACGAGGTCGACCAGCACCGCCTGCGAGGGGGCGTTCGGCCCGCGGTCCCAGCGCACGAAGGGCAGCAGGTAGTAGATGCCGAGCGTGACGAGCAGCAGCGCCCATTTGATGCGGCGGAAGGTGCCGTGCACGGCGATCGGGTAGATCTTGCGCCGCGCCTCGTAGAGCGGGAGGTCGTCGTCCGCGTCCGGCTCGAAGTTTTCCGACTTGGTCGCCACGTTCATGTCGCTGCCCGAAACTTGTTTCGGGTAGTTCTAATCCTGCCCCGTGCCGGGGTTCATCCGGGCCTTGCCGAGCGGGAAAATGCTTATGTGGCGGGACGCCGCTGAGACGCCCCGCCGCATTGCGGGACACCGCTCATCCGTCATCCCGGATCGGCCTGACGGCCGTGCGGGATGACGCCTAGACGGAGCTCGTCCGGGGATACCCCCTCAAAACGCTGACGGCGGAGCGCGGCGGAGTGATCTCCGTCTTGCGCCCCGCCGTCGCCTCAACCATCGATGCGCTTCGCTATTTGCCGCCCCCCAGCGAATGCACATAGACGGTGAGGGCCTTGATCGTCGTCGGGTCGAGACGGCCCGACCAGGCCGGCATGATGCCGCCGCGGCCATTGGTGATAGTGGCGATCACGCTGTCGCGGTCCGAGCCAAACAGCCAGATGCCGTCGGTCAGGTTCGGCGCGCCGAGCTCGGTGTTGCCCTTGCCCTCGTCGCCGTGGCAGGCGGCGCAGTTGGCCGCGAACACTTCCTTGCCCTTGGCGAGGTCCGGCGTCACGCCGGCCGGCGGCGGCAGGTCCGACAGCGAGCGCACATAGTCCGCCACCGCCACGATCTCCGGCCGCTGCAGGACGCCGTCGCGGCCGAAGGCCAGCATGTCGCCGACATGCGCGTTGGCGTCGGTGGAACGGGCGCCGTGCAGGATGGTCGTCTGGATCTGCTCCAGCGAGCCGCCCCACAGCCAGTCGTCGTCGTTCAGGTTGGGATAGCCCTTCGAGCCCGCCCCGCCGGCACCGTGGCAGGGGGCGCAATTGTCGCCGAAGGCCGCCCGTCCCTGGGCACGGGCGAAGGCCAGCAGTTCGGGGGTCTGCTCGATCTCCTCGAGCGAGGCGGCGGCGAGCTTGTCGCCGAAGGCGGCGCGCTGGGCGCGCAGGTCGGCGAGGTCGGTCTGGATCGCCTCGCGCGACTTCCAGCCGAGCACGCCATAGGTATAGCTCGTCACCAGCGGCCAGGCCGGATAGGCGATCCAGTACAGGAACGACCAGAGGATGCAGACGTAGAAGGTCCAGAGCCACCAGCGCGGCAGCGGGTTGTTCAGTTCCTTGATGCCGTCCCACTCGTGGCCGGTGGTCGAGACGCCGGAGATCGCGTCGACGTCGTTCTTGTGAATGTCGGCCATGGTCAGTCCTCGCTCAGAGGCAGGCGGGCGGCGTGCTCGAACTCTTGTCTGCGCTTCGGCGAGAGCGCGTAGACGAGCACGCAGGCGAAGATGCCGACGAAGTAGAGCAGGCCCCAGGTCTGGGCGAACTCGGCGAAGGCGCGGTAGGTCTCGTTCATCTCATTGCCCTCATTGCGCTCAACGGATGTTCGCCTTGTCGTCGTAGAGCTTGAAGTCGACCATGGTGCCGAGCGCCTGGAGGTAGGCGATCAACGCGTCGGCCTCGGTCAGCTCCGCCGGGTTGCCGTCGAAGTCGCGCTGCTGCGCGCCCGGGTAGCGTTTCTGCAGCGCCTCGGCATCGGCATTGGGATCGGCCTGCGCGCGCAGGTCAGCGAGCGCGCTTTCGATCATCTCGTCGGAATAGGGCACGCCGATCGCGGCGTTGGTCGTCAGGTCGGCGGCGATTTCCTCGGACCTGAGCCGGTTCTGCGCCAGGAAGGGATAGCCCGGCATGATCGAGCCCGGCACGACCGAGCGCGGATCGGCGAGGTGCTGGCGCTGCCACTCGTCGGAGTACTTGTTGCCGACGCGGGCGAGGTCCGGCCCGGTGCGCTTGGAGCCCCACTGGAAGGGGTGGTCGTACATGCTCTCGGCCGCCAGCGAGTAATGGCCGTAGCGCTCGACCTCGTCGCGCAGCGGGCGGACCATCTGCGAGTGGCAGTTGTAGCAGCCCTCGCGGATGTAGATGTTGCGTCCGGCGAGCTCCAGCGGCGTCCAGGGACGTATGCCGGAGACCTTCTCGATGGTGCTCTTCAGGTAGAACAGCGGCACGATCTCGACCAGGCCGCCTATGGCGACCACGAGGAGGATGCCGATGAGCAGCCAGATCGAGTTCTTCTCGAGGAAGGCGTGCTTGGCCCAGAGCGACTTCTTGGGGGCGTGGGGTGCGGCGGCGTCAGACATGGTTCGTCCTCACTCCGCCGGCACGAGAGCGGGCTCGCGCACGCCGGTGTCGGCGGCGGCGGCCTCGGGCGCGCGGATCGTCATGTAGATGTTGAAGGCCATCAGCAGGGCGCCGGTCAGGAACAGCACGCCGCCCACCGCGCGGATGATGTAGAAGGGGTGCATCGCCTCGACGGTCTCGATGAAGGAATATTCGAGGAAGCCGAGTGAGGTGTAGGCGCGCCACATCAGGCCCTGCAGGATGCCCGCCACCCACATCGCCGAGATGTAGAAGACGATGCCGATGGTGGAGATCCAGAAGTGCCAGTTGACGAGGCGCAGCGAGTAGAGCTCGCGCTTGTTCCACAGCCACGGCACCAGGCAGTAGACGGCGCCGAAGGAGATGTAGGCGACCCAGCCCAGCGCACCCGAATGCACATGGCCGATGGTCCAGTCGGTGTAGTGGGACAGCGAGTTCACCGCCTTCACCGACATGAGCGGGCCTTCGAAGGTCGACATGCCGTAGAAGGCGACCGACACCACCATCATGCGCAGCACCGGGTCGGTGCGCAGCTTGTCCCACGCGCCCGACAGCGTCATCAGGCCGTTGATCATGCCGCCCCAGGAAGGCATCCACAGCATGATCGAGAAGGTCATGCCGAGCGTCTGCGCCCAATCCGGCAGCGCGGTGTAGTGCAGGTGGTGCGGGCCGGCCCAGATGTAGAGGAAGATCAGCGCCCAGAAGTGGATGATCGACAGCCGGTAGCTATAGACCGGCCGGTCGGCGCGCTTGGGGATGAAGTAGTACATGATGGCCAGGAAGCCGGCGGTGAGGAAGAAGCCCACCGCGTTGTGGCCGTACCACCACTGCACCATCGCGTCCTGCACGCCGCCCCAGACGATGTAGGACTTGGGCGAGAACACCGACACCGGCAGGGTGGCGTTGTTGCCCAGGTGCAGCATGGCAATGGTGACGATGAAGGCGAGGTAGAACCAGTTCGCCACGTAGATGTGCGGCTCCTTGCGCCGCCAGAGGGTGGCGAGGAATACCATGAGATAGGCGACCCAGACGATGGTCAGCCACAGGTCGGCGTACCATTCCGGCTCGGCATATTCCTTGGACTGGGTGATCCCAAGCAGATAGCCGGTGCCGGCAATGACGATGAAGAAGTTGTAGCCCAGCACCACGAACCACGGGGCGAGATATCCCGCGAGCCGGGCGCGGCTGGTGCGCTGCACGACGTAGAAGGACGTGCCGATCAGCACGTTGCCGCCGAAGGCGAAGATCACCGCGGAGGTGTGCAGCGGCCGCAGCCGGCCGAAGGCGGTCCAGGGCAGATCGAAGTTCAGCGCCGGGAAGGCGAGCTGGAAGGCGATGATCACGCCGACCAGGAAGCCGGCGATGCCCCAAAACACCGCGGCGATGGTGCAGAACTTCACCGGGCCGAAATTGTAGTTCGGCTTGCCGTTGATCTCGAGCGGCGGCAGCGCCGCCGGACGGTCGGTGTAGCGGTTGAGGATGACGAACACCGTCGCGAGGCTGGCGAAGGCCGAGAGATAGGCGTGGAAGGCATAGGCGCCGTCCGTCGCCTTCGCCGCGACGACGAGGCATGCCAGCGTCAATATGGCGAAGACGACGGCGAGGCCGCCCTCGCCGAAGCTCATCCGCTTGCCCCCGTCATCCGGCTCTCTGGTGCCCGGTGCGCCCGGACCCTCGGCGGCGATCTCTTGCCTCATGCGACCCTCCACGTTCCGCGAGATCGGGCCGATCGGCACGATCTGGAACGACTCCATCCTGTCGGGCGAGCATTCGCGCCGCCGGGGCGCGGCAACCTTGATAAAGGTCAAGGCTAAGGGTCTTCACGGAGGCGGGAGCCGGCGGCCGGATGTCGCGGCTGGCTGTATGATGCCCCATACGCTCTTCATGCCCCGGGGATGAGGGAAGAGGATTGGGAAGCGGGATGACGGCATGACGGCCGTGCTTTCACGCCGCCTTCCACCTTGCAGCCGTTCCGCGATGGCGTCTAAGAGGAAGCGGTCGCCGACGCGGCGGTCAGGAGACAGGGCAGCGCATGATCCGTTTTCTCTTCCGCTTTGTCGGCCTGTGGATCCTCGCCGGCGGCTTCGTGGCCCTCGTGCTCGACGGCGTGCGCTCCATCGCCTCCTCGGAGATCGTCACCACCCCGCTCGGCGTCACCTGGCTCGCCACCAGCCCGGACTCGCTGGCGCGCTTCCAGAGCTTCGTCGAGACCAGCCTCTCCCCCGCCGTCTGGGAGACTGCCGCCGTGCCGGTGCTGAACGCGCCGCTCTTCGTGGTGCTCGGCGTGCTCGGCCTCCTGCTCATGCTGATCGGCCACAAGAAGGGCGAGTAGCGCCCACCCTCGCGCAAAGGCGCTTCGATCCCCATATTGGGAGCATCCAAAAAGAAGGGATGTTCCCCCATGTTCTTCTTCAAGAAGAGTCTCGACCTTCCGACCCCGGAAGAGGCGCTGCCCGGCCGCGCCTCCGCGCTGCCTACGGCCACGAACCATTTCGTCTCCGGCCATGCGCTCAAGGGCCCCTACCCCGAGGGGTACAAGACCGCCATCTTCGCTCTCGGCTGCTTCTGGGGCGCCGAGCGCAAGTTCTGGCAGACGCCGGGCGTCTATGTCACCGCCGTCGGCTACATCAACGGCATCACGCCGAACCCGACCTATGAGGAGACCTGCACCGGCCGCACCGGCCACGCCGAGGCGGTGCTGGTGGTCTACGACCCCGCCAGGGTCAGCTACGAGCAGCTGCTGAAGCTGTTCTGGGAGAGCCACGACCCGACGCAGGGCATGCGGCAGGGCAACGATGTCGGCACGACCTACCGTTCCGGCATCTATGTCACCTCGCCCGAGCAGCGCGCCGCGGCCGAGGCGAGCAAGGCGGCCTATGAGGCGGTGCTGAAGGCCAAGGGCTTCCCGGCGATCACCACCGAGATCGTCGACGCCCCGACCTTCTACTTCGCCGAGGACTACCACCAGCAGTACCTTGCCAAGAACCCGGGCGGCTATTGCGGCCTGGGCGGGACCGGCGTCTCCTGCCCGATCGGCACCGGCGTCGCGGCGTAATGCCGACCACACCTAGCGACGTCATGGCCGGGCTTGTCCCGGCCATCCACGCCTTCCCCCTTCCCTATCGGCTTCATCCATGGCACCCATCTCGCATCGGCGAGAGGGAACATCGCGGCGCATGGAAAAGCTCATCGAACGCTTCATCTTCGTCAGCCGCTGGATCATGGCGCCGTTCTATATCGGCCTGGTGATCGCGCTGCTCGTACTGCTGTTCAAGTTCGGCAACGAGCTGTTCCACTTCGTCACCCATGCGCCGCAGTTCGACGAGAGCGACACCATTCTCGGCATCCTCGCGCTGATCGACCTCGCCTTCACCGGCAGCCTCGTCATCATCGTCATCTTCTCCGGCTACGAGAACTTCGTCTCCAAGATCGACGCCGAGGGCCATGCCGACTGGCCGGAATGGATGACTAAGGTCGACTTCTCCGGGCTGAAGCAGAAGCTGCTCGCCTCCATCGTCGCCATCTCCGCCATCGCGCTGCTCAAGGCCTTCATGAATCTCGACCGCGGCGTCGACGAGAAGCAGCTGACCTGGCTGGTCATCATCCACGTCGTCTTCGTGCTGTCCGGCGTGGTTCTTGCTTGGACGGACCGGCTTTCGGAGAAGAATCACTGATTTCCACGAATTCGCCGTTTATTGACTTCAATGAACGGTAAATCCATGTGATAAGCGGTGACTGAACAGGACGCCCGATTTCGCCGATGACCGACGACGCCCTCCGCCCCCCTGCCGAACGCAACGCAGAGCACGCCTCTGCGCGGATGGCGCCGCTCGCCCGGCTGCCGGTGTTCTTCGCGCTCGCCGGGCGCCGCGTCGTGCTGGCCGGCGGTTCGGAGGCGGCAAGCTGGAAGGCGGAGCTGCTCTCCGCCGCCGGCGCCGAGGTCGAGGTGTTCTCTGCCGAGCCCTGCGAGGACCTGCGCGCGCTCGCCGCCGATCCACCTGCGGGGAAAGTGCGGCTCGTCGCCCGCGACTGGACTGACGCCGACCTCGCCGGCGCCGCGCTCGCCATCGGCGCCATCGAGGACGACGCGGAAGGCGCGCGCTTTTCCGCCGCTGCTCGCACCGCGGGCGTGCCGGTCAACGTCGTCGACAAGCCGGCCTATTGCGACTTCGCCTTCGGCGCCATCGTCAACCGCTCGCCGCTCGTCGTCGGCATCTCCACCGACGGCGCCGCGCCGGTATTCGGCCAGGCGGTGCGGGCCAAGATCGAGGCGGTGATCCCGCAGGGCTTCAAGCGCTGGGCCGAGGCCGCGCGCGGCTGGCGCCCGTCAGTTTCCGCCCTCTCGCTCAGCCATCACGGCCGCCGCCGCTTCTGGGAGCGCTTCACCGAGGCCGCTCTGGAGACGCCGGAGGCCGAGCCCACGCCCGCCCTGCGCGACGGCCTTCTCGCCCGCGCCGAGAACGAGCGCAGCGAGGCTTCGCGCGGCTCGGTCACCCTGGTCGGCGCCGGTCCGGGCGACCCGGAACTCCTGACCCTCAAGGCCGTACGCGTGCTGCAATCGGCCGACGTCGTACTCTATGACGACCTCGTCGCCCCGGCGGTGCTCGATGTCGCCCGCCGCGAGGCGAAGAAGATGCTGGTCGGCAAGACCGGCTACAAGCCCTCCTGCAAGCAGGACGACATCAACGCGCTGATGGTCTCGTTGGCCAAGCAGGGCAAGCGCGTCGTTCGCCTCAAGGGCGGCGACCCGATGGTGTTCGGCCGCGCGGGCGAGGAGATTTCCGCCGCCCGCAATGCCGGCATCCCCGTCGAGGTGGTGCCGGGCATCTCGGCGGCGCAGGGCGCGTCGAGCCGACTCGCCGTCTCGCTCACCCATCGCGACCATGCGCGGCGGCTGCAATTCATCACCGCCCATGCCCGCGACGGCAAGCTGCCGCGCGACCTCGACTGGGGCGCGCTGGCCGATCCTGCCGCCACCACCGTCGTCTACATGCCCCAGCGCACCTGGGGCGAGTTGGCCGGAAAGGCCATGGCCGCTGGCCTCGATCCGGCGACGCCCGCCATCGCGGTGTTCTCCGCCACCCGGCCGGAGGAGCGGCAGGTGCCGGCCACCGTCGGCACGCTGGCGGCGGCGCTGGAGCAGGCAGTGGCGGACGGGGCGAGCGGCCCCTGCCTCATCCTGTTCGGCCACGCCATGGGCGAGGCGGCGGCCTTCGCGGGTGACCTCGAGGACGGCGAGTCGCAGGCCGCGCGGGGCTGAGACGTCCCCATTCGACGTCATCCCGGCCGAAGCGAAGCGGAGAGCCGGGATCGTCATCCCATATCGGCACGCGATCCCGGATCGGCCTTCGGCCGTCCGGGATGACGGCTGAATCTCAATACGCCGTCATCCCCGGGCTTGGCCCGGGGATCCACGACTTTCCGCGGCGCCCGGCCCAAGGCGTGGATGCCCGGACCAAGTCCGGGCATGACGTCGTGATGGCGGCACGGCCATGAGGGCGCGAGGTTAGCTCCGCCCTTACCCGATCTTCTCTTCCAGCTTCTCGTAGAGCGGGTTCTCGGCCGCGAACACATAGTCCAGCGGGCCGACCGAGACCGTCGCCGCGCCCTTCTCCCGCAGATAGACCGCGAGCGCGTGCAGCGTGTCCGGCGGGCAGTGCAGCGTCACCATGCCGGACGAGGTCGGCGCGCCGAAGGGTGCGATGGCGTTGAAGCGGCGCACCGCCTCCAGCACCACCGTGCTGTCGCAGGCAGGAAAGCGCGTCTTCACCTCGCGCATGGTCGCCGCGCGCTTGGCGGCGGTGATGCGGTCGAGCAGCGCCCGCGCCGCCGCCTTGGCCTGCGGCGTCCAGTCCGCCCCGAGCGAGGCGACGAGGTTCGCCTCCGAGCGCAATATGGTGCCGTCGTCGACCACCTTCAGCGCGTTGGCGGCCAGCGTAGAACCCGTCGTGGTGATGTCGACGATCAGCTCCGCCGTCCCGGCCGCCGGCGTGCCCTCGGTGGCCCCGAGGCTCTCGACGATGCGGTAGTCGACGATGCCGTGGCGGGCGAAGAAGCCGCGCGTCAGGTTCAGGTACTTCGTCGCTACCCGCACGCGCCGCCCGCGCGTGGCATGGAAATGCGTGGCGACATCGTCGAGGTCGCGCATGGTGCGCACGTCGATCCAGGCCTGCGGTACGGCCACCACGACATTGGCGTAGCCGAAGCCCAGCCCTTCCACCAGCAGCACCTTGGCATCGGCATCGGGAATGCTCTCGCGCACCAGATCCTCGCCGGTGACGCCGAGATGCACCGCGCCGAGCGCGAGCTGGCTGGCGATCTCGGAGGCCGAGAGATAAGCCACCTCGACGCCCTCGACGCCCGACAGCGCACCGCGATATTCGCGGGCGCCGCGCGCCTGCGTCAGCGTCATGCCGGCACGGGCGAAGAAGGCGGCGGCGTTCTCCTGCAGCCGGCCCTTCGAGGGCAGCGCGACGATGAGAGCGCTCATTGGCGGGCCTCCACGGCGTCGAGCCGTTCCAGCCAGACGGCGAAGCCGACCGCCGGGATCGGCACGCCGGCGCCGAGCCGGGCGAGCAGCCCGTCATAGCGCCCGCCGGCGACGAGCGGGGCGCGCGAGCCGTTCTCGTGCAGCTCGAACACCATGCCGGAATAATAGTCGAGCGGCCGGCCGAAGGCGGCGGCGAAGGAGAGCTTCTCCACCTCGATGCCCTGCGCGGCGATGAAATTGGTGCGCACCTCGAAGGCGTCGAGCGCCGCGTCGAGGTCGAGCCCGGCTTCGCCCGCGAGCCTGCGCAGCGCCGCCGCGGCGACGTCCGGGTTGCCCTGGATGGCAAGATAGCGCTCGATCACCGCGACCTTCTCCGCCGACAGCCCCTCGGCGTCGCCCGGGGCCGCCTGTTCGAGGAAGCGCTCGGCGATCTCCGAGACGCTGCGCCCGCCCACCGTCGAGATGCCGGCGATGGAGAGCAGGTCCGTCACCAGCGCATGCGCGGCGGCGGGGTCCGAGCCCGCCAGGGCCGAGAGCACGCCGGCATGGGCAGTGACACCGCCGCCTTCCGGGCGCTGCTTCAGCGTGGCGAGGTCGGCGCCGAGGTCGCCGGAGCGGGCGAAGTCCTTGATCAGCCGCCGCCGCCAGCCGGGCGGCAGGTTCAGCGCGTCGAGCAGCGTGGCGAACAGGCCGGCATCGCCGAGCCGGATGGTCGGCTCGAACACGCCCCACAGCGCCGCGGTCTCGAGGCCCAGCGCCAGCAATTCGGCGTCCGCCGCCTCGCGGTCGGGCCGGCCGAAGGATTCGACCCCCGCCTGCAGCACCTCGCCCTCCGGCGCATCCGAGCGGAACACCGTGCCGAGATAGGCGAAGTCGCGCGGCTGCACGGCGCCCTCGGCGATGTAGAGCCGGCACACGGGCAGCGTCAGGTCCGGCCGCAGGCAGAGCTCGCGCCCTTCCGGGTCGGTGGTGAGGAACATGGTGCGCCGCATCTCCTCGCCGGAGAGATCGAGGAAGGCGTCGGCGGGCTGGAGCACCGGCGGCTCGACGCGCGCGAAGCCGGCGCGCGCATAGAGCGCGAGCAGTTCCTCGGCGTGGCTGAAGTCGGCGGGCATGCGTCGGGTCCGGTGTTCGGATGGGTTGCGCGCTTCTAGCAAAGGGGGCGGGCGGGGTCCATGCACGGGAGATGACATGGTTGCCTGCGGGACAACGCGCCCCATCTGCCCTGCCCCTGCTCCCCGTCATCCCGGCCGAAGCGAAGCGGAGAGCCGGGATCGCGTCCCGCCTCTCCCTGCCTGCGATCCCGGATCGGCCTTGCGGCCGTCCGGGATGACGTCACGCCCTGCGCTTCCCGCCCGGCGCAGCCGCCGGCGGAGCGCCGAGCCGGGAACAAGGATCCTCAGCCCAGCTTGTCGCCGTGTGGCACGCCGTGATGGTCGAGCACTTCCTTCACCTTCGCGATCAGCTCGGCCTCGGGGCAGGAGAATTGCGCCGGACGGCTCTCGCGCCATTCGGCATTGTCGGTGATGGCCGCCGCTGCCTTGGCGCCCTCGATCAGATCCTTGATCTGCACCTGCCCGGAAGCGCGCTCGTCCGACCCCTGGATGACGACGCAGGGGGCGTTGCGGCGGTCGGCATATTTGAACTGGTTGCCGAGATTCTTCGGGTTGCCGAGATACATCTCGGCGCGGATGCCTTCCTTACGAAGACGCGCGACGAGGCCCATGTAATGGGCGGTCTGGTCGCGATCCATGACCACGACGACCACCGGGCCGAATTCCGGCTTGGCGTCCGCCTTGAGATAGGAGAGCGCCGAGGCAAGGCGGGAGACGCCGATAGAGAAGCCGGTCGCCGGCACCTGTTCGCCGCGGAAGCGCCCGACCAGCCCGTCATAGCGCCCGCCGCCGCCCACCGAGCCGAAGCGCACCGGGCGGCCCTTCTCGTCCTTCACCTCGAAGGTCAGCTCGGCCTCGAAGACCGGGCCGGTGTAGTATTCGAGGCCGCGGACGACGGAGGGGTCGATGCGGATGCGGTCGGCGAAATAGCCAGTCCGAGCGGCGAGCGCCTGAATTTCTTCGAGTTCGTTCAAGCCTTCCAATGCCAAAGCATTGTCGGCGAACTCCTTCTTGAGAACCTTGATAGTCCAAGCATTATTGATTTGGAATTCACGGGAGACGTCACCGAAGTCCTGGCCGAACCAGGTCTCACGCTCGGTTTCGATCCAGGCTGTGACGTCGCCGTGCTCGGCTGCAACTGCGGCGCCGTTCTCCCAAACAGGCACTCCTGCTTGGACATAAGCCAGAACGCGGTCGGCTTGCTCGTTGGAGAGCCCCGCGCCTTTGGTGAAGTCGCCGCTCTTGGCCTCGGGGTTCTCCCAGCGGCCCTCGCCAAGCAGATCGCGCACACCGGCGGTGCCGACCTTGTCCAGCTTGTCGATGGCGCGCAGCACCGTGAGCCGGCGGGCGGCATTCTCGTCGCCGCCGAGGCCGATGGCCTCCAGCACGCCGTCGAGCACCTTGCGGTTGTTGACCTTGATGACGTAGTCGCCGCGCTTGATGCCCAGCGCCTCCAGCGTGTCGGCGGCCATCATGCAGATCTCGGCATCCGCCGCGACGGTCGGCGCGCCCACGGTATCGGCGTCGAACTGCATGAACTGGCGGAAACGTCCGGGGCCGGGCTTCTCGTTGCGGAAGACCCAGCCGGCCCGATAGGAGCGGAAGGGCTTCGGCACGCGGTCGAAATTCTCCGCGACATGGCGGGCGAGCGGCGCGGTGAGGTCGTAGCGCAGGCTCAGCCACTGCTCGTCGTCGTCCTGGAAGGAGAATACGCCCTCGTTCGGCCGGTCCTGGTCGGGCAGGAATTTTCCCAGCGCGTCGGTGTACTCGATGAAGGGCGTCTCCAGCGCCTCGAAGCCGTAGAGCTCGTAGACCTTGCGGATGGTCTCCAGCATCTCGCGCGTTCCCGCGAGCTCGCCCGGCCCGCGATCGGCGAAGCCGCGCGGCATGCGGGCCTTGAGCTTGGTGGATTTGTCCTTGGCCATCGGGCGCCGTTCCTTCGGGAATTACGGCGCGGGGTTTAGAGGACGGGCGGGTGGCGGGCAAGGGTAAGGCGGTCGCAGAAAAAGTGAGGCGGGAACAAACAGGAAACTTCCATAAGTTGCATATGATGATATTATGCAACCTAAAATAGGAACTCGCTGATGTTCATCCGCTGCTCTGTTGGCCTTCTCGCACTCGCACCTAATCCTCTTCCCGAGCGGAGCCGAAGCGCAATTCTTCGGGTTGCCCCCGCCACCGCCGCCGGTCTTCGCTGCCCCGCCGCCAATGTATCCGTCACCGGTGCCGGGCTTCCAGCAAGGCCTCGGCCAGCGCTGCGCCACGCAGTTCGGCGTCTGCTTGATGAATGGCGGTGGTCCGCTCAATGCCCCGTGCTTTTGTCAATCGATACAAGGGCCGATGGGCGGCGTGATCATCCCTTGACCGGCGCCAAGGTCGTGAAGAGCTGACGCTCACTCTTGCGTAGTACCGCCGCAAGCAAGGGCTGGAACCGCCCGGGCACCTCGATCTTCTCGTCGATCCATTCGCCGATCTTGTTCTCGTCGACCCGCACCGCGTCCGCCAGATCTTTCACGGTCATACTGCGTTCCTGCATGGCCGCTGCGAGGCCAAATCCCCAGCGGTCGCCATGCTGGCCGAGCCCGCCGAGCCAAGCGGAAGCCCGATCGTGAAACACCTCGATCACACGTCCCGCCACGAGGCCCGCCGTGATCCCGACGAATCCCAGAAAGAACGGGCTGATCGTGGACTCGTCCTTCATGCCGCTGTTGTCGGCGATCGCCAGCACGCCCGATCTGAGTATGATGTAGAGGATGAGCGCACAGACAACCCCTTGTATGGGGGCGATTAACAGGCTGCCGAGCGTCGGATCCTTCCCAATGCGTTGGTTCATGAAGAGGATATTCATGAACCCGCCAAGGGCACCACACATGGTGACAAGCCAGATCGAAATATAATCACTTGGGCTTAGAATCAGCTTTTCAAAAAAGTCGGTTTTTATGAAGAAAACGTACTCATCCAGAGTGGTATAAAACATATAGTTGCTGACCAGTTCGAAACTTCGCTGGTGACCGCTCGTGTCCAGGGCCGAAAGATCTGGCGGCTGCAGATTCAGACCGGCGTTAGGCTGCCCAGGTGCCCCGCTTCCGAGCGTCGGCTGCGTGGCTTCGCCGGCTGCGCTGGCAAGGAGAATATGATCCGTCCAATAGGACGGCAGGACCAAATCGTGACATTTCTGCGCAGAGACGCGGCGATAGGCTATCGTCGATCTGATTTGGTTATATTCGTTGCATATGTAATTGAATTCATCGATACGACGCTTGTATATAGTTTGTAGATCTACATAAAAATCAGCATTAAGTAACACAATCTGCGAGATTTTATTACGTAATGATTCCTTGATTGACGGCTTCTCCTTGCTTCCTAGATCCGCATAAAGAGACGCGGCTATATCGACAACTTCATCTTCGTCCAATATTCCATACTGCGGCTGAATATCGGGGGACACGTCGCTGAATGCGAACCGCGTGCCGCCGAGCACCGGTATTGGACGCTCCATCCTGGATGGAAGAACCCCGCGCAGGAATCGGACACACCGGTCATGTTTCGATGTAGCGCCCTCAGCCACAAGCGAGTTGACCAAGATCTTGCAGAAGCTGTCGATCTCTCCGCGCACACGCGTAAGAACACCGCTTGTCTCCTGCTCCACGTTCAAGACGCTATCCCGCCGGTCGTAAAGCTCCGACACGACCTGAACCGAACGTCGTTCCGCCTCGACATATTCGATCAACTGTCCAGGCGTCAGGTTCGGCATGGCGTTCAGTAGTCGCGTCTGGAACTGCATGAACGCGATCAGCCCACCGACGATGAGCATCAGCACTACAGCAAAGATGCTGGAGATGATCAGCGTCGAGCCGTGATTCAGCCGGACCAGCCAGTCGCAATCCGCCTCTCGTTGGTGAGACGGCGTCATCTCCTGATGTGACTTGTCAGGCAATTGCCCAGCCATCGCCATCCCCGCCCATAGAGACCGGATCGTACAGCCAGCCGCGCATCGCAATCAATAGGTTTATTGTTAAATCAATAAATCTTAGGTTGTATAAATTCGATCAATCAACACTCCGGCGCTCGGCGGTGCGTGGCACCAACCGTCCCGAAGTCCCTAAGGCCGCAGCCCCGCCGCCAGCCGGGCTTCGATCGCATCCAGCACCGGCAGCAGGTCGGCCACACTGTCGATGACGAAATGCGCGCCGGCACGGAACAGCTTCTCGGCCGCCTGCGCCCGCACCGCCGCCAGTTCCTCAGCCGACAGGGCCTCCAGCTCCTCGCGGGAGAACCCTGCGCTGTTGCCTGACAGAGCGAGGCCGACGGTCCAACAACCGGCGGCCAGCCCCTCGGCGATGCCGGGCTCGGTGTCGTCGAGTTTCACGCAGGCAGACGGCGGCCACACGCCGATATCGGCAAAGGTGCGGTACATCATGAGCGGGCTCGGCCGCCCGGCCGCGAGGTCGCCGGCGCAGACTACATTGTCCGGCGCGTAGCCGGCGGCGGCGGCCAGAGGCATCAGCTTCTCCATGATCGGGCGGGTATAGCCCGTGGTGGAGCCGATCTTCATGCCACGGGCGCGGGCTTCAGTGATCACGTCGAGAAGGCCGGGGATCAGGTCGGCATGGCGCGGGATCACCTCGACGTTCAGCGGTTCGAACACGGCGAGCACCGCGTCGACGTCCGCTTCCGTCGGCGCCGCGCCATGCGCCTTCTGCCAGCGGGCGGAGATGTCCGGGCTGGCCAGCAGCGCCGCCACATGGTCGCGCTTGGGCAGGCCCATCGGCCCGCGCGCCTCGGGGATCGAGATGCTCACGCCGAAACGCGAGAACGCCTCGACGAAGGCGCCCATCGGCGCGCGCGAGCCGAAATCGACCGCCGTGCCGGCCCAGTCGAGGATGAGCGCCTTTAGGGCCATGATTATCTCCCGTCAGTCGAACAGCTCCGCAATCGCCTCTTCGGCGATGGCGAAGCCGGTGGAGGCGCCGGTGCCGCTGGTCACCACCACCAGGCGGATATGGTCGTGCGGCCGGTCGATGAAGGCGAGGCGGTCGGGCGCGGAGGCATAGGTGCCGATCCAGCGCTCCAACACCTGCGGACGGCGCCCGAACAAGGCGGCGTATTCGTCGAGGATCAGCTCATCGACGAAATCGGGCGCGAAGGGGTCGGGCGTCGCCGCGTAATGGTGGCTGTCGCCCACCACCAGCGAGCCGTCCGCCGACTGCACCACGATGAGGTGGATGCCGTGCGCGAGGTGGTCGGCCTGCTCGGCTTCCAGGATACGCTTCAGCGGTTCCGCCTCGGGCAGCTCGGCATAGCCGAGATAGCGGCCGAGCGAGAGGTCGGTCATCACCGAACCGGGCAGCCGGCCGAGGGCCGGGTCGGTGACGCGCAGCATGTGCAGCTTGCAGCGGGTGAGCCCGTAAGGCTTGAAGCGATCCTCGAACAGGGTGTGGAAGTCGTCGCCCGGCGCCACGACGATGCGCGCCGCCTCGACCGTGCCGCCGGAGGTGTGGACGCGGCCCGGCTCGACGCCCGTCACCGCCGTCTCGCGGCGGAATTCGATGCCCTGCGCGGCGAGCCAGGCGGCGAGCCTGGGGATCGCCAGGCGCGATTCCACCCGCATGTCGTGCGGGCTCCACAGCGCGCCTTCGATCCCGCCGGTCAGCGCCGGCAGCCGGGCGCGGGCCTCGGCGGGCGAGAGCAGCGCGCAGTCCTCTCCCATCTCGGTCGCCATGAAGGCATCGAGCACCGCCACCGCTTCGGGCCGGCGCGCGGCGACCAGCAGGCCCTGATGGATCACCTCGATGCCGGCGGCCGGGGCGATCTCGGCCCAGATGTCGCGCGAGCGCATCGCCCGGCGCCAGCATTCCCCGCGCTGCTGGCCGGTGACGGTGACGAAGCCGAAATTGCGCACCGAGGCGCCGTTGGCCTGCGCGTCGCGGTCGATCACGACCGTTCGCAGCCCGCGCCGCCGCGCGGCAATGGCATGGCCGAGCCCGACGACGCCCGCGCCGACGATGGCGAGATCGAAGCTGTCCGACATGGGTGTGATCCGGCTGGAGGGACACCGATGCTCATAGCCGCTTCGCGGCGCCGATGCCACGCGATCTTTGCGCCGGCGCGCAATAAGCGTGGAGTGCGCTCAGTTGGCCACGGCGGCGGAGTTGCGGATCGGCAGGCCGACGGCGGCGAGGTCGGAACGTACCCGCCGCGCCACCGCCGGATCGGGGAAGAAGCGGGCGATCATGGCGTCGGGCTCGCTGCCCCAGACGGGCACGAGGGCGATAAGCTTGCGCACGTCGGCGCGCGCTGCCTCGTCCTCACCGGCAAGGTGGCTCGCCAGGGCACGGGCGAGCAGGCCAGGCGCATAGCCTTCGCCCATCAACTGGTCCGCGGCCGTGGCCGCCGCCGGCGCGTCGTGCCTGAGATAGGCGGCGATGACGCGGTGATAGTCGACCCAGGGTGGCAGGCCCGGCGCGGCTTGCGCTGCCTTGGCAAGCATGGCCTCGCCGCGCTCGATCTCGCCCAGCGCGGCAAGCCGGCCGCCGAAATCGGCGAGGACATCGACATCGTAGGGGTTCAGCGCCAGCGCCGCCTCCCCGGCCGCGATGGCGGCGCCGCGCTCGCCGCGGAAGAAGTGCACGTCCATCAGCACGCGCTGGGCATAGGCGCTGGTCGGGGCGAGCTCGACCGCCTGCTCGGCGGCGGCGAGCGCCCGGTTCAGCGGCGGCGCGCCCGGCTCCGGGTTCACGCCGTTGCGCACCTCGTCGAGATAGAGCTCGGCCAGCAGCGCGTTGCCGAGGGCGAAGGTAGGATCGGCAGCCACCGCCTTCTCCAGGCACTCGCGCGCCTGCTTGTGCTCGGCCGGCAGATAGGAGCGCCAATAGGAATAGGCCATCAGCACGCAGCCATAGGGACCGGCCGCGGACGTCCCGCCGGCGGCGGTGACACGGGCGCGGGCGCGGGCCTGGATGATGCCGTAGGGCTCGGCGATGGCGGCCATGATGTCGCGCACCAGCGCCACTTCGGAGGCTGTGGCGTCGCTGCCGCGCCTCAGGCTGTCGAACTCGCGCGACCAGACGATGGTGCCGTCGCACAGGTCGGAGAGCCGCAGCAGCACCGAGATGCTGCCGTCGTCATGGTTCTCCACGAGACCCGCGAGGGCGAAGACGGAATAGGGCGAGACGCCCTCCGCGCCGCAGCTCAGTGCCGGACGGGCATCGGGGCTTGCCAGCACGTCGAGCAGGTCGAAGCGGGCCAGCGCGTCGCGCACCCGCACCTCGATGGCGCGGGCGGTGAAGTCGCCGCTGCTGACCGCGCCGGCGCTGCCGGCGATCTCGCTCGGCGGCAGCGGCGCGCCACCGGTGACGTCGAAGTCGCGCACCTCCACCATCGGGATGCCCAGCCGGTTGGTGCGTTCCAACGGCTGCCAGGCGGCGCCGGTGATGAGGGCGCGCAGGCCGAGCGGATCGGTGGTCTCCACCACCACGCCGGCGGTGAGCACCAGGATCACCAGCGCGGCCAGCGCGACCGCCGTGCCCCAGCGCAGCCGCCAGCGCCGCGCCGCCGGCACGGTGCGGCCCGGCGGAAGCGCCTCCCTGGGCTCTTCGGCGGTGGCCTCGATCGCGGGGGCGATGTCGGAATCGTGCTCCTCCGCCCGGGCGGCGCCGCGTGGCAGGAATTGCGGCACATAGCTGCCGCGCGGCACGACGATCTCGATCTCGTCGCTCGCCCCGGCGCCGGCATAGTAACGCTCCAGCGCCCGGCGCAGCCGCGTTGCCTCGACGCGGACGATGGGATCGGCCTGCGGATCGAAGGAGGCGTCGCGGCCCAGCGCCTCGACGGCGATGGTATAGCCCTTGATCGCCTCGCTGCGGCCGTCCAGCGTCACCTCGACGACGAAGCGCAATATGTTGGCGAGCTGCGGCGAGGAGCGCAGCTCCTCCGAATCGAGCACACGCGACAGCGCCCGCCGCACCGCCTCGGGCGTGACGCCGGCCGCCCCGTCCGCCGGCTCCGCGCCGGCGTCGGGCTTCTCAGCTATCGTGCTCTCGGGCACTCGCAATCCAATCGTAATGCCGGCCCCGACCGGAGGCCCTTGAGCCGCCACGGGAAAGAGAACGCATGACGCAAGGTGACTGTAGCATGCCTTGCGGCGAGTTGATGGCCGCGAAGGGGCCTTGCGGTCAAGCGGCCGGGCGAGACAGAAAGGAAAGTGATCACATCATCATTATTTCTCGTGAGCGCCCGCTGCCCACGCATTATACATGACTAAAAAAGCGCGGCTGTCCCTGCCCACCGCCCGACCGGAGCTCATCATGTCTGTCGCTTACGATTTCGGCGCGAATGCCAATGCCAGCCCGAACGACCTCGAGGCGTTCTTCATGCCCTTCACGCCCAACCGGGCGTTCAAGGCGCGGCCCCGCCTGCTGTCGCGCTCGAAGGACATGCACTACTACACGCCGGAGGGCCGGGCGGTGCTCGACGCGACCGCCGGCCTGTGGTGCGCCAATGCCGGCCACAACCGCGATCCCATCGTCGAGGCCATCCAGAGCCAGGCGGCGGAGATGGACTTCGCCCCGCCCTTCCAGTACGGCCACCCCAAGGCCTTCGCGGTCTCGGCCCGCATCGCCGCGCTGGCGCCGGGCGATCTCGATCACGTCTTCCTGTGCAATTCCGGCTCGGAAGCGGGTGACACGGCGCTGAAGATCGCCCTCGCCTATCACGCTACCAAAGGCAACGCGACGCGCACCCGCCTCATCGGCCGCGAGCGCGGCTATCACGGCGTCGGCTTCGGCGGCATCTCGGTCGGCGGCATCTCGCCCAACCGCAAGATGTTCGGTTCGCTGCTGCCCGGCGTCGACCACCTGCCGCACACCTATAACCGCGAGAAGCAGGCCTTTTCCAAGGGCGAGCCAGAGTGGGGCGCCGAGCGCGCCGACGCGCTGGAGAGCCTCGTCGCCCTGCACGATGCCTCGACCATCGCCGCGGTGATCGTCGAGCCGATGGCCGGCTCCACCGGCGCCATCCCGGCGCCGCAGGGCTATCTCAAGCGGCTGCGCGAGATCTGCGACAAGTACGGCATCCTGCTCATCTTCGACGAGGTCATCACCGGCTTCGGCCGCCTCGGCTATGCCTTCGCCGCCGAGCGCTACGGCGTGGTGCCGGACATGATCACCTTCGCCAAGGGCGTCACCTCCGGCGCGGTGCCGATGGGCGGCGTGCTGGTGCGCAAGCACATCTACGACACCTTCGTGAAGAGCGACGACCCGGTCATCGACCTGTTCCACGGCTACACCTATTCGGCGCATCCCCTCGCCTGCGCCGCCTCGCTCGCCACGCTCGACCTCTACCGTGACGAGGGCCTGTTCGAGCGGGCGCGCGCGCTGGAGCCGGTCTGGGCCGATGCCTTCCACTCGCTGCGCTCGAAGCCGGGCGTGCTCGACATCCGCACCGTCGGCCTTGTCGGCGCCATCGACTTCGAATCGCGCGCCGACGGCGTGGGCCGCCGCGCCTATGAGGGCATGGAGCGGCTGTTCCACGACGAGGGCATGATGGTACGCACCGCCGGCGACACCTTCGCGGTGAGCCCGCCGCTCATCGTCAGCGAGAGCCAGATGGGCGAGATCGTCGAGAAGATCGGCCGCACGCTCGACGCGATCTTCTGAAGAACATTTGCGTCATCCCGGCCGCAGCCCGAAGGGCGGAGAGCCGGGATCGCTCTCCAATTCCGCAGACGATCCCGGATACGGCCTGACGGCTGTTCCGGGATGACGTTCGATAGTTCCGGGATCCGGCAACCGGCTGTATAGCCATCGCCCGATGCCGGTCTCTCATCCCACGCCCTTGCCCATCGACGACGCGCTGCCGGCGCTGACCGCAGCGCTGCGCGTGGGCTCGTCGGCCGTACTGGTCGCTCCGCCTGGCGCGGGCAAGACCACGCGCGTGCCGCTAGTGCTGCTCGACGAGCCGTGGGTTAAGTGCCGGCGCATCCTCGTGCTGGAACCGCGCCGCATCGCCGCCCGCGCCGCCGCCGAGCGCATGGCGTCGACGCTCGGCGAGAGCGCCGGGCAGAGGGTCGGCTACCGCGCCCGCTTCGGCTCGAAGGTCGGGCGCAGCACCCGCATCGAGGTGATCACCGAGGGCATCTTCACACGCATGATGCTCGACGATCCGGAACTGTCGGACGTCGCCGCCGTGCTGTTCGACGAGTTCCATGAGCGCAGCCTCGACGCCGATCTCGGCCTGGCGCTGGCGCTCGATGCACAGGGCGCGCTGCGCGAGGATCTGCGGCTGCTGGTGATGTCCGCCACGCTCGACGGCGCCCGCGTCGCCAGGCTGCTCGGAGAGGCGCCGGTGATCGAGAGCTTAGGGCGCGCCTACCCCGTCGAGACCCGCTATCTTGGTCGCGCCCCCCGCGCGCCCATCGACCGGCAGATGACCGATGCGGTGCTGCGCGCGCTCAATTCCGAGACCGGCTCGGTGCTCGCCTTCCTGCCCGGCGCCGCCGAAATCCGCCGCACCGAGCGCGCCCTGCGCGAGGCGGTCCGCGATCCCGCCATCGACATCGACCCGCTCTATGGCGCGCTCGATCCGCGCGATCAGGACCGCGCCATCTCCCCCGCCCCGGCAGGCCGGCGCAAGGTGGTGCTCGCCACCTCCATCGCCGAGACCAGCCTGACCATCGAGGGCGTGCGCATCGTGGTGGATAGCGGCCTCGCCCGCGTGCCGCGCTTCGAGCCGGGCGTCGGGCTTACGCGGCTGGAGACGGTGCGCGTCTCGCGTGCCGCCGCCGACCAGCGGCGCGGACGCGCCGGCCGCACCGAGCCGGGCGTGTGCCTGCGCCTCTGGAACGAGCCGGAGACCGCGAGCCTGCTCGCCTTCGCGACGCCGGAAATTCTCGCCGCCGACCTCTCCCGTCTCGTGCTCGACCTCGCCGTGTGGGGCGTGCGCGATCCGGCCACCCTCGCCTTCCTCGACCCGCCGCCCGAGCCGGCGGTGAAGGAGGCTAAGGCACTGCTCATTGCGCTGGGTGCGCTCGATGCGGGCGGTCAGGTGACCGATCTCGGCCGCGCCATGTCCCGCCTGCCGCTGGAGCCGCGCCTCGCCCGCATGGTGATCGAGGGCGCGCGGCGTGGCGCGGGCGAACAAGCCGCGCTGATCGCCGCCATCGCCTCCGAGCGCGGGCTCGGCGGCGACGCGCCGGACCTCATGCACCGCCTCGATGATCTCAGGCGCGACCGCTCCCGCCGCGCCGAGGAGGCCCGCCGGCTGACCGAGCGCTGGGCGCGCGAGGCGGCGGGGCTGACGGCGCAGGTTCAGATCACGGGCCCGCAACCAACCTGCGCCGCGTTGCTCGCCCTCGCCTTTCCCGACCGCGTCGCCCGCGGGCGCGGCGATGGACGGCGCTTCGTGCTGGCAAACGGGCGCGGCGCGGCGCTCGACCCCGCCTCCCCGCTCGCCCGCGCGCGTTATCTGGCGGTGGCCGAACTCACCGGCACGGCGGACGAGGCGCGCATCCTGCTCGCCGCCGAACTGACCGAAGCCGAGATCGAGGCCGAGTTCGGCGACGCGATCACCGAGGGCGTCGAGACCGGCTTCGACGCCGCCTCCGGCGCGCTGCGCGCCCGCCATGTCCGCCGGCTCGGTAGCCTCGTCCTCGCCGAGCGCACCGCTGCCCTGAAGCCGGGACCGGAGACCGCCCGCGCGCTCGCCCGTGCCGCCGCCGCACGCGGGCTGGAGCGGCTCTCATGGTCGGATCACCAGCGCCAGTGGCTCGACCGGGCCCGCTTCCTCCACGCCAGCGCGCCGGACATCTGGCCGGACCTGTCCTGGCCCATGCTGGCGGAAACGGCCGAGGACTGGCTGGCGCCGCAGCTCGACGGCGTCACCGCGCTCGGCCAGATCGATGCCGACGTGCTCGGCCGCGCGCTCTCAGGCCTGCTGCCCTGGGAACTCGCCCGCCGCATGGAACGGGAGGCGCCGACGCATTTCGAGGTGCCGACCGGCTCGCGCCTGCCCATCGATTATGCCGCCGAGGGCGGGCCGACCCTGAGCGTACGGGTGCAGGAGCTGTTCGGCCTCACCACCCACCCCGCCATCGCCGGCGGGCGGGTGCCGCTGGTGCTCGCGCTGCTCTCGCCCGCGCACCGACCGATCCAGCTCACCCGCGACCTGCCTGCCTTCTGGAACGGCTCCTGGCGCGACGTGCGCGCCGACATGCGCGGACGCTATCCCAAGCATCCCTGGCCCGAGGATCCGGCCCACGCAGAGCCCACCCGACGCGCCAAGCCGCGCGGCCAATAGGGATAGCCGCAGCTTCGAAGCATTAACCACTTCGCGGCGGCAAACATTAACCACGGACCAAGAGTCCGCGCCCCGTCAGTCCCCTCAAGGCTTGCTTTAACGCCCGCGCAAGGTCTGCGGCGCAGGGTATCCGCACAACAAAATCTGTCCCGAGACAGATATCGGCGGATGAGCGCAAGCAGAGTAGAGCCATGAGAGAAATGGTGGACAGGGACATGATCGGACGGGAGCTGGCGCAGCGCCGGCGCGCCGCCGTCGCCCGCCGCTCGCACGGCACCGGCCTCGAATACGGCCTCATCGCCGCGGCGCTCGCCGTGGCCATCGTCACCGTGGTGGTCGGCGTCGGCACGCGCTACGGCGCCTCGGCCGGCGCCGCCAGCCCGGCCGCAATCAGCAGCGAGATGTCGCGCTGATCACCCTAGCAGCGGTGCGCGCCGGCGCGGCGTCACCGCCCGGCTGACCAGCAGCTTGTCGACGCGGCGCCCGTCCATGTCGACCACCTCGAAACGCCAGCCCATCGCCTCGAAGGCCGCGCCTTCCTGCGGCAGCGCCTTCAATTCATGCAGCACGAAGCCCGCCGCGGTGTGGAAGCCGGCATCGTGCGGGATGCGGATTGCCAGCCCGTCCGACAACTCGTCGATCGGCGTCGAGCCGGCGACGAGATAGGAGCCGTCGGCGCGCTCCACAATGTCGGGCTTGGCCTGCCCCGCCTCGTCCAGCACCACCGAGCCGGCGATGGCGTCGAGCAGGTCGGCCGGGGTGAGGATGCCGACCATCGAGCCATACTCATCTACCACCAGCGCCAGCGGCGATTCCGCGTGGCGCAGCACCTTCATCGCATCGAGCGCGCCGGCGGTCTCCACCAGTACGGCGGCCGGTTTGACGAACTGGCGCGGGTCCGGGGTCTCGCCGTTGAGATAGGCCTCGAGCAGGTCGCGTATGTCGATGACGCCGACGCTCTCCTCCGGCGTGCCCTCGCAGGCCGGCATGCGGGTGTGGCGGGTCTCGCGGATGGTCTGGCGCACCAGGTCGGGATCATCCGTCAGGTCGATCCAGTCGACATCGGTACGCGGCGTCATCACCGCCCGCACCGGCCGGTCGGCGAGCCGCATCACGCCGGCGATCATGCGCCGCTCGTCGGGATCGATGACGCCCGCGGTCTCGGCCTCCGCGACGATGGCGCGGATCTCCTCGTCGGTGACGTTGCTGTCGTCGCCCTTGCCATGCTCGCCGAGCAGATGAAGCACCGCGCGCGAGGAGATGTCGAGCAGCCACACCGCCGGCGCGGCGATGCGCGAGAGCAGCATCATGCTGGGCGCGATGAAGCTCGCCAGCTTTTCCGGGCTTTGCAGCGCGAGGCGCTTGGGGATGAGTTCGCCGATGATCAGCGAGATATAGGTGATCGCCGCCACCACCAGTGTGTAGCCGAAGCCCTGGGCGATGGCAGGGGAGAGTCCCTGCTCCTGCAGCCAGTCGCCTAGCATGTCGCCGAGCGTGGCGCCGGAGAAGGCGCCGGCGATGATGCCGATCAGCGTGATGCCGATCTGCACGGTGGAGAGGAAGCGGCCGGGATCGGCGGCCAGCGCCAGCGCTATGCGGGCGCCGCGGACACCGTTATCGGCCATGGCGCGCAGGCGCGCAGGGCGGGCGGAAACGACGGAAAGCTCGGCCATGGCGAGGACGCCGTTGAACAGGACGAGCAGAATAACGACAGCGATTTCAAACAGTGGCATGGGGTAATGGAGGAAGCCTCGTGTCGGCATTATGTAGCACGAATGCCGGCTTTCTCCATGGTCGCGGCCGAAAGATGGCGGAAAACCGGATGTTTGACGCCCGCCGCACAGGCGCCTAGAAGCGCCGCAAACCCTTTCTCTCGCCGGCGATCAGCGATGTCCTTCAACAGTTTCGGCCTGCTTTTCCGGGTCACCACCTTCGGCGAGAGCCATGGGCCGGCCATTGGCGGGGTGATCGACGGCTGCCCGCCCGGCATCCGCTTCAAGCTGGAGGACGTGCAGGGCGCGCTGGACAGGCGCCGCCCCGGCCAGTCGCGCTTCACCACCCAGCGCCGCGAGCCGGACGAGGTACGCATCCTTTCCGGCACGCTGGAGGAGGCGGACGGGGTGCTGGTGAGCACCGGCACGCCCATCGCCTTCCTGATCGAGAATGTCGACCAGCGCTCCAAGGACTATGCGGCGATATCCGAGAGCTACCGGCCCGGCCACGCCGACTACGCCTATGACGTAAAATACGGCCTGCGCGACCATCGCGGCGGTGGCCGCTCCTCGGCGCGCGAGACCGCAGTGCGCGTCGCTGCCGGCGCCATCGCCGCCAAGGTGCTGCCGGGCGTCACCATCACCGGCGCGCTGGTGCAGATGGGCGAGATCGCCATCGACCGGAACAACTGGGACGACGCCGAGATCGGCCGCAACCCGTTCTTCTGCCCGGACGCCAAGGCGGCCGAGCGCATGGCGGATTATCTCGACGGCATCCGCAAGTCCGGCTCCTCGGTCGGCGCGGTTATCGAAGTGGTGGCCGAGGGCGTACCGCCCGGCCTCGGCGCGCCGATCTACGGCAAGCTCGACGCCGATCTGGCAAGCGCGCTGATGAGCATCAATGCGGTGAAGGGCGTGGAGATCGGCGAGGGCTTCGCGAGCGCCGCGCTCACCGGCGAGAACAATGCCGACGAGATGCGCATGGGCAATGACGGCCGCCCGGTCTTCCTCGCCAACCATGCCGGCGGCATTCTCGGCGGCATCTCCACCGGCCAGCCGGTGGTGACGCGCTTCGCGGTGAAGCCGACCTCGTCGATCCTCACCCCGCGCCGCACGGTGACGCGGCACGGCGAGGACGCGGAGATCGTCACCAAGGGCCGGCACGACCCCTGCGTCGGTATCCGTGCCGTGCCGGTGGGCGAGGCCATGGTCGCCTGCGTTCTGGCCGACCATTTCCTGCGCCACCGTGGCCAGGTCGGCACGCCACCGGCGTGGCCGTTCCCGCGGTAACGATCCCCTTTTTCGTCATCCCGGCCGCAGCCCGCAGGGCGTAGAGCCGGGATGACAATGCAGAAACAGGAACCACGTCATCCCCGGGCTTGGCCCGGGGATCCACGCCTTCCTTCGGCGGCATCCAAGTCGTGGATGCCCGGGCCAAGCCCGGGCATGACGGCATAGGCGGAAGGGATGACGGCCCCTGGGATGGTTGAGGAATATAATCCTAGACAAATGCCCTTCCGTCTGCCATCCTTTGCTCACCTCGTCCCGATGAGGGGGCGCAACCGGAGCGGCCGGCTCGCGCGGGACGGGGGGCGGTGGCCGTCTGGCGGGGATAACGCACCTCGTCCGGGCGGCGGCCCAAGCCGTGCGTTCCCGGCTCGCACTTTCCGCGAGTCACCGTGGCTGGCGCAAACCGGTTCGCCGGCAAGCGCGCAAGCCCCCCCAGCGGAGGATAGCAACGGTAGTTCCTCCGGGGGCCGCATGGAGCAAGCCCGAAAACACCGTGTGCGGGGCGCCGGAGATCGGCGCGTCGGTTGGTTGAATGAAGGCTTGCACCACCTTTTCACAATCGGTGCAGGCGACCGCCGGAGTGTCCGCTCCGGCGCCCCGCACGCCCTTCCTCGAAGGGCGACCGAACAGGCCCGAAGACCCGCGCCATAGGGCGGCGGGGCGATTTGGTGTGTCTGGCTCACCTTTCCTCACACCCTCATCCTGAGGTGCCCGGCGAAGCCGGGCCTCGAAGGATGCTCGTCCAGGTGCGCTGTAACGACCATCCTTCGAGGCCGCCTACGGCGGCACCTCAGGATGAGGGCGTACGGTGGTCAGAGAGGCTGGGACTGTGCTTCACGACGAGGGCATCTCCGCAATTTCAGTATTACTGAAAGATTTTCATCATTTCATTGCCACCTAATCACACCCGCCTTATACTCTCGCCATGAAACTCGCGGACTGGCTCGCCACGACCGGAACGACGCGCAGCGCCTTCGCGCGCGCGGTCGGCCTGTCGCCGGCCAGCATCACCGCGCTGTGCAACGAAGACCGGGCCTGGGTCTCCCGCGAGGCGGGGGCGCGCATCGCCGCCGCCACCGGCGGGGCGGTGACGCCGAACGACTTTCTCGGGCTCGATAGCGTCGAGGTGGCTTACATGAGCGACAATCTGCAGGCCCGCGTGGAAGCGGCGATCGAAGCCTTTGCCCGCGGCGACATGCTCGTCGTCACCGATGACGACGACCGCGAGAACGAAGGCGACCTCATCCTCGCCGCCGTCCATGCGACGCCGGAGAAGCTCGCCTTCATCGTCCGCCACACCTCGGGCATCGTCTGCGCGCCGATCACTGCCGAGCACGCCAAGCGGCTGCGCCTCTCGCCCATGGTGAGCGACAACGACGCCCCGCACGCCACCGCCTTCACCATCTCGGTCGACTACCGCCACGGCACCACCACCGGCATCTCCGCCGACGACCGCACCGCCACCGTGCGTGCGCTCGCCAATTCCAATGCCGGCGCCGTCGACTTCGTGCGCCCCGGCCACATCTTCCCGCTGATCGCCAAGGAAGGCGGCGTGCTCATGCGCTCCGGCCATACCGAGGCGGCGGTGGACCTGTGCCGCCTCGCCAATGTCGAACCGGTCGGCGTCATCTGCGAATTGGTCAATGACGACGGCACGGTGATGCGCGGGGCGAAGGTCACCGAGTTCGCCAATGCCCACAAGCTCACCCGCGTCTCGGTGGCCGACCTCATCGCCTATCGCCAGCTGCGCGAGAAGCTGGTGAGTCGCACCGCCGAGTTCGCCGCGCCGACCGTGGTCGGTGAGATGCATGGCATCTCCTATGTCACGCCGTTCGAGCCGGTGAACCACATCGCGCTCGTGCACGGGAAGATCGGCGATGGCCGCGACGTGCTGGTGCGCCTGCACCGCGCCGACCCGATCGGCGACGTGTTCACCGGCGGCAAGGCGATCCGCGCCTCGCTGGAGCGCATCAAGGCGGAGGGGCGCGGCGTGCTGGTCTATCTGCGCGACGGCACCACCGGCGTGCCGGTCTCTTCCGTCGGCGGCGAGGAGAAGCTGGAAAGCTCCAGGCTGCGTGACGAGAACTGGCGTGAGGTCGGCCTCGGCGCCCAGATTTTGCGCGACCTCGGCATCTCGTCGATCCGCCTGCTCGCCTCCCGTGCGCGCACCTATGTCGGCGTGGCCGGCTTCGGCATCGAGATCACCGGCACAGAGACGCTGGACGTGTGATCACGCTACCGGCGGGCGTTACTCCGGTAGCGCCCGCTCACGCGAATGGCATCGCGAACGTTCGCCTGCCTGCAATTTCGACTTCTGGCCTCTCGCCGGCCATGCCACGATGATTGTGACGCGTCTCTGACACGTCGAGGTCCCGTCACCGACGGAGGTCGCGATGTCGTGCGTGCGTGTATGGCTGGCTGCGTTTGCGCTGCTGCTGGGTCCGCTGGCGATCCCCGACGCCCGGGCGGAGGATCAGGTCGACGTCGAGCTGGTGCTGGCGGTCGACGTTTCCTACTCGATGGACCTCGATGAGCTGGCGCTGCAGCGCGACGGCTATGTAAAGGCGGTGACCTCGCCGGAATTCCTCAATGCGCTCAAGCTCGGCCCCAATGGCCGCGTCGCCATAGCCTATGTCGAATGGGCGGGCCTCGACGAGCAGAAGCTGGTGGTCGACTGGACTTTCATCGGCGGGCCGGGCGATGCCCGGCGCTTCGCCGAGGCGATCCACAACGCGCCGCTGCGCCGCGTCTACCGCACCTCCATCTCGGGCGCGATGGAGTACAGCGCCGGACTGATCGAGCAAAACGCCATCAAGGGCCTGCGCCGCGTCATCGACATCTCCGGCGACGGCACCAACAATCAGGGTCCGCTCGTCGATGCCACGCGCGATTCCCTGGTCGGGCGCGGCATCATCATCAACGGCCTGCCGCTGATGCTGAAGGAGCCGGCCGGCTCCATGCTCGATATCGGCCAGCTCGATATCTATTACGAAGACTGCGTCATCGGCGGGCCCGGCGCCTTCGTCATCCCGGTGCGCGGCACGCATGAATTCGCCGACGCGATCAAGACCAAATTGGTCATGGAGATCGCCGGCGTGGTCCCGCCGAAGCCGCAGCTGGTGCACAAGGCCGCCGACGAGCAGCGCGTCTCCTGCTCGGTCGGCGAGCGCATGTGGATGGAGCGTTGGGGGAACTGAGGGGATATCGCCATCCCCTCGTCCCGCCGAGCCGCGGCTATTTCTTCAGCGATGCGGCGAGCTCGTAGCACATGGCGAGATGCATCTGGATGGTGGGAAGCGTCGCCTTGGCGAAGGCCTTCATCACCGGATTGGCGCCGCCCCTGGCATAGCCCGCAAACAGCCCGACGGCCGCCTGATGGCCCTTGGTCTGCGCAGCAACGTATTCCGCCTCGAAGGCGGGACCATAGGTGCCGCGCAGCTTTGCCATGACCGCATCGAGATCGGCGCCGAGGCCGGCGGGCGGTGTGACGCCCGTATCCGCCTTGCCGAGCGCGGCGACGAAGTTCTTGCCGATAAGGGTGTGGTCCTCGACCATCTTGGCGGCGAAGGCGCGGATCTTCGGGTTGAAGGTCTTGAATAGCGCGAGCCAGCTCGAGGCGATCTCGAACTGGTTCGCGGCCGCCGCGGTGTTGATGAAAGCCGCGGTCGACGGCACCTTGGCAGCGGCGGCGAGCGCCTGCGGCGTCGGACCGCCCATGGACGGCATGGTCATCGTCTCGGTACGCGCGCAGGTCGACCCCACGACCAGAGCGATGGCCGAGGCGAAAAGCAGAACCCTCATGGTTCACTCCCAAAACGAGGCGAGGCCTCATCCTCGCCAGCTCCGGGAACGGACGCCAGCAGATTCGCATTCATCGACGCCATTGGTTCGGAAAATATTACCTCCGGAACACCCCGACCAATTCCACATGCGCCGAGTAGAGGAACTGGTCGACGGGGGTGACGCGCTCCAGCCGGTAGCCGCCTTCGACGAGGATCTGCGCATCGCGCGCGAAGGTCACGGGATCGCAGGACACGCCGACCACCAGCGGCACCTTGCTCGCCGCCAATTGGCGCACCTGTGCTTCCGCGCCCTGGCGCGGCGGATCGAACACCACGGCGTCGAACGCCTTCAGCTCCAGCGGCAGGAGCGGGCGGCGGAACAGGTCGCGCGCCTCGGCGGTGACCGGCTTGAGGCCGGAGACGCCGCGCGTCGCCTTGACCAGCGCCTCGACCGCCGGGGCGGAAGATTCATAGGCCGCCACCCGTGCCCGCTCGGCGAGGCGCAGGCCGAAGGTGCCGACGCCGGAGAACAGGTCGGCGATCCGCCCGGCCTTCTCCGTCGCCTCCATCACCAGCGAGGCGAGCGTCGCTTCCCCCGCCGCCGTCGCCTGCAGGAAGGAGCCGGGCGGCAGCGGCACCCTCGCCCGTCCCATGGTGAGGAGCGGCGGCTCGCGCTGCAGCACCAGTTCGCCATGGCGGGTGAGGCGGGCAAGCCGGTGCTTGCCGGCGAGCTCGGCCAGGGTGGCGATGCGGTCGGGCTTCAATGGGCCGCTGCCGCGCACATCCATGTCGAGCCCCGTCTCGGTCGCGGTGACCTGGATGTCGAGCGGCTTGGCGAGCGGCGCCAGCACCTGCGCTACCGCCCAGGCCGCCGGCAGCGCGCCATCGAGGCCGGGCGCAAGGATCGGGCAGGCGTCGATGGCGACGATGGCGTGGCTGCGCCGGCCGGCGAAACCGACCGCCAGCAAATCGCGCCCGGCCTTCGCGGCGCCGCCGGTGCCGCGGGCATGGAAGGTCGCGCGGCGCCGGCCCGCGCCATGCGCGGGGATCAGCGACGCCACTTCGGTCTCCAGCCCGGCGCGCGCCAGCGCCTCGACCACGAGGCCGCGCTTCCACGCCTGATAGGGCTCGGCCGCCCAGTGCTGCAGGGCACAGCCGCCGCACACGCCGAAATGCCGGCAGATCGGCTCGATACGCTGCGGGCTCGGCGCGATCACCGAGACGAGTTGCCCACGGTCGTGCTGGCGCGCAACCTCCACCGTCTCGCCCGGCAGGGCCAGCGGCACATAGATCGGGCCTTCCGGCGTGTCGGCGACGGCATCGCCGCGATGGCCCATATGGTCGAGGTGGAGCGTGACGGGCACATTCATTTGCGGCAGGCCGCTGACATGAGCCATGAAGTATTATGTATTGGCGAGATAATCATGTGGGCCAATTTATCACTCGTTCCGTAAAGACCTATTCGACACATCGAATCTATGTATTTTGACCAAGGCTGATTCCTATTTTTCAAATGGACAGCCTCATTTACTTAGCAAGTGCACATAATAATAAGTCCTGAAGCACACGCAATGGGGGATGAAATGTCGCTTATCTCGGCACTCGCGATCAGTATCGGCGTCCTGGGGGGCGTCGCCACCTGGCTCTTCCTCGGACCTCTCGCCGGCGGCCTGCAAATCTGGGCCGCCTTCATCGCCTGGGCCTGCTTCTTCCACTGCGGAGGCAAGGAGGCCGGGTTCAAGGCGACCGTGCTGGCGAACATCGCCGGTGCGGTCATGGCATGGCTGACGCTGCTCGCGGTCAGCCGCGGCGGCCTCGGCGAAAGCCTCGGCCTGCCGGTCTGGGCCGGCATCTGCGTCGGCGTCGGCGTGCTGGTGATGATCCTGCTCGCCAATATGCCGGCCTTCGCCGCCATCCCGGCGCTGGTCTACGGCTTCGCCGCCACCGCCGGCTACGCTTTGCTGGCGGCCGACGGCCTCGCCAACCTCACCGCAGCGAGCCTGGGCAATCCGCTGGTGACCATCGTCCTGTCGATGATCGCCGGCGCCGCCTTCGGCTACGTCTCGGAGAAGGTCGCCGGGGCGTTGGTCGCCAACAGCGAGGCCCGCCGCCACGCCTGAGGAAGGCAGCCGAGCCGAGACTACCGGCGCGGGCGGTCTATTCCGCCCGCGCCGCCACCAGCAGGAACTCCTCATTTCCGTCGCCGCCGAGGATCGGTGAGGACAGACGGCGCATCACCCGCCAGCCGAGCTCTTCCAGCCGCGCCTCGATGCGCGCCACCGCCTCCGCACGGGCGGCGGCGTCCTTGACGATGCCGCCCTTGGAGAGTTTGTCGCGCCCCACCTCGAATTGCGGCTTCACCAGCGCGACGAGATACGCGCCCGAGGCGGCATGGGCGAGCGCGGCCGGCAGCACCTGCTCCAGCGAGATGAAGGAGACATCGATGGTGACGATGCCGGCCGGCGGCAGCGTTCCCATGGCGATGTCGCGTATGTCGGTCGCCTCCAGCGAGACCACCCTGGGATCGACGCGCAGGCGGGCGTGAAGCTGGTCGCGGCCGACATCGACCGCATGGACGCGGGCGGCACCGCGCGCCAGCAGCACCTCGGTGAAGCCGCCAGTGGAAGAGCCGACGTCGAGCGCTTCCAGACCCTTCACATCTAGGCCGGCGGCGTCGAGCGCGGCTTCCAGCTTGAGGCCGGCGCGGGACACCCATTCATAGGCCTCGCGCGCCTCGATCCGTGCATCCGCCGCGATCAGCTCCGAGGGCTTGGCGATCTGCTTTCCGTCGACGCTGACCAGCCCGGCGGCGATGGCCGCCTGTGCCCTGGCGCGGCTGTCGAACAGGCCACGCGCCACCAGGACGCGGTCGGCACGGTCGCGGGACACGGCAGTTCAGCCGCGCAGCAGGGTCGGAGCGACCTCGTCCGCACGACCCAGCGCCGCGAACACACCGCGCACGATGCCGTCGGTGTCGAGCCCCGCCTCTGTGAGCTGGGCGGCCGGAGAATCCTGCTCGATGAAGCGGTCCGGCAGCGCGAGGCATCGCACCTTAAGCCCGCGGTCAAGCGCCCCCGCCTCGGCCAGCAGGGTCAGCACATGGCTACCGAAGCCGCCAGTAGCGCCCTCCTCGACGATAACCAGTACCTCGTGCTCGCGGGCGAGCCGCAGCACCAGCTCGCGGTCGATCGGCTTGGCGAAGCGCGCATCCGCCACGGTGGTGGAGAGGCCGAAGCCGGCAAGCTGCTCGGAGGCGGCAAGGCAGGCGGCAAGCCGCGTGCCGAGCGACAGCAGCGCCACCTTGGAGCCTTCGCGCACGATGCGGCCGCGGCCGATCTCCAGCGGCACGCCATGCTCCGGCCGCTCGACGCCGACACCCTCGCCGCGGGGATAGCGGAAGGCGATGGGGCCCTCGTCATAGGCCGCGGCGGTGGCGACCATGTGCACCAGTTCCGCCTCGTCGGCGGCGGCCATCACCACCATGCCGGGCAGCGTCGCCAGCATCGGGATGTCGAAGGCGCCGACATGGGTGGCACCGTCGGCGCCGACCAGCCCGGCGCGATCGAGCGCGAAGCGAACGGGCAGGCGCTGGATCGCCACGTCATGCACGATCTGGTCGTAGGCGCGCTGCAGGAAGGTCGAGTAGATCGCGCAGAACGGCTTGAAGCCCTCGGTCGCCAGTCCGGCGGCGAAGGTCACCGCGTGCTGCTCGGCGATGCCGACGTCGAAGGTGCGCTCGGGGAAAGCCTGCCCGAATAGATCGAGGCCGGTCCCGGCCGGCATGGCGGCAGTGACGGCGACGATGCGCTCGTCGCGCCGCGCCTCGTCGATCAGGCTCTCGGCGAAGACGCTGGTATAGGTCGGGGCGTTGGAGGCCGCCTTCTTCTGTGCGCCGGTAGCGACGTCGAAGCGCTGCACACCGTGATACTTGTCCGCCGACTCTTCGGCCGGCGGGTAGCCCTTGCCCTTCTGGGTGACGACATGCACCAGCACCGGTCCGGTCGGCGCATCGCGCACATTGCGCAGCACAGGCAGCAGGTGGTCGAGATTGTGCCCGTCGATCGGCCCGACATAGTAGAAGCCGAGTTCCTCGAACAGCGTGCCGCCGGTCCAGAAGCCGCGGGCGAACTCCTCCGCCTGCGCCGCCTTCTTGCCGAGGAAGCGCGGCAGGCCGCGGGTGAGTTGCTTGGCGGTCTCGCGCAGCGTGCGGTAGGTCGGGCCGGAGATCAGCCGGGCGAGATAGGCCGACATGGCGCCCACCGGCGGGGCGATCGACATGTCGTTGTCGTTGAGGATGACGATCAGCCGGGAATCCATCGCCCCGGCATTGTTCATCGCCTCATAGGCCATGCCCGCCGACATTGCGCCGTCACCGATCACGCACACCACGTTGCGCTGCGCTCCCGCGAGGTCGCGCGCCACCGCCATGCCGAGGCCGGCGGAGATGGAGGTCGAGGAATGACCGGCGCCGAAGGGGTCGTATTCGCTCTCGGCCCGGTTGGTGAAGCCGGAAAGGCCGCCGCCCTGGCGCAGCGTGCGGATGCGCTCGCGCCGGCCGGTGAGGATCTTGTGCGGATAGCACTGGTGGCCGACGTCCCAGATCAGCCGATCATTGGGCGTGTCGAAGACATGGTGCAACGCCACGGTGAGTTCGACCACGCCGAGGCCGGCGCCGAGATGACCGCCGGTGACCGAGACGGCATCGATCATCTCCTCGCGCAGTTCGGCGGCGAGCTGGGCGAGCTGTTCCTCGGGCAACCGACGCAGATCGGCAGGCTCGCGGATCATGTCGAGAAGCGGCGTCGAGGGACGGGTCAAGAACGGCTCCGAATGCACTTCCGCCAATGGGACAGAGAAGAGAGCAAGGATCATGCCCCGGGGCGAAGCCCTACGGCATACACAAAGGTCGCACGCGGTGCAACGCGCGCGCCCTCCTTGCAAGCACCCTACTACCGGCCACAACAGAATGTGGAGATGATGACGCAATCTCGCCCGAGGATTGGCCTAGAGGCCCCGCTTCCATTAGAAACGCCGCATGGCAGTGGCAGAGAACATCGTGACCGACGACGCGCAGGCCTCCCCCTCCGCCGACCCGCGCCGGGAGTGGCGGCGGCTGGCGATCTTCCTGCCGGGCCATGACCCGACCGACATGACGTATCACCATGGCCGTTTCGCCCATCAGGCGAAGCTGTTCGGCGAATTATGGTCGGTCGACGTCGACGTGACCGACCGGCTCGACGGCGGCGACAAGCCTTATGCGGGCTGGACCGTCAAGACCCGCGCGCCAAACTGGGCCACACGTACCGACTATCGCATCCTGCGTTGGGAGGACATCGTCGCGGCGCTGGACGCGCGCCCCGATCCGATCCGGCTGTGGAAGGGCGTCGGCGGGCTGACAAGCTTCCTGTTCGGCGGCGCGATGCGGGCCTATTTCCGCGCCAGCGTGCGCTACGGGATGTTCTTCTTCTATCCCTATATCATCCTTCTCGTGTTCATCCTCGGCGGGCTGCTGGCCGGCGGGCTCGCCGGCTTCGCCGCCAGCTATGCCTTGCCTTCGCTCGCGGCGTGGGCCATCGGGCTGGTCGTCGGCATCGCGGTCTTCTTCGGCCTGTTCCACCGGCCGGGACGGGACTGGCGCCTGCACCAGGCGCTCGACGACTGGGACCTCGCGCGCGAATACCTCAACGACCGCACGCCGGAGCTGGACGAGCGGCTCGACAGCTTCGCCCAGGTCATCATCGATGCGGTGAACTCCGGCAAATATGACGAGATCGTTCTCGTCGGCCACAGCCTCGGCGCCACGCTGGTGCTCGGCGTGCTGGAGCGCGCGCTCGACCGCGACCCCGGCCTCACCAGCGGGCCGACCCGGCTCTGCCTGCTCACCTGCGGCGCTACCATCCCCAAGCTCGCCTTGCACCGGCACGGCGGCAAGGTGCGCCGGCAGGCGGCCCTGGTCGCCCGCACGCCGGGCCTCTACTGGGTCGAATATCAGGCACGGCACGACGTCATCAATTTCTACAAGTTCCACCCGGTCACGCTGCGCCGCACCCAGTTCGAGGACAACGAGCTGTGCCCGCCGCAGCTGCGCAACGCCAACCTCAAGGACATGCTGAGTGACGAGAAGCTGCACAGGCTGCGCTGGCAGCTGATGCGCCTGCACTACCAGTTCCTGCTGGCGAACGAGCTGCACGCCCCCTACGACTACTTCATGTTCATCCTCGGCCCGCTGCCGCTTGCCGACATCACCTCGCGGCCGGACGGCCCCCTCGGCCGCTTCGCGCCGGACGGCGCGCTGATCACCGAAACCACGGACCCTTCATGAACCTTATCGTCGCCGCCAAGATCGCCTGGGCCGTCGGTGTCGTCAGCTGGTGGCTCATCCGCCGCCCGTTCGAGCGCAAAGTGAAGCGCGAGCGCGTCGTCGACGCCCGCGATCGCGTGCGCGAATTCGTGCTGCTCTCCATCTCGACGCTCGGCCTCGGCATCACCCCGCTGGTATGGGCCGTCACCAAGGCGCTCAACTTCGCCAACTATCCCTATTCGCCGGTGCAGTTCGCTCTGGGCGTGCTGGTGTTCCTGTTCTCGCTCTGGCTGTTCCGCCGCACCCACAAGGACCTCGGCAAGAACTGGTCGGTGACGCTGGAGATCAAGGACACCCACAAGCTGATCACCGAAGGCGTCTACCGCTATGTGCGCCACCCGATGTACACGGCGTTCTTCCTGTGGGCTCTGGCGCAGCTGATCCTGATCCCGAACTGGATCGCCGGCCCGGCCGGGGTGATCGGCTTCGGCACGCTGTTCCTCTTCCGCATCGGGCGGGAGGAGCAGATGATGCTCGACACCTTCGGCGACGAGTACCGCGCCTATAGCGCGCGCACGGCGCGGCTGATCCCCGGCGTGTTCTGAGCCTCGCCGCTGAGCCGCACGCCGGCATAGCCGCCGGCGGCGATGTCGGTGCAGAGCGCGTGCCATTGGCAGCCGGTGCAGGCTTCGCGCGTAGTGCCTTCGGCAAACGCGGAGCGCAGAGCGGCGAGAAGATCCGCGTCGAGCACAAGCTGCATTCCCACCGCCAGCGGCCTGCCAATGAGCGCCACGACATCGGCCAGCGCCTGCGCGTCGCGCTCCGTGGCGCTGGCGTTGAGGCAGTGATGGTCCGCCTCCGCCAGCATGGGCGTGCAGATGTCGTCTGGGCCGCCGACGAGCTCGACGGCCTCGCCCTCGTTCAGCCGGGCGACGATGCGCCGGTAATTGGCGGTGAAGGTGGGCGTATAGCCCTTGCCGACGAAGGTCAGCAGGCAGAGCAGGTGATGACCGCGCAGGCGGACGGTCATGTCCGTAGCGTGCTCAATCGCCCGATCACTCGCCGTCCAGCGGCTGCGTGCCGGCGGGGCGGCCATCAGTACCGAGCGTGATCTTCTCCACCCGTGCCTCGGCGTCCTTCAGCAGCGCGTCGCAGCGGGCCTTCAGCGCCTCGCCGCGGGCATAGAGGGTGATGGATTCCTCCAGCGGGACGCTGCCGCCCTCCAGCTTGGCGACGATGGCCTCGAGCTCGGCGAGCGCCTTCTCGAAGCTCAGCGCGTTCACATCGGCCACATCGGTCATCGCGTCCTCCCGCTATGAGTCGCGCCCCTTATACAGCCTGACGCGCGCGGGCTCACCCCTCAGCCGCGCATCAGCGCCATGACATGGGCAGAAGCGGAGCGGGCAAGGCCTTCGAGGTCGTAGCCGCCCTCCAGCACCGAGACGATCCTGCCGCCGCAATGCTTGTCGGCGACATCCATCAGCTTCCTGGTGACCCAGGTGTAGTCGTCTTCCAGAAGGTTGATGTTGGCGAGCGGGTCGCGCGCATGGGCGTCGAAGCCGGCGGAGATGATGATCAGCTCCGGACCGAACGCCTCCAGCCGGGGCAGGATGCGGCTCTCGACCGCAGCCTTGAAATTCTCGCCGTCGTCGCCCGAGCGCAGCGGCGCGTTGACGATATTGTCGGTGGTGCCGCGCTCGCCGACCGAGCCGGTGCCGGGGAAGAGCGGCATCTGGTGGGTCGAGGCGTACATCACGCTCGGGTCGGACCAGAAGATCTCCTGCGTGCCGTTACCGTGGTGCACGTCGAAATCGACGATGGCAACGCGGCCGATGCCATGCACCTTCTGGGCGTGGCGGGCGGCGATGGCGACATTGTTGAACAGGCAGAAGCCCATGGGCGTGCGGGTCTCGGCATGGTGGCCCGGCGGGCGCATGGAGACGAAGGCGTTGGCCGCCCGGCCGGCGAGCACCTCGTCCACCGCCAGCACCGAGCCGCCGACGCCGCGCCATATGGCTTCGCCGGTGCCGGGCGACATCACCGTGTCGCCGTCGATGCGCACCAGCCCCTCGCTCGGCATCGCCTCTTCCAGCGCCGCGACGAAATCCTCCGGATGCACCCGCACGATGTCCTCGCGCTCGGCGACCGGCGCCTGCTCGCGCGCCAGCGTCGCGAACTGCTCGCCCTCGAAGACGCGGTTGAGCACCCGCACCCGGTCAGGCCGCTCGGGATGGCCGGCGGGGGTGAGATGTTCGAGGCAGGCGTCGTGGGAGATCAGCAGCGTGCTCATTGGTGTTCCTTGGGCGCTCTCGGCGGGAGCGTTCGTTCTTATATGAATAGGAAAGTGGTGGACGATATGCCACGTCGCTGCCCGGGGCCAGCCGGGCAGATGAGATGACGGGGGAATTCCCCGCGGTTGACCCGCTCGGGCGGACGCCCTATCCGAGCGCGCCTGACCGGGAGAATGCAAGGGTGAAGCATATAGTCGCGCCGCGCGTGACCAAGCTGCTGGCGGCTGACGCCGCCGGCATCGCCGAGGCCGCGCGCGTGCTGAAGGTCGGCGGTCTCGTCGCGCTGCCGACCGAGACGGTCTACGGCCTCGCCTGCGACGCCACCGATCCGCACGCGGTCGCCGGGCTCTATGCGGCCAAGGGCCGACCGAGCTTCAATCCGCTGATCGCTCATGTGCCGGACATCGACGCCGCCCGGCGCGTGGGCCATCTCACCCCGGCCGCCGAGACGCTGGCGCGGCGCTTCTGGCCCGGCCCGCTGACACTGGTGGTACCGGCCATCGAGGGGGCGACCAGCGAGCTCGCCCGCGCGGGGCTGTCCAGCGTCGCCATCCGCGTACCGGCGCATCCGGTGGCGCAGGCGGTGCTACGCGCGGCGGGACGGCCGATCGCCGCGCCGAGCGCCAACCGCTCCGGCCATGTCTCGCCGACCAGCGCCGCACATGTCTCCGCCGACCTCGACGGGCGGATCGACCTGATCCTCGATGCCGGCGCAAGCGCAGTCGGCGTGGAATCGACCATCCTCGACTGCACCGGCGAAGTGCCGGTGATGCTGCGCCCCGGCGGCCTGCCGCGCGAAGCCATCAAGGAAGCCCTCGGCGCGCCGCTGGCCAGCCCTGCGCCGCGCGTGGTCGAGGAGGCGGAAGCCGGCGAGGCTCCCCTCGCCCCCGGCATGCTGGCCTCGCACTACGCGCCGACCATTCCCGTGCGGCTCCGCGCCCGCGAGGTGAAGCCAGGCGAGGCGCTGCTCACCTTCGCCGGCGCGCAGCCGCCGGGCGCCGAGCAGGCGGTGGCCCGTCTCGACCTCAGCCCTACCGGCGACCTCGTCGAGGCGGCGGCCAACCTCTTCGCGCATCTGCGCGCGCTCGATTCGAGCGGCGCCATCGCCATCGCCGTCGTCGCCCTGCCCCGCCATGGCCTCGGCGAGGCCATCGCCGACCGTCTGCGCCGCGCAGCCGCGCCACGTTGAGGCCACATCACGCCTTCGGCGCGACATGCTCTCGCCCATAGCGCCCGCCATTAACCGGCTCGCAAGGTTAATGAGCGACAACCATAAGGCCTGACACGCGAGGGCTTGCCTGTCGCAGGCAAGTCACGCGGCGACAAGGGCCGGGTTGTTGCGTAGGCGCGTATATGTGGGCTGGGACACGGATCAATCGCCACGGGGCCAGGGCTGCCGTGCTGCTTGCCATGATGGTCGGCGGCAGCACCTCCATCGGCCTGCAGGACATACTCGCCCGCATGGCGCATGAGCCCGGCGTGACCGAGCGCGCCCGCCTCTCCATCCTCGGCGGGCCGTTGCACCTGCTCAAGGCCTCGACCTTCATCTGGCCGTCCGCCTCCTCGCTGCTGGCGGGGTCGGCGATCCCCGCGCCGCCCGCTCCCGCGCTCACCGTCGACGTCAACCGCGACGCCAAGACCGACCGGCTGGCGCTGGCGGCCGAGGAGCCGCTGGAGGCCGATCCGTTCGCCGGCGCGGGCGATGCCACCCCCGCGAGCCTTGCCGGTAGTGGCGTCGTCAGCACCGGCTCCGTCGGGATGGGGACCGGCATGGTCGCCGCCTTCGCCGGCGCCGGCACCGACCCTTACGAGGACGGCGAGATCCCCGACGTGGCGGCCGAAACCGAAGGCCTCTATTCCGTTCCCGCCGGCGATCCGACCGGCGATCCCTCGCAGCTCGAACAGGCCGGCCCCGCCGTCGCGCTGGGCGTCGACGGGCACGACATCACCGTGCCGGGCGACGGCGCGCTCGCCGCCATGGACGATGACGAGCCGGGCGACTCCTACGAGCTCGACCCCGATCTGCCACTCTACCGGCAGAACGCCTTCATCTTCGGCCTCGACCAGGCGGCGCTGCCGCCGCAGCCCTTCCTGCACCTCGCCCCTTCCGCCCTGCCGCCGGGCGACAGCGGCACCACCACGGCGGAGAAATCCGGGGACGACGCACTTCGCGTGGCGCGCGGGCCGAGCCCGGCCGAGCGGCTCGGCCTCTCCGGCAAGCGCCGCGACCGCGCCGAGAAGTGCCTCGCCGAGGCGGTCTATTTCGAGAGCCGCGGCGAGCCCAAGCGCGGCCAGGTGGCGGTGGCGCAAGTGGTGATGAACCGGGTCTTCTCCGGCTACTACCCCGCCGACATCTGCCGCGCCGTCTACCAGAATGCCCATCGCCGGCTTGCCTGCCAGTTCACCTTCGCCTGCGACAACATCCGCGACGTGGTGACCGAGCCGCGGCTGTGGAAGCAGGCCAAGGAGATCGCCGCCGACATGCTCGACGGCCTTGTCTGGGACGACAAGGTCGGGCGGGCGACGCACTACCACGCGCGCTCGGTGCGGCCGAACTGGATCCGAGAGATGCGCAAGCTCGACCGCATCGGCGAGCACACTTTCTACCGCCCGCGACGCTGGACGAGCTGAGGGCCATCCCTCAAGTCGTCATCCCGGACGGTCGAAGGCCGATCCGGGATCGTGACCCGATTGGCAAGCTATCCCGGCTCTCCGCTGCGCTTCGGCCGGGAGGACGGGATATCGACAGGCCGAACCTCGGCATACGGCATCGCGCTCCGAGCAACGTCATGCCCGGACTTGTTCCGGGCATCCACGTCTTCCCTCACGACTTTGCGGAGAGGGGGACATCCAACAGCCAAAACGAAAATGCCCGGCGCGAAGCCGGGCATTTCATAACTCATACGACGAAGAGCCGGCGAGCGAAGCTCAGTTCAGCTTCGACTTCACTTCCGACACCGCCTCGCCCAGCACGCGCTCGGCGGTCTCGCCGACGACCTGCGCGGCGAGCAGGGTCTCGGCGGCTTTCACCGCGGCATCGGCCGCGGCGGCCTTCACGTCAGCCAGCGCCTGCGCCTCGGCCTGGGCGATCTTCTGCTCGGCCATCTTGGTGCGGCGGGCGATCATGTCCTCGAGCTTGGCCTTGGTCTCGGCAGCGAGACGCTCGGCTTCCGCCTTGGCGGTGGTGATGATCGCCTCGGCCTCGTCCTCGGCCTCGCGCTGGCGGCGCTTGTACTCGGCGACCAGCTTCTGCGCCTCTTCCTTCAGCTTGCGCGCTTCCTCCAGCTCGTGGCGGATACGCTCGCCGCGGGCGTCGAGCTTGGCGGCGATGCCGGAGAAGGCGCCGGCGCGAGCGACGATCGCCATGAAGATGACGAAGGCGACGGCGACCCAGAGAGTATCACTTCCCATGGCGCGCTCCTCAGCCCTTGATGGCGGTGTCGACCGCCGCCTCGACCGCCTGCGGCGCCGGGGCGGTGCCGATCAGGTTGCCGACGATGGCACCGGCCGCGTCCACCGCGATGCCGCGCACATTAGACATGGCGGCGTCCTTGGTGGCGGCGATCTGCGTCTCGGCCGCGGCCAGCTTGGCGGAAAGCTCCGCCTCCAGCGACTTGCGGCCGGCCTCGCTGTCGGCGGCGAGCTTGTCGCGCGTCTCGGTAGCGATGCCGTGGGCCTTGTTGCGGGCGCTGGCGAGCGCCTGCTCATAGGCGTAGGCGGCGGCCTCGCTCTCGGCCTTCAGCTTGCCGGCCTCCTCGAGGTCGTCCGCGATGCGGTCGTGACGCTCTTCAAGGATGTTGGCGATGCGCGGCAGGGCGATGCGGCTCATCAGCAGGTAGAGCGCGCCAAAGGCGATCGCCAGCCAGATCAGCTGCGAGGGGAAGGTATGGACATCGAAAGGCGGGAAGCCCCCGCCATGCGCTTCCGCCGGCGGCACTGCGATCTCCACGCCTTCATGGGCCGGCGCAGCGCCGTGCACCGCGGGCTCTGCCTGCGCGATGACAAATGTACCGGCCGGACCCTGGGTCTCGGGCATGGTTCAGGCTTCCTTGGTCGATGCGGACGTTGGTTCGAAGCAGGCCGGGCGCGCCATGGACGCGCCCGAGCCCTACTACGTCAGACCACGAAGAGCAGGACCAGCGCGACGACGAGCGCGAAGATGCCGAGACCTTCCGCGAGCGCCGCACCGATGAAGGCGCGGGCGAACTGGCCGTCGGCCGCCGACGGGTTGCGCAGGGCGCCCGAGAGGAAGTTGCCGAAGATGTTACCCACGCCGATAGCGGCAAGGCCCATGCCGAGACAAGCGAGACCGGCGCCGAGGAACTTGGCGGCAATCGGATCCATGGTCTTCTCCTATTGAATTTCGCTGATTGAGTTGAAGGCTGGATTCCCGCGACGCGCCGATCAGTGCCCCGGATGCAGCGCGTCGTTGAGATAGATGCAGGTCAGCACCGCGAAGACGTAGGCTTGCAGCGCGGCGACCAGGAATTCGAGCGCGGTCAGCGCCACCACCATGCTGAGCGGCAGCACGGCGCCGAACCAGCCGACGACGCCGCCCGCGGTCATCATCACGATGAAGCCGGCGAACACCTTCATGGCGATGTGGCCGGCGAGCATGTTGGCGAAGAGACGCAGCGACAGGCTGATGGGGCGCGAGAGGAAGGAGATGACCTCGATCGCGACCATGAAGGGCAGCAGGAAACCCGGCACGCCCGACGGCACGAAGAGATGCAGGAAATGCATGCCGTGGCGGACGAAGCCGTAGATGATGACGGTGAGTATGACGATCGCCGCCAGCGCCGCGGTGACGATGATGTGGCTGGTGACGGTGAAGGTGTAGGGCACCATGCCGACGAAGTTCGCCACCAGCACGAAGATGAACAGCGAAAACACCAGCGGGAAGAACTTCATCCCCTCATTGCCGGCGGTCTGGCGCACGGTCGAGGCGACGAATTCGTAGGAGAGTTCCGCCAGCGACTGCACCCGGCCCGGCACCAAGGTGCGCCCGCGCGTCGCGAAGGTGAGGAAGAAAAACACCAGCGCCACGATGCCGAACATGTAGGCGGCGGAATTGGTGAAGGCGAGCTCGATGCCGCCCGGCGTTCCCAGATCCACAATCTTGACGATCTGGAACTGGTGGATCGGATCGATCACGCTTCCGCTGGCCATCGCCGGTCGCTGCCCTCAATCACGCGACGCCGGATGGCGCCCGTCCCCGTCTTTAAAAGGCGCCGCGAAGCGACGCCGCCGAAACCCTTCACGCCCCGCCCTTCGGCGGCGATGCTTACCGTCCGCCTTTCGGCGGGGTCTTGCGGCCGGTTTCCCCGGCGGCGCGCAGCATGTTCACGATGCTCGCGCCGAAGCCGAGCAGCAGGAACACGATCATTCCCCACGGCGAGGTGCCGAGGAAATAGTCGAAGCCCCAGCCGAGGCCGGCCCCGACCAGAACACCCGCGACGAACTCGCTCCCCAGCCGGAAAGCCAACGTCATCCCCGCAGAGGTCGACGCCCGGTCCGGCGACGCGGAAGCCGCCTTGGCGTCGGCCCGTCGCTCGGCGCGAACCTTGTCCAGTTCGCTGCCCAGCCCGCGAAGCCTGCCGGAAAGCTCGTCATCGGAGATTTCCGGCCGGATCGAGCCGCCCTGGCCGTCCGTCTTGTCCCGGTCGTCCATGATTCACGCTCAAGCCCGACCGAGTAAGGATTTCCCCACCCCGAAGCCGGGCGCACCATAGTGATCACCCCTTGGGGTGTCAAGGACGTGAACACATGTTTCAAGTCATTGAAATGACACATGAAAACTGGCAGGTGGACGCTCTGTCGCAGGCCTGCGCGACCGCTTTCGCACCAAGGGAAGGTGAACGGCGTGTTTTTGGCATGCCAGCGTTCGTGCGGGAATACGGCGAACGCCCCATGACACCCACGACTCCACCCGCGGCGCTGGCCTGCCGTAGCGGCAGAAACCCGACTCAGCTCGCCTCGCGCCAGCTCTCGGCGGTGGCGAGATCGACTGAGACCAGCTTGGAGACGCCGCGTTCGGCCATGGTGACGCCGAACAGCCGGTTCATCCGGCTCATGGTGATCGGGTTGTGGGTGATGGTGACGAAGCGCGTCTCGGTGAGGCGGCGCATCTCGTCCAGCAGGTTGCAGAAGCGCTCGACATTGGCGTCGTCGAGCGGCGCATCGACCTCGTCGAGCACGCAGATCGGCGCCGGATTGGTGAGGAAGACCGCGAAGATCAGCGCCATGGCGGTCAGCGCCTGCTCGCCGCCCGACAGCAGCGAGAGCGACTGCGGCTTCTTGCCCGGCGGCTTGGCGATGATGTCGAGCCCAGCTTCCAGCGGATCGTCCGAATCGGTCAGCACCAGTTGCGCCTCGCCGCCGCCGAACAGCGTGGCGAAGAGCTGGCGGAAATGGCCGTCGACCACGGTGAAGCTCGCCTGCAGCCGCTCGCGCGCCTCGCGATTGAGGCCGTAGATGCCCTGGCGCAGCCGCTTGATCGCCTCGGTGAGATCGTCGCGCTCGGCGGAGAGGCCCTTCTGCTGGCCCTCGACCTCCGACAGTTCCTCCTCGGCGCGCAGATTGACCGCGCCGAGCCGCTCGCGATCTGCCTTGAGTCGGGCGAGTTCCGCCTCGACCGTGGCAAGCTCAGGCATCTGGGCGTCAGGCGCAAATCCGGCGATCTCGTGCGCGCTCTCCGGCGGGCCGTCGAGCATCTCGGCGATCTCGCGTACCAGATCCTCGCGCCGCTGCCGGCCGGCCTCGACACGCGCCTCGCTGCGGGCGTTCTCCTCGCGGGCGGAGGCGAGGGCATCGAGAGCGGCGCGCGCGGCCCTGTCGGCCTCGGCCTGCGCCGCCTCGGCAGCGGCGAGCTGGTCGGCCGCCTCGCGCCGTGCCGCCTCGGCCTTGGAGGTCTCGTCGAGCAGGGCGCGGCGACGAGCAGCGAACTGAACGGGAGCATCGTCGAGCGCGGCGCGCTCGGTCGACGCCTCGGTAAGACGGGCTTCCAGGGCCGCCACGCGCTCCCCGGTGCCGCCGGCACGGGCCTCCCAGGAGGTCCGCTCGGAGGCGATGGTGGTGAGGCGCCGCACACGCTGCTCGCGCTCGCGCACCAGCGCATCCGCCCGGGCACGCGCCTCGGCGAGAGCGGCGCGATCCTGCGCCACCCGGGCCCGCACCTCGGCCAGTAGGGCCTCGCCCTCGACCGCCGGTGGCAGGGTGGCGACGGCCTCACGAGCCTCGGCGAGTCCCGCCGCGCTCTTCTCGCGATCCACCTCCAGCCGGCCGCGATTGGCGGTCAGCGCGGCGAGGCGAGCGGCCTGCTCGGACGCCGCACGCTCGGCGCGGGCGAGGTCGTCGCGCGCCGCCTCCATGGTGCGCAGCGCGGCGCGGCGGGCCTCGCGCGCCGAACTCTCCCGCGATCCGGCGGCGCGCAGCGCGGTCTCGGCCATCTCCAACGCGGCACGGTGGATGGCGACCTCGGCCCGCGCCCCTTCCAGCTCAGCGGCGATGTCGGCGAGCCGGTTGCGCTCGGCGAGGCGGCGGGCGGCAGCGGTCGGAGCGTCGGCGGCGGCGTTCAGCCCGTCCCAGCGCCACAGGTCGCCCTCGCGCGAGACGAGGCGCTGGCCGGGCTTCAGCAATGGCGCAAGGCGCGGGCCGTCATGGTTCAGCACCACGCCGATCTGGGCGAGGCGGCGGGCCAGCACCGGCGGCGCCTCGACATAAGCGGCGAGCGGCTCGACGCCCTCGGGCAGCGGCGCATCGCCGCCACTATCGACCAGCGCCCAATGGACCGGCGCAGCGCTATCGGCCGGCGCATCGAGATCGTCGCCCAGCGCGGCGCCGAGCGCGGTCTCGTAGCCGCGCTCCACCCGCACCGCGTCGAGCACCGGCGGCCAGCGGCGGTGGGAGCCTACATCGAGCAGCTTGGCGAGCGTGCGCGCCTCGGTGTCCAGCCGCTGGGCGGCGCGCTCGGCCTCAGCCAGCGGCCGGCGGGCCTGGTCGAGCGCCGCACGGGCAGCGATATGGGCGGTCTCGGCCTCATGCGCGGCGGTCTCGGCGCGGGCGAAGGCCTGCTGCGCCGCCTCCGCTGCCATGCGGCGTTCGTCGAGCCGGGCAGCACCGGCGCTCGCCTCGACCTGCCGCTGCTGCTCGGCGAGTTGGATGAGTTCGCGCTCCAGCCGGGCGAGGCGCTCCGTCTCCTCACGCAGCGCGCGTTCCAGAGTCCCGCGCCGGGCGGCGCGCTCGGCATTGGCAGCGGTCGCTTCTGTAAAGTCGCGCTCGGCATCGGCGAGCTTTGCGGCCGCGGCCTCGCGGCCTTCGACCGCCTCCTCCTCCAGCTGCGCCGCCTCCCCCTGCGCCGCCTCCAGTTCCTCGGCCTCGGTGGCGAGGCGCTGCAGCATCTCGCCGGCGTCGGCGGCAAGAGCGCGCTCGCGTGCCATGTCGCCGCCGAGCTGGGCGAGGCGGCGGTCGAGCTCATCGCGGCGAGCACCGGCGCGGGCCTCCTCGCGGTCGAGCTCACCACGGGCCAGCGTCAGGCGCTGCAATGCGGCAGCGGCGGAGGCATCCGCCTCGCGCAGCGGCGGGATGACATGGGCGGCCACCGCCGCGGCGCGAGCGGCCTCACCCTGTGCCACCGTACGGGCGGCGACCTCGCGGACAGCGAGGTCGAGCGCGCGGCTCGCCTCGCTCAGGCCGCCGGTCGCCTCCAGCCAGCGCAGCCAGAGCAGCGCAGCCTCGTTGCGGCGAATGTCGCCGGAGAGCGCACGGTAGCGCACCGCCTGCCGCGACTGCCGGCGCAGCGCGTCGAGCTGGCCGGTGATCTGGCCGATCACGTCCTCGAGGCGCGTGAGGTTGGTCTCGGCGGCGCGCAGCCGCATCTCCGCCTCGTGCCGGCGCGCGTGCAGGCCGGCGACGCCGGCGGCTTCCTCGAGGATGCGCCGGCGGGCGGCGGGCTTGGCGCCGACGATCTCGCCGATCTGCCCCTGCCGCACCATGGAGGGCGAGCGCGAGCCGGAGGAGGCGTCGGCGAACAGGATCTGCACGTCGCGCGCGCGCACCTCGCGCCCGTTGATGCGGTAGGAGGAGCCGGCCTCGCGCTCGATGCGGCGGGAGATCTCCAGTAGGTCGGCGTCGTTGAACACGGCCGGCGCGGAGCGCTCCGCATTGTCGACGACCAGCACGACCTCGGCGGTGTTGCGCGCCGGGCGGGTGGTGGTGCCGCCGAAGATAACGTCGTCCATACCTTCGGCGCGCATCGCCTTATAAGAGCTCTCGCCCATCACCCAACGCATCGCCTCGACGAGGTTCGACTTGCCGCAGCCGTTCGGGCCCACAATGCCGGTGAGGCCGGGCTCGATCAGCATTTCCGTCGGCTCGACGAAGGTCTTGAAGCCGACAAGGCGCAGCCGGGTGAATTTCATGCCCTGAGCGTGCCGCTGCTGGAACACAAGTTCAAGTGGGCGGCAAGGCTCGATCCACGAGATGTTGCGGTAAAAGCGACATTCGCCATGGACCGAAGCCGGCTGGCGGCCTATGCGGAGGAACGCTTAGCCGGCTCGCCCGAAAAAAGCCGCGACGGGCGGATTGAACGGGCCTTCACATTTCGCGGAATCTTCCTGATGAACGACGCTCCTCGCACGCCGCACGCCACGCCCAGCTTCGACATCGCGGCCGTGCAGAACACGCGCAAGCTGGTGCTCTACGCCATCGGCGCGGTCGCCATCGGTGTGCTGCTGTTCGGCCATTCGGTCTGGCCGGACACTGACGAGCACGGCATGCACGAGATGATCGAGCAGGCCGGCCTGGTGCTGCTCTTCGTCGCCATCATCGGGCGGACCTGGTGCTCGCTCTATATTGGCGGGCGCAAGAAGGCGACGCTGGTGGATGTCGGCCCCTATTCGATCTGCCGCAACCCACTCTATTTCTTCTCCTTCATCGGCGCCGCCGGCGCCGGCGCGCAGTTCGGCAGCCTCACGGCGGCAGCAGCAGGCGCGATCGTCACCGTCCTCGTCTTCGCCGTGGTCGTGCGCAAGGAGGAGCGGTTCCTCGCCGAGCGGTTCGGCGAGACTTACCTTGCCTACAAGGCGCGGGTGCCGCGCTTCGTGCCGGATGTGCGGCTGTGGCGGAACGTCGACACGCTGGAGATCCGGCCGCAGCTGGTAGTGCGTACCTTCATCGACGCCTGCGTCTTCCTCGCCGCCATCCCGGTCGCCGAGGGCATCGAGATCGCCCAGGGACACGGCCTGCTGCCGATCCTGTGGATGGTACCTTGAGCTAGAGCCCTTTCCGTTCGGATGAAACATCCGAACGACAAGAAAGCGCTCGAGATTCAATAGGCGAGAGCATTTCCCGATCAGATGATTCCATATGATCGGGAAATGCTCTAGCGCGGCAGCATCCGCCGCAGCAGCGCCTGTCCCAGCCGGTCGAGACCGAGCGCCACCATGGCGAAGGCGCAGCCGACCATAACGTCGATCAACCGCTCGACGATGTCATGCGCCGCCCCACCCACGCTGCCGGCGACCAGTTCCAAGAGCAGCATGATGAAGGCGGTGAGCGCGGCGGTGCCGAGCGCGCCGTGGAGTTGCTGCGCCGGCCAGCGGATCAGCGCCGCCACCGCCATGCCGACCAGCAGCGCGGCGTGGAAGGGCAGCGCATAGCCATAGACGAGCGCCGCCGCGATGCCGAGCAGGGTGCCGGCCAGCGTCTGCACCATCAGTCGCCGGCTCGACAGCGCATCCGCCCTGAGCACCAGCACGATGGCGATGAGCGCCCAGTAGGGCCGGTGCAGGCCGAGCGTCAGGCTGGTGAGGAAGGCGAGCGGCACGGCGATGGCCACGGCGGCGGCGAATACCCAGCGCTCGCGCTCGGTGGCGCGGAGGCGGGCGAACACCATGGCGAGCGGCGGCGCCGTCGAGGGGCGCAGCAGGCCGGTCAGCGCATCCCAGGCCAGCGAGACTGCCCAGGCATAGAGCACGAAGGCAGCGACCACCGCGACATCCACCGCCTTCAGCGGCGCGTAGAGCGCCCCGACCGCCAACGTGAGGCACATGAAGCGCGCCGCGGCGGCGGCGCTCGGATGGATGCTCTCCACCAGCGCATAGAGCACGCCGACGAGGCCGAAGGCGGCGACGATGAGCGGCATGTCGCCGGCCACCAGCGTACCGATGCCGGTGCCCGCGATCACCACCAGCCCCGCCGCGCCCATCCAGCCGAGCCGGTGCAGCGCTGGTCCGCCCGTGTCCAGCGTGAAGGCGAGGATGCTGGTGACCATGGCGTAGATCATCCAGAAATCCACGCCGACCACGAGACCGGCGCTGATCGGCGCCATCACCGTCAGCGCGAAGCGGATCGAGCGGGCGACGAGCCCGTCGCCATGCCAGCGCGCCCGCGCGGTCTCGCCTTCCGGAACCGGCCGTTCGCGGGAAGTCTCGGCCACGCACTGCTCCTCGCTGTACCGCTTTACCCGGTCTTTACCGTGCCCGACGGAGATTGTGGACACAGTGTTGTTGTGTTGCGTCCTGAGTAGGGTAGCCGTCCATGAAGGTGGTTCGTAACGGGGAGGCCCATCGGGCATCCCGCACCGGCGTCATTCGCCCGTCGGGCCGGCCTTCCGATCTGTCGTCCGAGTTGCCCCTCGACACCATCCTGCGTGGCGACTGCGTCGCCGAGCTGTCGAAGCTGCCGGCCCGCTCGGTCGACATGGTGTTCGCCGACCCGCCCTATAACCTCCAGCTCCAAGGCGAGTTGAAGCGCCCCGATGACAGCCGGGTCGACGCCGTCGACGACGCCTGGGACAAGTTCGAGAGCTTTCAGGCCTATGACGCCTTCACCCGCGCCTGGCTGCTGGCGGTGCGCCGGGTGCTCAAGCCCACCGGTACGCTGTGGGTAATCGGCTCCTACCACAACATCTTCCGCGTCGGCGCGCTCTTGCAGGACCTCGATTTCTGGATCCTCAACGACATCGTCTGGCGCAAGACCAACCCGATGCCGAATTTCCGCGGGCGGCGCTTCACCAATGCGCATGAGACGCTGATCTGGGCCGCGCGCGAGCCGGGTGCCAAGGGCTACACCTTCAATTACGAGGCGCTCAAAGCGGCCAATGAGGACGTGCAGATGCGCTCCGACTGGCTGTTCCCGATCTGCTCGGGCGGCGAGCGGCTGAAAGACGAGGACGGGCGCAAGCTGCACCCGACGCAGAAGCCCGAGGCACTGCTTGCCCGCGTGATCCTGTCCGCTTCCAAGCCCGGCGACGTGGTGCTTGATCCCTTCCTCGGCTCCGGCACCACGGCGGCGGTGGCAAGGCGCCTCGGCCGGCATTTTGTCGGCATCGAACGCGACCCGACCTATGCCGACGCGGCGCAGGCGCGCATCGACGCGGTGGAACCGCTCCCCGACCTCGCCCTCGCCCTTGCGCCGACGGCGCGAGAGGCGCCGCGCGTGGCCTTCAACTCTCTGATCGAACGCGGACTGCTCGCTCCCGGCACGCTCCTGACCGACGCCAAGGCGCGCACGCGGGCTCTGGTGCGCGCCGACGGCACGCTGTCGCTGGAGACGGCGCCGGGCCTCGGCCAGATCGGCTCCATCCACCGCGCCGGCGCGCTGGCGCAGGGGCTCGACGCCTGCAATGGCTGGACCTACTGGCATGTCGAGACCCGCGAGGGACTGAAGCCGATCGACACGCTGCGCGCCGTCATGCGCTCGGAAATGGCGATGGCGGCGGAGTAGCGGCGCCTAGAGCTTCGCCAGCACCTTGCGCATCACGCTGGGAAACGCTTCGGCGTCGAAGCCTTCCGGCCGCACCCAGCGATGCCCGGCTGGTGCCCTTGTCGCGGCCGAAAGGTCGGCGCGCCAGACATCGAGCTCCAGCGCGAAATGGCTGAAGACGTGGGTGACCGGCGCATTGAGCGCGCACCATTGCGCGTTGAGCGGCGCGTGGCCGGCGGGGCTGGCAACGCCGTCGACCTCCCAGGGCGTCGAGGGTACTTCGCTCATGCCACCGAGCAATCCGCTCGCCGGGCGTGAACGCACCAGCACGGCGCCGTCGGCCCGCACGGCGAGGAAGGCGACGCCGCGGCGAGTCGGGCGGGCGGCCTTGGCGGCCTTGAGCGGGTAGACCTCAGGCGCGCCCGTCGCATAGCCGGCGCAATCCGGCCGCCATGGGCAGAGCGCGCAGGCCGGTTTTCGCGGGGTGCAGATGGTGGCGCCGAGGTCCATCATCGCCTGCGCGAAATCGCCATAGCCCTCGTCGGGCAGAAGGGTGAGCGCCAGCGCCCGCAGCTTCGCCCGTGCCTTGGGCAGCGGCTCGTCCACCGCGAAGAGGCGCGCCACCACGCGCTCCCAATTGCCGTCCACCGGCGCGGCGCGGCGGTCGAAGGCGATCGAGGCGATGGCCGCCGCCGTATAGGGGCCGATGCCGGGCAGATCGAGCAGCGCCGCCTCATCCGCCGGGAAGCGCCCGCCATGGCGCGCCACCACGGCCTTCGCGCAGGCATGCAGGTTGCGGGCGCGGGCGTAATAGCCGAGCCCCGCCCAAGCGGAGAGCACCTCTTCCAGCGGCGCGGCGGCGAGCGCCTCCACATCGGGCCAGCGCTTGAGGAAGGCGGCGTAGTAAGGCCGCACCGTCACCACCGTGGTCTGCTGCAGCATGATCTCGGAGAGGAACACGCGATAGGGGGCCTCCCGTTTGCCCGCCTCGGCGCGCCAGGGCAGGCGGCGGCGGTGGCGGTCGTACCAGCCGAGCAGCGCCTCCGGCGGCGGGACGGCTTTGCGCGGCGGGGCGGCGCGTGCGGCTGGATTGGCGGCGGCTGGCATGCGATCCTCGGGCAAGACGCCTGCAAGGTGGCGGCAGAAGCCGCCGTGGGCAAGATGGGACACCGATGGCTCCACCGATACCGCGCCCGCTCGCCGACCTGATCGACGCGACCATCGCGGAGAGCTGCCGCCAGCGCGGCATCGCATCGGTGGAGATCGTCACCCGCTGGGCGGAGATCGTCGGCGAGGTGCTGGCGGCGCGGGCGGTGCCGGTCAAGCTCGCCTGGCCCTCGCGACAGGACAGCCCGGAGCCGGGCGTCCTGCATGTGCGGGTCGAGGGCGGCTTCGCCATCGAATTGCAGCACGACGCGCCGATCGTGATCGAGCGCGTGAACCGCTATTTCGGCTGGCGCTGCATCGGCCGCCTCGCCTTGCGCCAGGGGCCGGTGCCGCGACCGCGCGCCGCGCGCCGGCCTTTCACCGAGCCGGACGCCGACGCTTGCGGCGAGGTCGAGCGCCGACTCGGCCGCACGGTCGGTCCGTTCGAGGATCCGGCGCTCGCCGCTGCGCTGGGGCGGCTCGGCGCGCTCATCGCCCGCGATGCCCGCCGGTGCATCACGCAGCGGTGACGCAACGTCCCGTCGCCCCACCGTTGCCATGTTCGCGCGCTGCCTGTAGGCGCTAGCCCATCAAAAGCCGGCGAGAGCGTCCGGCGCGTCCTGGAGACCGACCATGATCGACCGCCGTCGCTTCCTTGAAGGAGTGGGCACCCTTGCCCTGACCACGGCCGCCATCGCCGCCTTCGGGGCCGGCGATCTCGGCTTCATCGGCCGGGCCGAGGCGCAGTCGGCGGACGAGGCCAAGCTGATGGCGCTGGGCGCCCTGCCCGACCAGGTGCTCGGCAAGGCCGACGCGCCGGTGACCATCGTCGAATACGCCTCGCTGACCTGCAGCCACTGCGCGCATTTCCACGAGACCACCTATCCGGTGCTGAAGTCGAAATATATCGACACCGGCAAGGTGCGCTTCATCCTGCGCGAGTTCCCGCTCGACATCGTCGCCAAGGCCGCCTTCATGCTCGCCCGCTGCGCCGGCGACGGAAAGTACTACCCGATGACCGACACGCTGTTCGAGACGCAGAAGAACTGGGCCTACAGCCAGAATCCGGCGCAGGCGCTGATGGCCATCGCCAAGCAAGGCGGCATGAGCGAGCAGCAGTTCAACGCATGCCTCAACGATGCCAAGCTCGCCGGCCAGATCGACGAGGTGGCCAAGCGCGGCAGCGAGCTCGGCGTCGATGCGACGCCGACCTTCTTCATCAATGGCAAGAAGGTCTCCGGCGCCCTCAGCCCGGAGGACCTCGACAAAGAACTGGCGCCGCTCCTCGGCTCGAACTGAGGCGTAGAGGGACTGCGGCGGCCGGCTGCGGTGCCGCCATCCAGGCCACGCCGTCATCCCGGCCGAAGCGGAGCGCAGAGCCGGGATCGGTCCCCTATGTTTGCACGATCCCGGATCGGCCCTGTGGGCCGTCCGGGATGACGGCTGCGATACGGGCCGCCGCCCCCCCCACTCCTCTCCGTCATACCCTTCGCGCGCGTGCGCCTCACTCCGGCAGGGTGATCCGCCCCTCGGCGTCGAGCGGAAAGCTCGGATTGTGGGCGATCTCCCAGGGATGGCCGTCGGGATCGGCGACATAGCCGATATAGCCGCCCCAGGAAGTCGGGTGCGCCGGTCTCAGCGCGCGCCCACCGGCGGCGACCAGGCGGATCAGCGTGGCGTCGACCTCGGCGCGGCTCGCCCGGTTGCAGGCGAGCGTGATGCCGCCGAACTGCCCGGCGCGGCCGGCCAGCATCCCGGCATCGGTGGCGAGCTCGTGGCGCGGATAGAGCGACAGCACCACCCCGCCCATATCGAAGAAGGCGACGCCCTCCGCCGCCTTCACCTTCCGCTCCAGCCCCAGCGCCTCGTAGAAGGCGATGGCGCGCTTGAGGTCGGTGACGCCTAGCGTGACGAGCGAGAGGCGCAGCGGCGGCATGGCGCGCCTGCGGAAGGCGGCCACCTTGCCGCTCCTCTCCTCGTGTTCGACCGCATCTTGAGGCTCCGCCTCCGGTCCCTTCGCCGGGTCTTCCATGGTCGTGGCGCTCATGTTTCCTCCCCGAACAGCGACAATTGCTCGCCCCGCTTCGGTGGGCGGCTGAAATGACGGGTGGTCAGCTTCGTATGGCGGCGGTTGAGGCCGAGCCGCTCGACGGCGATCTCGAAGCGCCGCGCCATGGTCCAGGCATAGGGCCCCGAGCCGGTCATGCGGTGGCCGAAGGTGGAATCATATTCCTTGCCGCCATGCAGCTCCTTCAGCAGCGATGTTACGTGACGATAGCGGTCGGGGAAATGCGCGAGCAGCCATTCCTTGAACAGGTCGCGGATCTCCAGCGGCACGCGCAGCATCACATAGCCGGCCTCCTTCGCCCCGGCGGCAGCGGCGGCATCGAGGATGCGCTCCATCTCGGCGTCGGTGACGGCGGGAATGACGGGGGCCACCAGCACCGCCACCGGCACGCCCGCTTCCGAAAGTTGGCGGATGGTGTCGATGCGGCGCTGCGGCGTCGTGGCGCGCGGTTCCATGATGCGGGCGAGCTTGTGGTCGAGCGAGGTGACCGAGAGCGCGACCTTGATCAGCCCACGCTCGGCCATGGGGGCGATGATGTCGAGATCGCGCAGCACCAGTGCCGACTTGGTGACGATGCCGACGGGGTGGCCGAAGTCACGCAGCACTTCGAGGATGCGCCGGGTCAGCCGCCATTCGCGCTCGATCGGCTGATAGGCGTCGGTGTTGATGCCGAGCGCGATGGTGCGCGGCTCATAGCCGGGCTTAGAGAGCTCCTTCACCAGGAGCTCCGGCGCGTCCGGCTTGGCGAAAAGCTTGGTCTCGAAATCGAGCCCGGCGGAAAGGCCCTGATAGGCGTGGGTCGGCCGCGCGAAGCAGTAGATGCAGCCATGCTCGCAGCCGCGATAGGGGTTGATCGAGCGGTCGAAGCCGACATCGGGCGAATCGTTGCGGTTGATGATGGTGCGCGGCTTCTCCACCGTGACGCTGGTGCGGAAGGGCGGAAGGTTGTCGAGCGACTGCCAGCCATCGTCGAACGCCTCGCGCGCGCCCGGCTCGAAACGCCCGGCGGCATTGGAGAGCGCGCCGCGACCGCGCCGGCGTTCCTCCTCCACCAGCCAGTCCGGCTTCGGCGCGGGTGGCACCGCATCCATGTCCGACAGGGTCGAGAGGTCGCGGGCGGCAGCACGGTGCTCCTCGTCCCGGCGCACGCGCCGTTCCTCCGCCAGCCGCCCCACATGCTTGGGAGCGGGCCGGGAGACCGGCGGCGCGCCAGCGGCGCGGGGAAGTTCGGGCGATCGGCGTTCCATGGGCGGATTCCTACTCCACCAATGAGAACATATCAAGAACATCCAGCGAATTGTGACGGTCGGGCTATACGCGCGCAAAACGCTGCGATAGGCAGGAAAATGCTGCATCCGTCAGGCCTGCGGGCCTTCTCCAAGCCAAGATCGTCGAAGGGGTGGCTGGGCGCGTGATCTCGGTCGTCATACCCACGCAGGAACCGGCCAAGCTGCTGATCCCGACGCTGGCGGCGCTGGTGCCCGGCGCCGCCGCCGGCATCGTGCGCGAGGTGGTGCTGGTCGATTCGGGCGGCTCGCCGGAGGTCGCGGAGATAGCGGACGCGGCGGGGTGCGAATATGTGGCCGGCCCTGCCGACGAGGGCGAGCGGCTGCGCATGGGCGCGCAGGCGGCGCGCGCACCCTGGCTGTTCTTCCTCGAGCCGAAAGGCCTGCTGCAAGACGGCTGGACGCGCGAGGTGCGCAACTTCACCGACCAGATCGAGCGCACCGGCGTGACCGATGCGAGAGCGGCGACCTTCCGGCTGGCGCTGGATGGCTTCGGCGTCTCGCCCCGCATCAGGGAAGCGGCGGCGGTGCTGCGCCATGCCGTCACCGGCAGGCCACGGCCCGAGCAGGGGTTGCTCATCCACCGGCGCTTCTACGAGGCGATCGGCGGCCACGAAGCCGGGGCGAACACGTCCCGGCGCCTGCTGGGCTGCGTCGGGCGCAACCGGCTGGTGCTGCTGCGCTCGCAGATATTGCTGCCGGACGGCTGACCGCTCAGGCTGACGTCCCAGCCGGCACGCGCAGCTTGCCGCGCTTCAGGTGCTCGTCGAGCCGGGGCAGGATCTCGACGAAATTGCAGGGCTTGTGGCGTATGTCGAGCTGGTGGACGAGGATCTCGTCCCAGCCGTCGCGGCAGGCGCCGGGCGAGCCCGGCAGGCAGAAGATGTAGGTCGAGTTCGCCACCCCGGCGGTGGCACGGCTCTGCAGCGTCGAGGTGCCGATCTTGCCGAACGACACCATGTGGAACACGGTCGAGAAGCCTTCCATGCGCTTCTCGAACAGCGGCTCGATGGCTTCAGGGGTCACGTCACGGCCGGTGAAGCCGGTGCCACCGGTGGTGATGACGACATCGACCGCCGGATCGGCGATCCAGCCGGAGACGCGGGCGCGGATCGCCTCGACGTCGTCCGGCACGATGGCGCGGTCGGCGAGCCGATGGCCGGCCTTCTCCACTCGCTCGACCAGCGTGGTGCCCGAGCGGTCGTCGGCGAAGCTGCGCGTGTCGGAGATGGTCAACACCGCGATGGCGAGCGGCACGAAGGGTGTCTCGGCGATCATCAGATGTTGCCCTGGAAGGTGTTGCACTGCTTCATGGAGCCGGATTTCAACCCCTGCTTGAACCACTTCACCCGTTGCGCCGAGCTGCCATGGGTGAAGCTGTCCGGCACCGCATAGCCCTGCGCCTGCTTCTGCAGCCGATCATCGCCGATGGCGCTGGCGGCGTTCAGCGCCTCCTCGATGTCGCCCTCCTCGAGGATGCGCCACTGCTCGTTGGCGTGATAAGCCCACACGCCGGCGAGGCAGTCGGCCATCAGCTCGACGCGCACCGAGAGCGCATTCGCCTCGGCCTGCGAGGCCTGACGCTGGCGCTGCTGCACCTGCGGCAGGATGCCGATCTGGTTCTCGACGTGATGGCCGACCTCATGGGCGATGACATAGGCGGCGGCAAAGTCGCCCGGCGCGCGGAAGCGGCGTTTCATCTCGTCGAAGAAGGAGAGGTCGAGATAGACCTTCTGGTCGCGCGGGCAATAGAACGGGCCGACGGCCGACTGCGCGGTGCCGCAGGCAGAGCGGGTGACACCGGTGAAGAGCACCATGCCCGGCTCTTGGTAGGTCTCGCCCTGCGCCTTGAAGATCGGCACCCAGACGTCCTCGGTCTGGGCGAGCACGACGGAGGCGAATTCGCCAAGCTTCTTCTCCTCCGGGCTGAGCTGGCGCTGCGTCGGCGCTCCCTGCTGCTGGCTGGTGCCGCCATTGCCATCGCCGAGCAGAATCTCGGCGCCGCCGATCAGCACCGCGGGATTGATGCCGGTCGCCCAGGCGATCAGAGCGACGACAATGAGCCCGCCAATGCCGAGCCCGCCGCGCCCGCCGGGTATGCGACCGCCGCCGAAACCACCCTGCCCGCGCCGGTCCTCGACATTGTCGCTGCGCCGGAAATCCTCCCACCGCATCCTCGTGTCCCTCCGCCGCGTCAGCCTGCCACCACGGTGCGATTGTGATGCACCCGCACCGTGGCGGCAATGCGCCGATGGGCCGCCGGTTCCCGAAGCGTCACGCCGCGAGCGGCTGCGAGGCCGCAAGCCATTGCCGTGCAAGGTTCAGATCGGCCTGCGAAAGACCATGCCCGACGGGGAGCGTGCGATGGTCGAGGCGCGCCCCGGCCGCCGTGAGCTGGGCGACGAGCCGGGCGGCATTCTCCTCCGGCACGATGGGATCGACAGCGCCGGAGAGCAGCAGCACACCCTTGCCTCGCAGGTCCGCCGCCGGCGGATCGGCGAGCGGCACCATGGCGCGCAGCAGCACCGCGCCGGCCAGCACCTCGGGGTGCGTCAGCAGCGTGGCGGCGGCGATATTGGCGCCATTGGAGAAGCCGACCGCGATGGGCGCGGCAATGCCATAGGCCGCACGCGCCTCGCCGACGAAATCCGCCAGTTCGGCGGCGCGGAAACGCACGTCCTCCTCGTCGAACACGCCTTCGCGCAGGCGGCGAAAGAAGCGCGGCGCCCCGCCCTCCAACACCTTTCCGCGCGGCGACAGCAGGGCGGTGCCAGGCGCGATCATCCGGCCAAGCTGGATCAGGTCGCTCTCGTCCCCACCGGTGCCGTGGAGCAGCAGCAGCGGCCGGGCGCCGGCATCGGTGCCGGGCTCGAAGCGATGCACGAAGGAAAGCGCAGTGTCGGTCATGGCAGCCTCCTCGTTCGGGACCTCATTCATGTTCCCTCATCCCCGGGCTTGACCCGGGGACCCAGAGGGACTGGGTGCACCCGGGCACTGGGTGGCCGGGTCAAGCCCGGCCATGAGGGAGACAGATATGCTTGGGAAAAGGCGCCGCCCGGTAAGGGGCGGCGCCATATGGGTTCAGGCGATCTCCGGCAGCACGGCCTCGATCTGGCTGCGGCGGCCTTCGAGGAAGTCCGGCAGCTTGAGCGCTTCGCCGAGCTTGGCCGGCGCCTCGTCCGCGGCGAAGCCGGGAACGTCGGTGGCGATCTCGAACAGCACGTGGCCGGGCTCGCGGAAGTAGACGGACCGGAAGTAGTTGCGGTCCTTCTGCTCCGTGGTGCGGATGCCGTGGTTCTCCACGAGCTTCCTCACCATCTCCTCCTGGCCGGTGTCATCCGCGGCGCGGAAGGCGATGTGATGCACCGAGCCGCCGCCCATGCGGGCGGGGAGGAAGCCGCCGGCTTCATGGATGTCGACGATGCCGCCGATATCCGTGCCCTCGGCCTTGAAGCGCACCAGCGAGCCCTCGCGGCCGATCTCGGTGAAGCCGAAGACATCGGTCAGGATCGCGCCGGTGGGCGCCGCCTCGGCCAGCAGCAGGTTCACGCTGTGGAAGCCGCGGATGGCGTGCTCGGCAGGAACGTCGGTGCCGATCCAGGCCGGCTCGTTCTCCGCGCCGGGGACGCCGACGAGAGCGAGGCGCATGCCGTGCGGGTCCTTGAACGACAGCACGCTCTCGCCGAAGCGCTTCACCGGCGCGCTGTGCGACACGCCCTTCTCGACGAAGCGGTGCGTCCAGTAGCCGAGCGAACCTTCCGGCACGCGGAACGCGGTCTCCTGCGTCTCGCCGATGCCGAGCCGGCCGGGCGCCACATGGTCCCACGGGAAGAAGGTGAGGATGGTGCCGGGCGCGCCGGCCTCGTCGCCGTAATAGAAGTGATAGGTACCCGGATCGTCGAAATTGACGGTCTTCTTGACCAGCCGGAGGCCAAGGGTGCGGGTGTAGAACTCGACGTTACGGCGCGCATTGCCAGCGATCGCCGTCACATGATGGATGCCGTTGCGGTTCATGGTTTGCCCTCCTGTGAGCGCGACCTGCGCTCGTCTCGGGACAAGAGATAACCCGGCATCGACGCAATGCCATGCCCATTCAATTGCGTTGACGCAATGTCGTTTCTGCTGCTATGGTCGCCTCCGTCATCGACAGGAAAATTCCTTTCCAGACAAAAGCTTAACTAGAGAGACGGCAACGCGGGGAGCAGCATGGCCGAGGCTTTCAAGAATCTCGCCTGGGACGACTTCCGGCTGATCAAGGCCGTGGCGGACGCCAAGGGCCTTCCGGCGGCAGCGGCGGCGATGGGGGTGAACCACTCCACCGTGTTCCGCCGGCTCAAGCAGATCGAGGAGGCGCTGGGCGCGGTGCTGTTCGAGCGCCACCGCACCGGCTATGCGCTCACTCCCGCCGGCGAGGAGATGGTGGCGCTGGCCAACCGGCTCGACGAGGAGATCACCGCGGTCGGCCGCAAGCTCGCCGGGCGCGAGCCGGCGCCCTCGGGCGAGTTGCGCGTCACCACGCCGGATTCGCTGCTGATCCACCTGCTGATGCCGATGCTGGCAACCTTCCGCGAGCGCTACCCCGAAGTGCGGCTCGACATGGTGCTGAGCAATCAGGCGCTGAATCTCTCCAAGCGTGACGCCGACGTCGCCGTGCGCGCCACCGACAACCCGCCGGAGAACCTCGTCGGCCGGCGCGTTGCCCGCATCGCCTGGGCGCTCTATGGACGTGCCGCCGATTTCCCCGCGCCGGGCGAAGTGTCGCCGGAGGAGCTCGACGCCCATAACTGGGTGTCGCTCGGCGACAGCCTCGGCTCACTCAAGACGGTGAAGTTCGTGCAGGAGAACGTCGCGCCGGAGAAGGTGGCCTACAAGATCAACTCGGTGCTTGGCCTCGCCGAGGCGGTGGAGGCAGGCATCGGCATCGGCCACATACCCTGTTTCATCGGCGATGCGCGCCCCTCGCTGGTGCGCCTCGGCCCGGCAAATGACGACTATGCCGCCGACCTCTGGCTGCTGACTCATCCGGACCTGCGCCACTCGCCGCGCGTGCGCGCCTTCCTCGACTTCCTCGGCGGCGAGATTGCCCGCCACCGTCGCTTCATCGAAGGGCAGACCGGCCTGCAGGAGATGACGGAAGGCGGCGCGGTTACGGCTTGAGGCGGGAGAGCAGCTTGTCGCGCACGCGGGTGAGCTCGCCGGTGAGCTCACCGATCGCCTCGGCGTCGCGGTCGAGGCAGATGCCCATCTCGCGCGGGATGCGCTCGGCTTCGGGGCGTAGCGCCCGGCCTTTCTCGGTGAGATGAATGCGCACCTGCCGCTCGTCGGCGGCGTCGCGCACCCGGCGCACCAGCCCGGCACTCTCCAGCCGCTTGAGCAGCGGGGTGAGCGTATTGGTCTCGAGCATCACGCGGTCGCCGATCTGGCCGACGGTGAGCCCATCCTCCGCCCACAGCGTGACCATGGCGACATATTGCGGATAGGTCAGGCCCAGCCGGTCGAGCAGCGGCTTGTAGACGCGGTTGAAGGCGTGGTTGGCCGAATAGACGGCGAAGCAGAGGAAATCCTCGAGCTTCAGTTTATCGTGTGTGCTGGACATGCCGGGACCGAAGGAGCCTAGGCTGGGCACCGTGCCCCGTGCAGGACGCGACGACAAGCGGGTTTTTGCGTAAACTCGTCATTCGCGCCTTGCAAAGGGCGCAACCGGCCTCTAGGCGGCCAATTTTGAGGACGGCGGCGCTTTCTCAGGGCAGCGTCGCATCATTTGGGGAAGAGTGCGCATGTCGGGGGAAGCCGCGACGACCAGGCCGGGCGGGCAGCCCGAGCCGGAGCCGCTCGGCGAGCTGAGCCCGATCGGCCGGCGCTCGGCGCGGCTGAGGCTGCGCGCAGCCTGGATGTACTATGTCGAGGGCATGACGCAGAGCGCCATCGCCGAGGCGCTCGATATCGGCCGCGTCACCGTGGTGCGCCTGCTCGCCGATGCCCGCCAGCTCAACGAGGTCAAGATCTCGCTCAGCCGCGAGATCGCCGAGCTGCCGCGGCTGGAGATGGGGCTGCAAAAGGCGTTCGGCCTGCGCGAGGCGGTGGTCGCCCCGCTCTCCGGCCCGCTTGCCGACCCGACCAGCGCCATCGGCGCGGCGACCGGCCAGTTCATCTCCGAGCTCATCCGCTCCGACATGACCATCGGTTTCGGCTGGGGCCGCACGCTGATGCGCGCGCTCGGCTTCATCGACGAGAAGACGGTGTCGAACCTGTCGGTGATCTCGCTGCTCGGCGGCATCACCAAGGCCAAGCAGTACAACCCGTCCGAATTCGCCTGGCAGCTCTCACGGCTGTTCCAGGCCGACTGTCACCTCATCGCTGCGCCCGCCATCGTCGACAGCATCGAGACCAAGCAGGCGCTGATCGAGCGCTGCGGCCTCGGCGCGGTCTACAGCCTGGCGCGCGAGATGGACGCGGTGGTGGTCAGCGTCGGCGAGATGGAGGCGGAGAGCACTGCGCTGCGCTTCGGCTTCTTCTCCGACGCCGATTGGGCCTCGCTGATCGCCGCCGGCGCGGTGGGTGACGTGGTCTACAACTTCATCGACATGGACGGCCGGCCGATCGACCACCCGATCAACACCCGCGTCATGTCGATCCCGGTCGAGACCATGCAGGCGACGCCCGAGCGCATCCTCACCTCCGGCGGGCCGGGCAAGACCCGGGCGGTGATCGCCGCGCTGCGCATGCTGCGCCCGACCGTGTTCATCACCGACGAGGTGACCGCCGCCGCGGTGCTTCAGGAGGTTGGCGCGGCATATTGAGGCCGCCCTTGCGACAACCCGCTCTTTGCCTTCGATGAAATGTCGAGTACCGAAGAGCGCGACACGTCCGCTTCAAGACGGACGCACAAGGAACGCCGGGAACGCATGAGGAAAGGTCAGTCGATGCTCGGGGCAAACGGGATCGTGCGGTCGGGCATCGCCGCCGAGCTGGAACAGTGGACCGCCAAGCACGGGCCGGTGACGATCGGCCTCGCCGGTGCCGGCCAGATGGGCACCGACCTCATCGTGCAGGCGGCGCTGATGCCGGGCGTGCGCATCGGCGCCGTGGTCGAGATGAACCCGCAGGCCGCGATCGACGCGGCGCTGATGGCTGGCCATTCCCGCGAAGACATCGTCTCCGCCTCGACGGCCGAGCAGATCGACCGCGCCATCGAAGCCGGCCGGCTGCCCATAACCGACGATTACCGCGCCATGTGCGCGGCCGGGCACATCGATGTCGTCATCGACGCCACCGGCAGCCCGAACATCGGCACCATCGTCTCGCTGGAGGCGATCCGCAACGGCAAGCACGTGGTGCTGCTGAGCGTCGAGGCCGACATCACCATCGGCCGCTTCCTCAAGGAAGAAGCGCGCAAGGCCGGCGTGGTGCTGACCGGCGCCGCCGGCGACGAGCCGGCCGCCACCATTGAGTTGATCGGCTTCGCCCAGTCGCTCGGCTTCGACATCGTCTGCGCCGGCAAGGCCAAGAACAACGCCTTCAAGCCCGACGCCGTGCCCGACGAATTCGCCGCGGAGGCGAAGGCGCGCAACATGAATCCGCGTATGCTGGTCGAGTTCGTCGACGGCTCCAAGACCATGGTGGAGATGACCGCGCTCGCCAACGCCACCGGCCTTGTGCCGGACGTGCCGGGCATGCACGGTCCGCACGCCGACCGCGACGTGCTGGCTCAGGTGCTCTGCACCAAGGAGGATGGCGGCATCCTCAACCGCGCCGGCGTAGTCGACTTCACCCTCGGCAAGGGCGTGGCACCGGGCGTGTTCTGCATCGTCAAGCCGCGCCATCCGCGGGTGATCGAGCGCATGGCCGACCTCAAGGTCGGTCCGGGACCGTGTTTCGCGCTGATCCGCCCCTTCCACCTCACCAGCCTGGAAGTGCCGCTCTCGGCGGTGCGCGCGGTGCTGCACAAGCGCCCCGACATGGAGGTGCTCGACCATCCGGTGGCGGAATGCGCGGCGGTCGCCAAGCGCGACCTGAAGCCCGGCGACACGCTCGGCAAGATCGGCGAGTACGACTATCGCGGCTACGCCATGGGTTGGCGCGATGCCCGAAACAGCTTCGCCCTGCCGCTCGGCCTTGCCGAGAGGTCGCGGGTTCTGAAGCCGATCAAGGCCGGCGAGCGGCTGACCTACGACAATTGCGCGCCGGACGAGCAGCTATTGGTGACGCAGCTGCGCCGCCGGCTCGACCAGGCCGATACGCAGTATCTCGCCGCCTGAGCCGGCCGCCGTTCAGGCGCGGCGGCGCACGATAGCGCCGTAGACGAACAGCACGATGAGCGCGCCGACCACGGCGCCGATGAGGCCCGCCCCCTCATTCGGCCCGTACCATCCCATCGCCTGCCCGAGGAAGGTGGCGACGAAGGCGCCGACGATGCCGAGAATGGTCGTCAGGATGAATCCCGACGGCTCGTTGTCGCCGGGCATGATGAACTTGGCGATGATGCCGGCCACGAAGCCGATGACGATCGTCCAGATGAATCCCATGGTGCTGCTCCCTCCGGTTCCGAGGGAACCGATCCCTCCCGGTTTGGTTCCTTGACTGACTTGGGAGGGACGACGATGAACAATCGCGCATTTCCGTCGATGACGGCGCTTCTCGCGCTGCTGGCCGTGGCCGGCTACCAGAACCGTGACAAGATCGCCGAGATGATCAGGGGCGCCACTCAGGGCGCCCAGCCCGGACAGTCGGGAACGCCCGACAGATTGAGCCCGCCCAATCCGCCCGTCTTGCCCGACGAGCTCGACCGGGCCCAGGAAGGCGGCGGCTTTGGTGGTAGCGGTCTCGGGGGCGGGCTTGGCGGCCTGCTCGGTGGGCTCGGCGGCCTGCTCGGCGGCGCCTCCTCAGGCACGATCGTGCAAAACGGGCTTTCCGAACTGCTGGAGCGCTTCCGCCAGAACGGCCATGACGAGGCTGATTCCTGGGTCGGCACGGGCGAGAACCGCGAGATCGACGACCGCAATCTCGAGCATGCCATCGGCCCCGACGTGCTCGAGACGCTGGCGCAGCAGACCGGCCTGTCGCGCGAGGAATTGCTGGCGCGTCTGACGCGCACCCTTCCCAAGGCCGTGGATGCCTACACGCCGAACGGACGGGTGGAAGCCGCGTAGTTGCGTCTATGAGGTCAGGGCGCGCGCGGTCAGGGCTTCACAGGCACCTGCCGCGTAGCGGTACGGCGTGAAGCCGCGCTCAGGCGTTCCCCGGTCCCGACGTCGCGATGGTGGTGAAGCGGGCGTCGGCGAGGCGCGCCTCGGCCTCGGCCAGCGCCTCGGCGAGCTGGCGCACCTGCGAGGGATCGAGCACCAGTTGCAGCGCCGGCACCGGCTCGCCGGGCTTCGGCTGCTGGGTGCCGATCTCGATGCGAAGCCCCACTTTCTCCGCCCCGAACAGAGCGGTGGTGAAGGCGAGCATCGGCCATACCTTGAGGTGCCCCTTGTCGTCCTTCTCCCAGTCGTCGAACCGGCCCACCATGGCGGGTCTCCCTGTCTTGTCCCGTGCCGGCGCCGCGCGCCGTGTCGGGCGTTTCACTAACACCGACAGGGCCCGCGCGCGACAGGCCGTCCTCAATGGAAGTCGCGCGACTTCGGCATGATGCGCACCTGCCGCGGATGGCCATGGCCGGAGCGCCGGCCGGCCAGCATGTGTCCCGACCGCGGGCGCTCGTCCTGTCCGGAGTCGATTTGCGGGCGCGGCAGGCGCGCTGGGCCGTCGAACAGGCGGGACAGTTCCGAGGAACGGTCGAACACCCGCTCGCCCATCACATGCACGACGCCCTCCTTGCTCTTCTGCACCCGCCCTTCCACCACGACGAGACGCGATCCCATCACCTGCGCGCGGAAGCGCTCGAACAGCCGCGCCCAGAGCAGCACGTTGACGATGCCGGTCTCGTCCTCCAGCGTCATGAAGACCGCGTTGCCCTTGCCCGGCCGCTGGCGCACCAGCACTACGCCGGCCGCACGCACATAGGTGCCGTCGCGCAACGCCGAGACCTCGGCACTGGAAGCGACGCCCTCTGCGGCGAAGACCTCGCGCAGCATCCCCATGGGGTGACCTTTGAGCGACAGCCGCGTGGTCTGGTAGTCGACGGCGATCTGCTCGGGCAGCGGCATGAGCGGCAGATGCGCGTCGGCGTCGGCGCCCAGTTCGCGCGCCTGCGCGGCGGCGAAGAGCGGCAGCGGCGCGTCGTTCGGCAGCCGACGCACGATCCACGCCGCCTCGCGCCGGTCGAGCCCGAGCGAGCCGAAGGCGTCGGCATCGGCCAATTTGCGCAGCGCGCCGACGGGAAGGCCGGCGCGGCGGAACAGCGTCTCGATGTCCCTGACGAAGCCGCCCGCTCTCGCCTCGACGAGCCGTTCCGACCATTCCTCGCTGAAACCGTCGATCTGCCGCAAGCCCAGCCGCAGTGCGAGTGACTCACCGGGAGCATCGCGCTCCAGCGTATTGTCGTGGAAGCTGTAATTGACGTCGGGCGGGCGGATCTCGACGCCGTGCTCGCGAGCGTCGCGCACGATCTGCGCCGGAGCATAGAAGCCCATGGGCTGGGAGTTCAGCAGCGCCACGGCGAAGGCGGCCGGGTGGCGGCATTTGATGAAGGCGGAGATGTAGACCAGCTTGGCGAAGGAGGCGGCGTGGCTCTCCGGGAAGCCATATTCGCCGAACCCCTTGATCTGCTCGAAGCAGCGCTCGGCGAAGGCGCGCTCATAGCCGCGCCGCACCATCCGGCCGATCAGCATGCCCTGGAACTTGCCGATGGTACCGAGATTGCGGAAGGTCGCCATGGCGCGGCGCAGCTGGTTCGCCTCCTCCGACGAGAACTCGGCGGCGACCATGGCGAGCTTCATCGCCTGTTCCTGGAACAGCGGCACGCCGAGGGTGCGTTCGAGAACATCATATAGCTCGTCCTGCCGGTATTGCGGCCCCGGCGAGGGATAGACGATGGGCTCACTTCTTTCGCGCCGGCGCAGATAGGGATGCACCATGTTGCCCTGGATCGGGCCGGGGCGGACGATGGCGACCTGGATGACGAGGTCGTAGAGCTTCCGCGGCTTCAGGCGCGGCAGCATGTTGATCTGCGCGCGGCTCTCCACCTGGAACACGCCGATGGAATCGCCCTTCTGCAGCATGGCGTAGACATCCGGCTGCTCCCTCGGCACCTCGGCGAGGCCGTAGTCGATCCCTTCGTGCTCGCGCATCAGGTCGAGCGCCTTGCGGATGCAGGTGAGCATGCCGAGCGCCAGCACATCGACCTTCAGGAGGCCGAGCGTGTCGATGTCGTCCTTGTCCCATTCGATGAAGGTGCGGTCCTTCATCGCCGCATTGCCGATCGGCACCGTCTCGTCGAGCCGGTTCTGGGTCAGCACGAAGCCGCCGACATGCTGGGAGAGGTGGCGCGGGAAGCCGAGCAGGCGCACCGCCAGGCCGATGGCGCGGGCGACCATAGGATTGGAAGGATCGAGCCCAGCCTCGCGCGCCTGGCTGTCCTTGATGTCATCGCCCCAACTGCCCCACACTGTGCCGGCGAGGCGGGCGGTGACGTCCTCGGTGAGGCCGAGCGCCTTGCCGACATCGCGTATGGCGCTGCGCGGACGATAGGAGATGACGGTGGCGACGATGCCGGCGCGGTGCCGGCCATAGCGCCGATAGACATACTGGATCACCTCCTCGCGGCGCTCATGCTCGAAATCGACATCGATGTCGGGCGGCTCCCGCCGTTCCTTCGAAAGGAAGCGCTCGAACAGGAGCTCGCTCTCGAACGGATCGACGGCGGTGATGCCGAGCACGTAGCAGACGGCGGAATTGGCCGCCGAGCCGCGCCCCTGGCAGAGGATGCGTTCCTTCTCGGCGAATTCGACGATGTCCCGGATGGTGAGGAAATAGGAGGCATAACCGAGTTCGCCTATGAGGGCGAGCTCGGTATTTAGCTGGCCTACCACCTTATCCGGCACGCCCTCGGGATAGCGGATGGCGGCGCGCTGCCAGGTCAGCTCCTCAAGCTTGGCCTGCGGCGTGTAGCCGGGCGGCACCGGCTCCTCGGGATATTCGTATTTCAGATCGCCCAGCGAGAAGTCGATGCGGGCGAGAAAGTTGCGCGTTTCCTCCACCGCCTCCGGCGCATCGCGGAACAAGCGCACCATCTCCTGTGGCGGCTTGAGGTGCCGCTCGGCATTGGCGTCCAGGAGGCGCCCCGCCGCCTCGATGGTCACGCCCTCGCGGATGCAGGTGAGCACGTTTTGCAGGTCGCGCTCGGCGGGGTGGTGATAGAGCACGTCATTGGTGGCGAGGAGCGGCACGCGGGTCTTCGTGGCGAGCGCCTTCAGCGCCGCGAGGCGGCGGCGGTCGTCGCCCTTGCGCACCATGGCCGCGCCGAGCCAGAGCGAGCCGGGCGCCGCCTCGTCGAGCTGCGCCAGCACATCCTTGAGGCCGGCGAGCCTCTTCGCCGGCACGTCGCGCGGCGGCATGAGGATGAGCGACAGGCCCCGCGCATCGGCGAGGAGATCATCGAGCTTGAGGATGCACTCGCCCTTGGCGCCGCGCAGATTGCCGGCGGTGAGCAGGCGGCAGAGCCGCCCCCAGCCGTCGCGGTCCTGTGCATGGGCGACGATGTCCGGCGTGCCGTCGGCGAAGACCAGCCGGGCACCGACGACGAGGGTGAAGGGGGGTAGCTCCGGGCCGAGGCCGGCATCGGCCGCCGCCTCGGCCCATTGGCGAATGAGGCGCGTGACCTCATCCTCCTCGCCCTTCTTCGGCTCTTTCCTCTCCTGCTTCGGCACCTTCCAGAAGCCGGTAAAGCGCTCGCCGATATCCTTCAGCGCCGCATAGGCGCGTACCACGCCGGCTACGGTGTTGCGGTCGGCGATGCCGATACTGGCATGGCCGAGGAGCAGCGATTGCAGCACCAGCCACTCCGCTTTCGACGCGCCGCGCAGGAAGGAGAAGTTGGAGGCGGTGACCATCTCCGCGAAGAAGGGGGGGCTCGCGGAAGTCACGGGAACAGCCCGTGCAGGAACCAGCGCGGCTGGTCCGTCTCGCGGCCATAGAGACCGGCGCGGAACAACCAGAAGCGGCGGCCCTCGCGGTTCTCGACGCGGAAATAATCGCGCGTGGGCGCGGCGGGCGCGCCTTCCTTCTGCCGCCACCATTCCGGGGCGATGCGCTCCGGCCCTTCGGCGCGGGCGACCTCGTGCACCACCCGCCGCCAACGGAAGCGCAGAGGCGGGCCGTCCGGCACCTCGGCCATGGCCTCGACCGGCTGGGGCGGATCGAACAGGGTCAGCGGCCGGGGGAGACTGTCGGGCGGCGCGGTATGCGAGGCCGGCAGATCGCCGGCAGGTACGAGGGTACTGGCGCGGTCGGGATCGTGGGTGTCGCGCAGCATGAAGCGCAGCACCCGTTCGCGCCCGAGCCGCACGGCCAGCCGGTCGACCAGCGCCGCCACCTCCTCCTCCTCGACCGCGCGGCCGTCGAGGCTCACCTGCGCCGGGGTAAGTGCCTCGGCCCGCAGCACGGAGAGGCGCACGAGATCGAAGCCGAAGCCGGGATCGATGGGATCGGCCAGCGCCTCGATCTTCTCGCGCCAGAGCCGGGCAAGTGCGCGCGCATCGCGCGAGGGCCGCGCGGTCTCGACCTTCAGCCGGCGCACCGCGCCGTCGGCGCGGAAGAAGGAGGCTTCGAAGGCCCGCCCGCCCTCGCCGCGCGCCTCCAGCATCAGAGCGAGATCGTCGACCAGAAGCGCCAGCGTGCCGTCTATGTCCTCGGCGCGGGCGATGGGCTCGGGGAAGCGCCGCTCGGCGATCGCCGCCGGCAGCGGCCGGCGCGGCACGATGCGCACATCCTCGCGTCCCAGCGTGCGGCGCAGCCGGGCGAGCAAATCCTCACCGAAACGGGCGGCGAAGGGCGTGCCGGGCCGCGCGGCGAGATCGCCGATGGTCTTGAGGCCGGCACGGGACAGGCCGGTGACGATCTCCTCGCCCACCCCGAGCAGGGCGACGGGAAGCCCCGCCACCGCCTGCGCCTCGCCGCCCGGCGGAACCACCCCACCCTGCCCTACCCGCGCCAGCGCCCGCGCGGCGTCGGGCGTGCCGGCGATGACGGCGAAGGCGCCGAGGCCGTGGCGCTCCAGATGGGCGAGCAGACGCGCGCGCATCGCCGCATCGCCGCCGAAAAGATGGGCGCAGCCGGTGATGTCGAGGGTCAGCCCGTCCGGCGCGTCGAGCGCGACCAGCGGCGTCCAGCGGTCGCAATCATCCGCCACCTCCTCCAGGAAGGCGGCGTCGGCATGCGCGTCATGCTCCACCACCGCGAGGTCGGGGATGCGCGCGCGGGCATCCGCCAGCGTCAGGCCGGGCGCGAGGCCGCGCCGCCGCGCCAGCCGGTCGACGGCGGCGAGGCGCAGGGCGTTCTCCGCCTTCTCGACGAAGACCAGCGGCGCGCGCGCGAGCGGGTCGTCAGCCGGCGCGACGGAACGCGGCAACCTCGCCCCACTTCTCGCCCCGCTTCTCCGCTGCCGGATCCGCTCCAGCCGGTCGGCCGGCAGGAATGGGAACCACAGCGCGAGATAGCGGGGGGAGGTCGCGGAAGGAACGTGTCTCATGGTCCCACTCCAGATTCCATGTGCCGCCCTCGACCGGGCGGGCGCCCTCGCCGCCGCGATGGCGCAGCAAGGTGACGGCGAAGGCCGGGTAGCCGGGCACATCGACGCCCCAGTCGCCATCCAGCGGCGAAGAGACGGCCGGCGCCACGCGCCAGCGCGTCGCCACCGCGGTCGGCGCGGCGCGGGCGGCGGCGCGCAAAAGAAAGCTCGTCACGCCGGAGGCGGCGGCGCGCAGCGACAGGCGCCGGGTGGCGGTGAGGTCGAGCGCCTTGGGCTCGCCCCAGGGCTCGATGACGAGCGCCCCAAGGCCGGGGCAGCGCACCGCGTCGCCCGCCGTCCGCAGCACCTCGACCGCATCCGGCGCCCGCACCAGGATCAGCCGAGATGGGTCGAGCCCGAGCGCGGCGAGGCCCAGCGCCTCGGGCCGGCCGAGCTCGGCCTCGGTGAGGTCCTGCCGTATCCACAGGATCGGCCGAGCCTGCGGACCCGCCGCGCGCAGGGCCAGCGCCAAGGTGAAGCCGGCGGCGGCCTGCAGGTCGGCGCTATAGCTCGCCTGCACCTCGTGCAACGCGCCGCGGGCGAGCGCGATTTGCGCCGGCCCGGCGGCGCCGAGGGAGAAGGAGGAGGCCACGCCAGGCAGGCGCTCCGCCTCCAGCCCGGCGAGCTTCTGCCTCAGCGCGGCGATGTCGCGGACGGTGTCCATGATCGGCGCACTCAAGATCGTTCATGTTTTGTTCTATAGAACGACTCTTTCCGGCCCGAGAGTCAAGACGCCCTTCACCCCTCCCCGGCGCGGAAGGTCCACAGCGCGTTGCCGGCATAGTGCCACAGCACCAGCAGGCCGGTGACCAGCACCTGCGCCGGCAGATAGGGTGCGGCGAGCGGGCCGGTGAGCAGCGCCATCAGCGCGGCGTTGATGACGAGGCCGATGCCGGCGATGAGGAAGAACTTGGTCATCGCCTCATGGTGAGGCTTGGTCGAGCGGAAGACGATGCGGCGGTTGAGCTGGTAGTTGGTGAGACCGCCGACGAGAAAGCCGGCGGTCGAGCCCGCCACCGGCCCGGCAACGCCGCCCTGCACCAGCCCGATCAGCACGGCGTAATGGGCGAGCGTGCCGATGCCGCCGAGCGCGGCAAAGAGCAGGAGATGGCGGGCGCGGGCGACCAGCGCCGGCCACCGGCCCGCCGCCCCGTCCTGCTGCACCATGCCCGCCATGACACGCTCCTTACGGCCAACTCTATGGCTTCGCCTTGGCCACCTGCGGGCCGCCATCCTTCAGCGATACCGCCGGGGCATTCAGGTCGAAGCCGGGAGTGTCCTTGCCGGCCGGCAGTGGCGTCTCGAGCGGTGCATGGCGCAGGCGCATATCCAGCGTGGTGGCAAGCGGGACGCCCATCCGGCTCACCGTCGCATAGGCGAGGCCCGGCGCGTCGTCGCAGCCGGTGTTGCGGGCGGTCATGAGGAAGTCGGCGGCGTCCCAGTCGTCGACCATGTCGAAATCCGGCCCGAGATAGGTCGAGGCCTGCACGTCCTCGGCGCAGACCGCCACCTTGTAGCGGCGACCGGGCGGATGGCCCTCCTGTTCCAGGCTGTGGCGCAGGGCCAGCGCCGCCTCGCGCAGGCTGGTCGACCAATAGTCGCCCTCGAACCGGCCCCACGCACCGGCGGTGCCGCCGACGAGCTGGTTATAGGCGACATATTCGTAAGGATGCAGGCGCAGGAAGGTGGTGGCATTAAAGGTGACAATTGCCAGCGCCGCGGTGGCGAAGCCGAGGCCGAGCACGTGGGAGCGCCGCCACAGGTGGCGCCACGCCGCCTGCAGGCCGAGCGCGGCCAGCACCGTCACCGGCGGCAGCACGAAGAGGAAATGGCGGATGCCGTTATAGAGCGGCGGATCGTCGGTGAGCGTGAAGACGATCGGCACGAACACCGCCAGCAGCAGCGGCAGATAGCCGATCAGCCGGCGCGGATGAAGCTGCGTCGCCTGCGTAGTGCGGTGGGCGAGCACGAGCCGCACGCCCGAGACACCCGCCATCGCCAGCGCAGCGAAGAGGCCGAGCAGCGTGATCTCCGGCAGCTTGATCAGCAGATATTCCGACATGTAGGTCGGCGGCACCTGGCCGATCGGCACCAGCTTGCCGTTGAACAGCGTGCTGAGGTCGAAGGTGAAGTTGTTGAACGCCCCCATCGCCGCGAACAGGTTGGTCGGGGGCAGCATCGACCACGGCCAGGCGAGCGCGGTGATGGCGAAGGAGACCGCCGCGGCGGCGATAAGGCGTGGCAGCACCCGCAGCGGCAGGCGGATGTCGCGGAACACCAGCGTCGCCGCCGCGATGGTCAGCACCAGGTAGAACACCCCGAACACGCCGCCGACCCGCAGGCCGAGGGCGCAGCCGATGGAGACGCCGAGCCCGAGGGCGGCGCGCCAGCTCGGCGCCACTGGGAGCTGCACCACGCAGGCGGTGATGAAATAGAGGCTCCACGCCATGGCGGCGGCGAAGGGCACGTCCTTGGTGTGGGTGAACATCGCCCCGCCATACATGCCGGTGAAGGCCAGCATGAGCACGGCGAGGATGCCGGCCTTCTCGCCGCTGAGCAGCTTGGCGAGGCGCCACACGCCGATCAGCCCGACGAATCCGAAACCGGCGGAGAGCAGGTGCCGCCACTCATAGAGCGGCAGCGGCACATAGGGCTCCAGCCCCGCCGCGATCAGGTCGAACAGCCCGCCATAGAGATAGAGGTTGATGTAGTGGAAGGCCCGGTCGTCGGTGAAGCCGCTGGCGTACCAGGCGAGCAGCAATTGCCCGTAGGTGTGCTGCACCGGCTCGTCATTGCTGATGCCGTAGTCGCGGAAGCTCAGCACGATCCACGCGGCGATGACGGCGAACAGGCCGATGCTGGCGACGCGCCCGAGCACCGCGGAGCGCCAGGCGCGCCCGACGAGGAGGGCGGGCCATTCGGCCGCCGCGGGAGAAGCCGATATGCGTGAGATCACGAGGCGAAACCGTCGGGCACGAGCGAGGGGACATGCCGGTCGCCGGCATGAGCGGAAAGAGATTGGGCGGAGGGAGGAAGAGCCGTCGGAGGCGCGAAGCCGACCTCGTCGGCGACGAGGTAGAGCGGGCGGTGCTTCACCTCGGTGAAGATGCGCCCGACATATTCGCCGATGACGCCGAGGCTGATGAGTTGCACGCCGGAGACGAACAGCATGCTCACCATGATCGTCGGGAAGCCCGGCGTGCGCACGCCAAGCACCAGCACCTCGCCGAGGATGTAGATCCCGTAGAGGCCGGACAGGCCGGCGAGGATGACGCCGGCCAGCGACCAGACGCGCAGCGGCACCATGGAGAAGGAGGACAGCCCGTCTATGGCGTAGCGCAGCAGGCGCAGCGTCGAGAAGGAGCTGACGCCGCCGGCGCGCTCGGCCACCTCGAACTCGATCTCCTCCTGACGGAAGCCGACCCAGCTGGTGATGCCCTTCATGAAGCGGTTGCGCTCCGGCAGGGCGTTGATGGCGTCGACCACACGGCGGTCGAACAGGCGGAAGTCGCCCGCCCCTTCCGGGATGTCGACCTCACAGAGCGCGCGGAAGAAATGATAGAAGCCGCGGGTGAAAAGGCGCCGGCCGAGCGGATCGGTGGTGCGCGAGCGGCGCACGGCGATGACCATCTGCGCGCCGTCCTGCCAGCGCTCGATCATCTGCGGAATGACCTCCGGCGGATGCTGCAGGTCGGAATCCATCAGCACGACGATGTCGCCCACCGCGGCGCGCAGGCCGGCGGCCATCGCCGATTCCTTGCCGAAGTTGCGGGCGAAGCGCAGCGCCTTGACGGCGGGATCGCGGCGACCCAATTCCACCAGCATATCGAAGCTGCCGTCGCGGCTGCCGTCGTCGACGAAGATGAACTCGCGCTGCACGTCGGGATGGTGATCCAGCACGGCGCTCAGCCGGGCGTGCAGCGCCTCGAGGCAGCTCGCCTCGTTATAGACGGGGACGACGACCGATATCAGGTGAAGTGACCTTGGGGAAGAATTCGTCATGCTGTCGACGCCAGTTTTACTTCCACACCTGCCGGAGCGGCAGGCACCTTCCTAATTCTTAGGATGATTTCTGCTTCTCAGGAGCGCATGATGACGTATGGTCTGATTGTGATAATTGTTGGGCTCGCCAATACCCGTGTATGAGTACCGCAAATCCATAGTAATTTGCGCCGACGATTACGGCTTGAGCACGGGCGTTTGCGACGCCATCGAGACCCTGATCGAGAAGGGCAGGCTTTCCGCCACAGGCGCGATGACCGGGATGCCCGCCTGGCGCCGCCGCGCCGAGGGGCTGCGCGCACTGGCGCGCGCCCATCCGGCGGATATCGGCCTGCATTTCACCCTGACCGGGCAGCGTCCGCTCTCCCCCGCCAGGGGGCTGGCGCGCGACGGAAGGCTGCCTGAAATCGGCGCATTGGCGCTGCGCGCGCTTGCCGGCGTCCTGCCGCGTCCGGCGATACGGGATGAACTGCGCGCGCAGCTCGACGCCTTCGAGGAAGAATGGGACGCGCCGCCGGATTTCCTCGACGGCCACCAGCACGCGCACGCGCTGCCGGGCATACGCGACATCGTCATCGCGGAATTGAGCGCGCGCTATGCCGGCCGGCTGCCCTGGCTGCGCAACTGCTCGGAGCCGGCGGCCCGGGCACGCCGGCGTGGCATCGGTTTCAGGAAGGCAATTATCGTGGGCACGCTCGGCGCCGGCACGGCGCAGGCCGCGGCGAAGGCGGGCATTGTCAGCAATGACAGCTTTCGCGGGCTCTACGGCTTCATGCCCGAGCCGCCCTATCGCGAGGTCTTCCGCGCGGCGCTGGCCGGACCGGGGGAGCGCATCCTCGTCCACTGCCATCCGGGCGTGGTCGACGAGGAATTGCGCGCGCTCGATCCGCTGCTGGAGCCGCGCGAATGGGAACTCGCCTATCTCGGCTCGGACGCGTGCGGGGAGGATATGGCGGCAGCCGGCGTACAACCGGCGCGCTTCGCCGAGACGGGCGAGAGGTCAGTTGTGCGGGGCTGAGCCGGGCGCGGCCGGCGGGTCGACCATGATGAGGCGACCTTCCTCGGCCTTGTAATAGTACTGGCTGGCGACGAGCCACCCCTTCAGCGGCCGCAGCGGCGGGATGCAGGTGATGAGCAGCACCGGCAGCGTCGTGATCAGGTGGACCCAGTAGGGCACCTGGAACGCGACCTCCAGCCAAAGGCCGAAGATCACCGCCGGAACGCAGACGAAGCAGATGACGAAGAAGGCCGGGCCGTCCGCCGGGTCGGCAAAGGAATAGTCGAGCCCGCAGACCTCGCAGCGCGGCGCCAATGTCAGGAAGCCGTTGAACAGATGTCCCTGGCCGCAGCGCGGGCAGCGCCCGCGTATGCCGCACTCGAAGGGCGAGAGCTTGGGATAGTCCTGGGCGGCGGTCTCGGTCGGGGCGCGGGCAAGCATGGCGGCGTCTCCTGAATGCGATCAATATATGGAATTGAAAGCATACAATGTCAATACAATGAAGTATTGAATGCATATTGACTGTATATTGATGGGGGTGGCCAGACCCGGAGAAAGCGGGTTCTTCGCCTCTCCCACAATGCACCGTCATCCTGAGGTGCGAGCCCACGGGTCTTGCCTACGGCAAGCCCGAGGACAGGCTGCGCGAGCCTCGAAGGATGGTCGCTACAGCGCATCCTGATGAGCATCCTTCGAGGCCCGGCTGACGCCGGGCACCTAAGGATGACGGTCATCGGGATTGAAAGTCTGTCGCGAAGGCACTCCCGTTGCGCTGGCGACTGCGTGCCTGGAACCCCGCCCAAACGTGCATGTAATTCTGTAGTCGGCGGACGCCTGAAGCGTCGTCATGGCCGGGCTTGGCCCGGCCATCCACGCCTTCGGTACATCTCGGCGCATCCGGCAAGTCGTGGATCCCCGGGTCAAGCCCGGGGATGACGGCCCGACCGCGGTAGCGTCATTCCCAAGTTGGCCACGCGCGAGCCCCATTCGGATCGCTTCCCAGCGGACACCTCTTAAGAAAATCGCACACGATCTAATCGCTATCGATCGTTCGCATGGCAGCCATGCGCAATTGTGTATCGTCACCGATTAGATCGTGTGAGATACATATTTCCACACCGAGCCGGCAGTCACCGCCGGCGCCAAGATCCAACGCCTTCGGACCCGATAGCGGGGCGAGGGTCGAAACAAGGAGAGACCGCAATGACCAAGACCAGCACCGCCGCCATCCTGTCGGCCTTCATCTCTCTCGCCACTCTCTCGGGCGCCCATGCCGCCGAGGTGCGCGATCCGGCGGAAGTCGCCGGCTACAAGGCCGCCATCGCCAGCGCGTCCGCCTTCAGGGCGCCCGCCGTCGTCGAAGGCCGCAATGCCACCGTGAGCGCGCGGAGCGGCATCGCCGCCAACGCCGAGCGCGCTATCGAAAACGCCGAGCGTCAGGTCCGCCGCTGACCCGACCGCCGGCGCGGCGCATCGCCCACCGGCTTCCTGAAATCGTCCAGCCCGCAAGGGGCTGATCCCAACGAAGGATTTGCCATCATGACCAAGTTCGCTACCGCCGCCATCCTGTCGGCCATCGTCTCTCTCGCTGCCTTCTCCGGCGCCCATGCCGCCGAGGTGCGCGATCCGGCGGAAGTCGCCGGCTACAAAGCCGCGATCGCCAGCGCGTCCGCCTTCAGGGCGCCCGCCCTCGTCGAAGGCCGCAACGCCGCGGTGAGCGTGCAGAACGGCATCGCCGCCAATGCCGAGCGCGCCATCGAGAACGCCGAGCGTCAGGACCGCCACCGCTGACGCGAGGCCGGGCGGACCCGGCTCCCTCCCCCACCGTGTCCGTCCGTCGCGGCCCGCTCTCTTCCCGGAGAGCGGGCCGTCGCGGTAATGGGAGGGGGCGTTAACCAATTGAGGGCATCGTTCCGCAACGCCGCCATTGGCGATTCGCGCACACGAGTCTTCAGTTTGAGATGAGTAACGTCATTCCGTTCCCCGCCCGCGTCGCGGCGCCCGAGCCCGAGCTCGACATCGACCTGTTCACCGCCGTCGACGTCGCCATACGCGACCTGCGCGACCTGGCCCTGCGCCTGCGTGGCGACGAGACCGGCCATGAGCAGGCCCGCGAATGCCTGGAAATGCTCAGCCGTGCGCTGGAGAGCGCCCGCGCCACCGGGTGAGCCGGGCCGTCAGCCCAGCACGCTGTGGATGACGAAAAGCGACGCCTTCACGAAGGCCCAGACGACGCCGGACACCACGCCGAGCGAGGTGAGCGCGATCGCCATGCCGACGAGGATCCAGATCCCGTCGCGCTCGAGAATGCCCAGCGCCATGATGCAGATGGCCAGCGCCGGCAGCATGTTGCCGAGCGGGATGGGCAGCACCAGCACCACCGACAGGACGAAGCACACCAGCCCGACGATATATTCCGCCGGCGGATGCGCCAGCGCGCCGAGGCGCGGCTGAAGCAGGCGCTCGGCCTTGGCGAGCCAGGGCGTGGCCTTGCCGACGAAGGCGGCGAAATCCTTCCGGGCGATGGAACGCCGCGCGATGATCGGCGGCAGCCAGGGCGATCGGCCGAGCGCGAGCTGCGCCGCCAGGAACACCAGCGGCGCACCGAGCACGGAAGAGGTGCCCGGCGGCGTCGGCAGCACGTTGGGCAGCGCGAAGATCAGCATCAGCGGCCCGAAGGCGCGCTCCTGCATGGCCCTGAGGAAATCGCCCACCGCGATGCGATCGCGCTTCGGATCATTGGCGATCCGGGTCAGCACGTCGGACAGCCGCGACGCGTCGTGCAGCCCGCCAGCCGGATCGGCGTTCTCGTCGGTCGGCGAATTGGACAGCACGGCGGACGCTACTCCTCCCGGGGGGATCACAAGGCGGCCCGTTGCGGAAGGGCCTTCCGCGTCAGATAGGCGCTGAATGTGACAAAGGCCAGAAGGAAGCGGGGGAATACGTCGCCGCGGCGTCAGGTCCAGCTGAACAGGAAGGCGCCCACCGCGATCAGGAGGATCACCACCGCGGCGATCGAGTGCTTCATCGTCCAGTCATGCATCGTCACGGAAATATCCCCCATATGGTTCGCGCCAAGCTGTGGCCCGTGCCGCGCGCGCCGTCAACATGATGTCAGTTGATGCCGCGGCCCGAAGCCTCTAGGAAGGCGCCCCTTCGGGCGCCCTTCGCGGGACCCTCGACTGCGCGGGAGTTCGGCATGGCGTTCTGCGGCCTCGATTTCGGCACCTCCAACACCACGCTGGGGATCTGGCGCGATGGCGCCCCGGCATTGGCGGCGCTGGAGGACGGCAAGGACACGGTGCCGAGCGCCGTCTTCTACGACCGCCGGGGCGTGCTCACCATCGGCCGTGCCGCCATGGCGCGTTATGTCGGCGGCGAGGACGGGCGGCTGATGCGCAGCCTCAAGGCCGTGCTCGGCAGCGCGCTGATCGACGAGAAGACGCAGATCGGCCGCCGCGCCATCGGCTTCCGCGACGTGATCGCCGACTATATCGGCGCGGTGAAGCAGCGCGCCGAGGCCGATATCGGTGCCGAGCTCGACGAGGTGGTGCTCGGCCGGCCGGTATTCTTCGTCGACGACGACGCGGCGGCCAATGCCAAGGCCGAGGACGCGCTGCGCGCCATTGCCACCTCGCTCGGCTTCCGCGACGTCTCGACCCAGTACGAGCCCATCGCCGCCGCGCTCGACTACGAGCAGCGGGTGACGGGCGAGGAGATGGCGCTGATCGCCGATATCGGCGGCGGCACCTCCGACTTCTCCATCGTCCGGCTCGGCCCGGCGCGCCGGGCGAAGGCGGACCGCGCCGGCGACATCCTCGCCAATGACGGCGTGCGCATCGGCGGCACCGATGTCGACCGGCATCTCAGCCTCGGCACGCTGATGCCGCTCATCGGCTATCGCAGCCCGATGAAGCGTCCCGGCCGCGACGTGCCGAGCGGCTATTTCCACGAGCTGGCGACCTGGTCGAGCATCAACCGGCTCTACACCGCCAAGACCGTGCGCGAGCTCAACGAGGTGCGGCGCGAAGCGGCGAAGCCGGAACTGGTCGAGCGGCTGATAAGGGTGATCGAGGAACAGCGCGGCCACACGCTGGCGATGGAGGCCGAAGGGGCGAAGATCGCGCTGGCCGAGACCGCCCGCGCCGAGGTCGACCTGGGCTGGCTGGAGGCCGGCCTGTCGGTCGGCATCACGCCGGAGGAACTGGTGGCGCACACGAGGGCGCTGGCCGAGCGCATCGCCGCGCGCGTCGGCATCTGCCTTGATCAGGCCGGGCTGAAGGCCGACGACATCGACGCGCTGTTCCTCACCGGCGGCTCGACCCGGCTCGTCCACGTACGCGCGGCGATCCGCGCGGCGGTGCCGCAGGCGCGGGTGGTCGAGGGCGACACGTTCGGCTCGGTCGGCACCGGCCTCGCCATCGAGGCGGCGCGGCGCTATGGCGCGCTCACCCGTGCCGCAGGTGGAAGGATTTCGGCCGCGTGAGCATCTCGAAGCCGATGCGCGACAGCGAGGCGCCGCGTCCGGTCTCCTTCACCCCCGTCCAGGCAAGGCCCGGATCGAGATAGTCGCAGCGGTTCATGAAGACGGTGCCGGTCTCGACCTCGCCGCCGATCCGCTCGGCCGCCTCGAGGTCGGCGGTCCAGATCGAGGCGGTGAGGCCATAGACGCTGTCATTCATCAGCTTCAGCGCCTCGTCGTCGTCCTTCACCTTCATGATGCCGACGACCGGGCCGAAGCTCTCCTCCCGCATCACCGACATGGAATGGTCGACGCCGGTCAGCACCTGCGGGGCGAGATAGGGCGTGCCCTCGCGGTTGGCCGGGAAGGCGGCGGGGTCGAGATGGGCCTTCGCGCCCTTGGCCACCGCCTCCGCCGTCTGCCGGCGGATCAGCTCGGCGAAACGGCCTTGAGCCATCGGGCCGAGGGTGGTGGCATCGTCGAGCGGGTTGCCGAGCACGTATTTGCCGGTCAGCGCCACGAAGCTGTCGACGAAGCGGTCGTACAGGCTCTCCTGCACATAGATGCGCTCGATGCCGCAGCAGCACTGGCCTGAATTGTAGAAGGCGCCGTCGACGAGGTTCTCGACGGTGAAGTCGAAATCGGCGTCGGCCCGCACATAGGCCGGGTCCTTGCCGCCGAGCTCCAGCCCGAGCGGGGTGAAGGTGCCGGCCGCCGCGCGCTCGATAGCTCTGCCGCCCTCCACCGAGCCGGTGAAGTTGACGAAGTCGACCGCGTCCGAGCCGATCAGCTTTGACGTCTGATCATGGGTGAGCACGAGATTGGCGAACAGGCCCTTCGGCAGGCCGGCCCGGTCCATCGCCATCTGGAAGCGCTCGCCGACGAGGATGGTCTGGGCGGCATGCTTGAGCAGCACGGCGTTTCCGGCGATCAGCGCGGGGGCGATGGTGTTGACCGCTGTGAGGTAGGGGTAGTTCCACGGCGCCACCACCAGCACGATGCCGAGCGGGTCACGGCGGATATAGCGGGTGAAGCCGGGGCGCTCGTCATGCGGCACGACGGGCGCGAGCGCATCCTCGGCCATGTCGACGACATAGCGCACGCGCTCCTCGAAACCGCGGAACTCGCCGCCATAGCGCACCGGCCGGCCCATCTGCTGGGCGAGCTCGGGCACGATCTCCTGGTTCATCGCCAGCATGGCGTCGAGGAAGCGCAGCACGTAGGCGGACCGTTCCGCGATCGGCACCTTCAGCCATTCGCGCTGCGCCGCGCGGGCGGCCTCCAGCGCCTGCGCCAGCGCTGCCTCGGTGGCCGCCGGGCGACGGACAAGCTCGGAACCGTCGATCGGGGAAATGCAGACAATGTCGCTCATGGTTCACCGCGCACGGTGCCTCGACGGGCACCCGGAATAGTGGAAGGATATAGCCTGGAGGTGACGGATAGGTCTATCAGGAGGCTCGCCCCCTCCGGCGCATGATATTTGCGGTAGCAACGAATCTCGCTTAGGTTACATCGAAAATCGGACTAAATGGTCTTATCCCATCTAGTGGCGTCCTGCCTATCGAACCCGCGTTTCCCGAGCCGCCATCAGCGTGCCGTCGCGAACACTCCCCCAGCGTGGGCTGGCGTGGTCCATCATGAAGCCGAGTAAGACGACGATGCCGCAGCTGGAAGACGAGGTGGACGCTCCGGCCTCGGCCAGCGACCATGTCGAGATGTTCGAGCTGGCGCCGATCTCGCTCTGGCTGGAGGACTTCAGCGGCGTCAAGCAGCTGTTCGACCATTGGCGGGCGCAGGGCGTCTCCTCTCTGCGCGACCATCTGCGCGGCCGGCCCGAGCGGGTGGCGGAATGTTCGCAGCGCATCAAGGTGCTGAAGGTCAACCAGCGCACGCTGAGCCTGTTCGAGGCCGACAGCCTCGACCACCTCGTCGACAATCTCGACAAGGTGTTCCGCGGCGATATGCTGAAGACCCATATCGAGGAGCTGGCGCAGCTCTGGGACGGCTACACCAGCTTCGCCAGCCAGGCCGTCAACTACACGCTGAGCGGCCAGCGCCTCGACATCCAGCTCAAGGGCCTCGTCCTGCCCGGCCATGAGGAGACGCTCGAGCGCGTGCTGCTCTCCGCCGAGGACGTCACCGAGCGCGAGACGGCCCGCCGGCAGGCCGCCCGCGCCGAGGAATATGCGCAGGGCCTGTTCCAGCATTCGCCGGTGTCGCTGTGGGTCGAGGACTTCTCCACCATCAAGCAGCTGATGGACGATGTGCGCCTGCGCGGCATCTCCGATTTCCGCGTCTTCACCGACGTGCACCCGGAATTCGTCCAGCGCTGCATCAGCGAGATCCGCATCATCGACGTCAACCAGCACACGCTGGAAATGTTCGGCGCCGACAGCAAGACGCAGCTTATCGCCGACACGGCGAGCGTATTCCGCGAGGACATGCAGCGCCATTTCCGCGAGCAACTGATCGATCTGTGGAACGGCAAGCTGTTCCACGCGCGCGAGGTGGTGAACTACACGCTCGGCGGCGACGAGCTGCACGTGCACCTGCAATTCTCGGTGCTGCCGGGCCACGAGCACGACTGGTCGCTGGTGCAGGTGGCGCTCACCGACATTACCGCACGCAAGAAGGCCGAGGCCTATCTCGAATATCTCGGCAAGCACGACGTGCTGACCAAGCTCTACAATCGCTCCTTCTATGTCGACGAATTGAACCGGCTGGAGCGGCGCGGTCCGTTCCCGGTCACCGTCATCATGATCGACCTGAACGATTTGAAGCAGGTCAACGACCAGCTCGGCCACGCCGCCGGTGACACGCTGCTGCGCCGCGCGGGCGAAGTGCTGGGCAAGGCCATCGACAAGCCCAACTGCGCCGCCCGCATCGGCGGCGACGAGTTCGCCGTGCTGCTGCCGGGCGTCGACGAGGATGGCGGGCTGGCGGTGATGGAGAACATCACCCAGCTCGTGGTGCTCAACAACCAGTTCTATTCCGCCTCGACGCTGAGCCTTTCGATCGGCATGGCGACCAGCACGCCGGGCGAGCGGCTCGAAGTGGTGGTCAAGCGGGCCGACGCGCTGATGTACGAGGCCAAGCGCAACAGCGATATCGCGCGCTGAACCCGCAGGCTCTCACGCCCCCGCCCGCACCGTCAGATGCTCCAGCTCGGCCATGTGCACGAAGCACAGCTTGTTGCCTTCCGGGTCGCGGCCATAGGCGCCGTAATAGTCCGGCGCGTAGTTCGGCCGCAGGCCCGGCTCGCCTTCGTCGACGCCGCCATTGTCGACGAGGGCCTGCCAAGCGGCATCCACCGCCGCCGGCGATGGCGCGGCGAAACTCACCTGCGTGCCGTTGCCCCAGGTGGCGGGCAGGCCGTTGAACGGCAGCTGCACGAAGAATTGCGGCCAGTGCTGGCCGGGCAGGGTCCACATCGCGCCGGCCGGGCCGCCATCGTCCTCGACATCGACCCGCACGAGGCCGAGCGGGGCCAGCACGGCGTCGTAGAAGGCGGTCATCCGCGCAAGATCCCGCGCGCCGAGATTGATGTGGCTGAACATTGATCCTCCTCATGGCCGGCCGAGCCCGAGCTACACATGTTCTTTCCATAGCGCGTCAGCACGCAAGCAAGGGTCGACAGCGGACCGAATGCGCAGTAAACCGGGCGCCCGGAACTACATGGACTTCCAGTTTGTTCGGAAGTTTCCACTTATATGGATTGTAAATGAGCAATCTCCATCACGAGCGCGTCCTGTCCGTGCACCACTGGACGGACAACCTGTTCACCTTCACCACCACGCGCGACCCCGCGCTGCGCTTCAAGAACGGGCAGTTCGTGATGATCGGCCTCCCGGTCGACGGCAAGCCGCTGCTGCGCGCCTATTCCATCGCCAGCGCCAATTACGAGGAGACGATGGAGTTCTTCTCCATCAAGGTGCCGAACGGCCCGCTCACCTCGCGGCTACAGCATCTGAAGGTGGGCGACGAGATCATCGTCGGGCGCAAGCCGACCGGCACGCTGCTGGTGGACTATCTGGTGCCCGGCCGCCGGCTCTACCTGCTGGCCACCGGCACGGGGCTCGCGCCCTTCCTCAGCCTGATCAAGGACCCGGAGACCTACGAGAACTACGAGAAGGTCATCCTCGTCCACGGCGTGCGCACCGTCGCCGAGCTCGCCTATCGCGAGCTGATCGAGGAGGAGCTGCCGCAGAACGAGTATTTCGGCGAGTTGGTGCTGGAGAAGCTGGTCTACTACCCCACCGTGACGCGCGAGCCCTTCCACAATCAGGGCCGCATCACCGACCTGATCACGTCGGGCAAGCTGTTCCAGGACCTCGACCTGCCGCCGCTCAGCAAGGAGGACGACCGCATCATGCTGTGCGGCAGCCCGCAGCTGCTCGACGACATGCGCGTGATCCTGAAGGACAAGGGCTTCGAGGAAGGCTCGACCACCGAGCCGGGCGACTTCGTGATCGAGAAGGCCTTCGTCGAGAAGTGAGGCAGCCGCGCCTCAGCGCAGGCGCCGGTCCGGATCCCAGCGTTCCTCGTCCGCCCGCGCCGCCTCTTCCGGCGACAATACGCGGTATTCGGCGTCGATGATGGTCGGCCCCGCTTCGGTGCCGGCGCGCTTGCGCCCGCCGAACAGGCGATAGGCGAGGCCGGCGATCACCACGATGGGGAAGACAACGAGGAACACGCTCGCCGCCACCACCGCCAATGCGGTGCCGATGGCCAGCGCAACGGCCACGACGAGCGCCACCTGCCACCAACTCACCCGGCGGACGGTGAAACGCATGCGATCGAAGGGATCGGTCGAGCTCATTGCCTTGGTCTTTCCTCCTCAGCGGCAGCGCCGCGAAAGTTGGATATGGGGAGGCGGGAGCGTCATGCCAGCGGCGGGCGTGGAAAATAGCGGCCTGCCCGCGTAAGGTGAACACCATGATGCTACGCGACGCCGTCGACGCCGACCTGCCCGGCATCCTCGCCATCTACAATTACGCGGTGCTGAACTCGACGGCGATCTGGAACGACACCCCGACCGATCTTTCCGGCCGGCTCGGCTGGCTGCGCGACCGGCAGGCCAAGTCCTATCCGGTCATCGTCGCCGAGGAGGCCGGCGAGGTGCTCGGCTATGCCAGCTTCGGCGATTTCCGCCCCTTCGAGGGCTTCCGCATCAGCGTCGAGCATTCGGTCTATGTGGCCGAGCATGCGCAGGGTCGCGGGCTGGGGCGCCGGCTCGTCGAGGCTCTGTTCGAGCCGGCGCGTGCGATCGGCAAGAAGGTGATGATCGGCGGCATCACCGCCGGCAACGAGGCCTCGCTGGCGCTGCATACGAAGCTCGGCTTCGTGCAGAGCGCCTACATGCCCGGCATCGGCATAAAGTTCGGGAACCGGCTCGATCTGGTGCTGATGCAGAAGGAACTGTGAGGCCACAAAAAAGGGCGCCGCGAGGGCGCCCTTTTCCGTCGTGGATCGATGTCGATCAATACCGATAGTGGTCCGGCTTGAACGGGCCCTCGACCGGCACGCCGATATAATCGGCCTGCTCGGGACGCAGCTTGGTCAGCTTCACGCCGAGCTTTTCCAGGTGCAGCGCGGCGACCTTCTCGTCGAGGAACTTCGGCAGGGTGTAGACCTTCTTCTCGTATTTGCCGGGGTTCGCCCAGAGCTCGATCTGGGCGAGCGTCTGGTTGGAGAAGGAGGACGACATCACGAAGGACGGGTGGCCCATGGCGTTGCCGAGGTTCACCAGACGGCCTTCCGACAGCAGGATGATGCGGTTGCCGGACGGGAACTCGATCTCGTCCACCTGCGGCTTGATGTTGTTCCACTTGAAATTCTTCAGGCCGGCGACCTGAATCTCGTTGTCGAAGTGGCCGATGTTGCAGACGATCGCCCGGTCCTTCATCTGCCGCATATGGTCGACGGTGATGATGTCGCGGTTGCCGGTGGCGGTGACATAGATGTCGGCGCGGGAGAAGGCGTCCTCGATGGTCGCCACCTCATAGCCTTCCATCGACGCCTGCAGGGCGCAGATCGGATCGACCTCGGAGACGATGACGCGCGCGCCGGCCTGGCGCAGCGAGGCGGCCGAACCCTTGCCGACATCGCCGAAGCCGGCGACGAAGGCGACCTTGCCGGCCAGCATCACGTCGGTGCCGCGGCGAATGGCGTCGACCAGCGATTCACGGCAGCCATAGAGGTTGTCGAACTTTGACTTGGTGACGCTGTCGTTCACGTTGATCGCCGGGAACAGCAGCTTGCCCTGCTCGGCGAGCTTGTAGAGCCGGTGCACGCCCGTGGTGGTCTCTTCCGAGACGCCCTTGATCGACTTGGCGACCTCGGCGAACCAGCCCTTCGGCTTCTCGGCCAGCAGCTTCTTGATCAGGGCGAAGAAGATCACCTCTTCCTCGGACTCCGCCTTGTCGAGGAACGCCGTGTCGCCGTTCTCGGCGCGCAGGCCGTGATGCACGAGCATGGTGGCGTCGCCGCCGTCGTCGAGGATCATGTTCGGGACACCGCCGCCGTGCCAGTCGAACAGCTTGGCGGTGAAGTCCCAGTATTCGGTCAGCGTCTCGCCCTTGAAGGCGAAGACCGGCGTGCCGGCGGCGGCGATGGCGGCGGCGGCATGGTCCTGGGTCGAGAAGATGTTGCACGACACCCAGCGCACATCGGCGCCGAGCGCCTTCAGCGTCTCGATCAGCACCGCGGTCTGGATGGTCATGTGCAGCGAGCCGGCGATGCGCGCGCCCTTCAGCGGCTGCGACGGGCCGTATTCGGCGCGGATGGCCATCAGGCCCGGCATCTCGGTCTCGGCGAGGTCGATCTCCTTGCGGCCGAAATCGGCGAGGCCGATGTCCCTGACGATGTAGTCGCTGGCGATGGCCATGTGCGGCGTCCCTTCTGCCTTGGCGCGCAGCTCGCGCGGATGAGCTTGCCGGGTGATAGCAGCCCGGCCAGGGAAACACAATAACGATATAAAGATGTCTTTATGTGACAGTCGCAGCCTATGGCGCGAGGTTTATTCGCCCTCGCCGAAGCGGTCGGCGACGAGCGCGTCGAGCGCCTCGAGCGCCGCCTGCGCGTCCGGCCCGCTGGCCTCGACCAGGATGCTGGTGCCGGGCGCGGCGGCGAGCATCATCAGCCCCATGATGGAGGTGCCGCCCACGGTCTCGCCGGCGCGGGTGACGCGCACCTCGGCATTGAAGCGCTCGACCGTCTGAACGAACTTGGCAGAGGCGCGCGCATGCAGGCCACGCTTGTTGAGGATGGCGAGTTCGCGCCGGACCGCGGTCATCGTCACGGTCATTTCCCCGCCAGCACGCGGCTGGCGATATTGATGTATTTGCGCCCCGCCTCCTGCGCCTGCGCCACCGCCTCGGGCATCGGCACCTCGGCGCGCACGGTGGCGAGCTTGACCAGCATGGGCAGATTGATGCCGGCGACCACCTCGATATCGGGCGAGGTCATGACCGAGATGGCGAGGTTGGAGGGCGTGCCGCCGAACATGTCGGTGAGGATGACGACGCCCTCGCCGCTGTTCACCGCAGCGACCGCCTCGACGATGTCGAGGCGCCGCCGCTCGATGTCGTCATCCGGACCGATGGTGATCGTCTCGATCTGGGATTGCGGTCCCATCACGTGTTCGAGCGCGGCACGGAACTCGCTGGCAAGGCGTCCGTGCGTTACAAGTACGAGGCCTATCATCCTGCTCCGCCGCGCGCCCATCCGGCGCGACTTGCACATTCTTTTGCGGGGGCGCCCAAGATCGCCGATCCGCCCGCCCCCTTCGCGGGGCGCACATCATCGTTGCACCGCACACGAATGGCAAGTGCCGCTGGGGAAAAACCGTCGACACCTTGCCGTGGGCACCCTGCGCTTGCCACGCACATCCTTGCTCAGCTCAGGGCCGGCCCGGTGAGCAGCAGCGCCAGCACCTGCTGCAGCGGATCACCCCCGGTAAACACCGGCAGGCGTTCGATCTCCACTCCCTCGATCTGCGTGCGCAGCGCCTCCGGTGGCGGCAGCCGGGCGGCGTCCGGCGCCCCGAGATCGACGACAAGGTCGACCGCCGCCTCGGCAAGAGGCGGTAGCCGCCTGAGGCCGGCGCCCCTTATCTCGATAAGGCCGGCGAGATTGTGCGGCGCGGCGGCGAAAAGCCGCGTCCCGCGCCGCGTCAGCACGACGCGGTCATCGGCAACCAACTCTGCCGGCGGCACGAGGCCGGAACGGCCGGCGAGGATCAGCGCGAAGGCGAGATGGGACTTTCCGGCGCCCGACGGTCCGCGGATCAGCACGCCCTGCGCGCCCACCCGCACGCAGGAGGCGTGAATGGTGGCGGCCGGTGGCAGCTCGTCTGCCATCTCAGCTTGCCGGCAGGCGGACGATGAAGCGCGCGCCGGCGGGCTTCTCCGCGGGAGTGGACGCGCCGGCAGATTTGCTCTTCGCCTTCGACCGGACCTTCTTGGCCTCGGTCGGCCGGTTCTCCGCCCAGATCCGCCCGCCATGCGCCTCGACGATCTGACGCGAAATCGACAGGCCGAGACCGGAGTTCTGGCCGAAGCCCTGCTCCTCCGGCCGGTCGGTGTAGAAGCGCTCGAAGATACGGGTCAGCGCGTGCGGAGGGATGCCCGGCCCGTCATCGTCGACGATGATCTCCACCGCGTCGCGGTGGCGCCGGCAGGTCACGCGCACCTCGCCGCCCTTGGGGGTGAAGGAGCGGGCATTGTCGATCAGATTGTTGATCACCTGGCCGAGCCGGGAATCGTGGCCCGGCACGATGAACTCGTCGCTCGCGCCCGGCGCATGCTCGAAGGCGACCGACACATGCACGCCGTCGCCGCGCACCACGTCATTATGGACACCGGTGACAGTGTTGAGCAGGCGCACGAGGTCGACCGGCTCCGATTCCTGGCGCTGCAATTCGGCGTCGAGCCGCGAGGCGTCGGAGATGTCAGTGATGAGCCGGTCGAGCCGCTTCACGTCGTGCTGGATCACTTCCATGAGCCGCCCGCGCGAGGAATCGGTCTTGGCCAGCGGCAGCGTCTCCACTGCCGAGCGCAGTGAGGTCAGCGGGTTCTTCAATTCGTGCGAGACGTCGGCGGCGAAGCTCTCGATCGCCTCGATGCGCGTATAGAGCGCGTCGGTCATGTCGCGCAGCGCGCCGGAAAGGTGCCCGATCTCGTCCGAGCGGCTGGTGAAATCGGGGATCTCGACGCGCGAGCGGGTACGCCGGCGCACCCGCTCGGCCGCGTCGGCGAGCTTGCGCACCGGGCCGGCGATGGTGCTGGCGAGCAGCAGCGACAGCACCACCATCACCACCATGGCGACGATGAAGACGCGCACGATGACGAGGCGCTCGGCCGCCACCGCCTCGTCGATCTCGCCGCCCTGCGTCGAGAGCAGCAGTGCGCCGAGCACGGCGCGGAATCGCTGCACCGGCACCGCTACCGAGACGATGACCTGTCCGCGGTCATTGACCTGCACGGCGCTCGACTTCTGGCCCAGGAGCGCGGCGGTGACCTCGGGATAGCCCTTGCCGTTGTTCGGTCCGAGCTCCTTGTAGAGCGGTAGGTCGCCGCGCTCGAACCACATCTTCATGGCGTTCCAGCCGCGCTCCATCCAGCTCGGCTTGGGCGCGTTGGGAGCGGGCATGTCGAAGCGCAGGATTTCGCCGCGTGAATAGAGCGAGCGCGAATCCAGCAGCAGCGCACCGTCGCGATCATAGATGCGGGCGCGCGTGCCCGTCGGCTCGACCAGGCGCTTCAGCACCGGGGCGACGCGCTCGGGATTGATCGGGAATTCGAGCGGCGCGAAGCCTTCCTCGCCCGGCCCATAGCTCTCGCCGGCCTGCAGTTCGAGCAAGCGCTCGGGATCGATGGTGATGGCGTTGGTCTCGACCTGCGCCGAGGCGGCGATGGCGCCGGCGATGATCTCGCCCTGCACCAGAAGGCTCTGCACGCGCGCGTCGATCAGCCCGGCGCGGAACTCGGACAAATAGAGAATGCCCGACACCAGCGCGCCCATGCCCACGAGATTGAGCAGCACGATGCGGCGGGTGAGGCTGGAAAAGCTCTTGAAGGCGACGAAGTTGCGCACGCGGCGCAGCGCGCCGAGCACCCCCGCGCGACGCTCCGGACCGGAGGCGTCCGCCGTCTCCTCGGGGCCCGTGTCCAGCCGGTCGTCCTCGGCCGCGACGCGGGTCGATTCGGGGTCGAGCAAAGAGCCGCTACTCCTTGAAGCGGTAACCGACGCCATAGAGCGTCTCGATCATCTCGAAATTGTCGTCGACGACCTTGAACTTCTTGCGAAGCCGCTTGATGTGGCTGTCGATGGTGCGGTCGTCGACATAGACCTGGTCGTCATAGGCCGCATCCATCAGCGCGTTGCGGCTCTTCACCACGCCGGGGCGGGTGGCGAGCGCCTGCAGGATGAGGAACTCCGTCACGGTCAGGGTGACGTTCTCGCCCTTCCAGGTGCAGGTGTGGCGCTCAGGGTCCATGCGGAGCTGGCCGCGCTCCAGCACCTTGGCGCTGTCGGTCTCGCGCGGCAGGGTGCCGTCCTTCGGCGCGACGCGGCGCAGCACCGCTTTCACCCGCTCGACCAGCAGGCGCTGCGAGAACGGCTTCTTGATGAAGTCGTCGGCGCCCATCTTCAGGCCGAAGAGCTCGTCGATCTCATCGTCCTTGGAGGTGAGGAAGATCACCGGCATGTCGCTCTTCTGGCGCAGGCGCCGCAGCAGCTCCATGCCGTCCATGCGCGGCATCTTGATGTCGAAGATGGCGAGATCCGGTGGATTGGTCTTGAAGCCGTCCAGCGCCGTCGCGCCGTCCGTGTAGGTCTGGATCCGGTAGCCTTCGGATTCCAGGGCAATGGACACGGAGGTGAGGATGTTGCGATCGTCGTCGACGAGAGCGATGGTCGGCATCTGCGCACTTTCCTGTTCGGCGGCGGTACACGAGGCGGTGAACCGTGCCGGCGTGGCCATAATGTGACACGCAAATCGATTCAACCGAAAATAGCGCGATTCAAGGCACATAGCCAATCCGGCATTCCCACCGCTTGACGCTGCCGCCGCACAGGCTCACCTCTCAGGCGTGCAGTGCGGAGGTGAATACCGTGTCCTCGATCGCCCAGCCTTCCAACGATTTCGATCCCGTCGCCACCGTGAAGCGTCTCGTACGAGAAACGCAGACCGGCGCGCTCGCCACCCTCGACGAGGATGGCGGCCCCTATGCCTCGCTGGTGCAACTCGCGACGCTTCCCGACGGCGCGCCACTGCTCCTGCTCTCCAGGCTCGCGCGCCACACGCGCAACATCGGGCGAGACACGCGTGTCTCGCTTCTCGTCGACGAGAACCGGGCCGGCGATGAGCTGCAGGGCGCCCGCGCCGGGCTCAAGGGGCGCATCGCGCGCCTCACCGAGGAGGACGACATCGCCACCGCGCGCCGCCGCTTCCTGGCGCGGCATCCCGACGCGGCGGGCTTCGCCGGCTTCTCCGACTTCGCCTTCTACCGCGTCGAACTCGACGGCGCCCATCTCGTCGCCGGCTTCGGCCGCATCGTCGACGTCGATGGGGCGGCGCTGCTGACCGAGACCGTCGGCGCTAGCGAAGTGCTCGAGGCGGAGGAGGACGCCATCGCCCACATGAACGCCGACCACAAGGACGCCGTGCAGCTCTACGCCATGCACCTCCTCGGCACCGGTCCCGGCAACTGGAAGATCGTCGGGCTCGACCCCGAAGGGTGCGAATTGATGAGCGGCACCAGCGTGCGCCGCCTCGGCTTCGGCCGGCGCATCTCCAGCACGCGGGAGATGCGTGAGGTTCTGGTCGAACTCGCTGCGAAAGCGCGCAGCGTCGCCATCTGATCAACGTGCGATGAGACCATTGAAGGTGCGCGGATAGGTAGCGGCGGGCGCGCCGTCACGTTTTCGTCACAGAATGGACCCGGAATCTCAGCCAAATTGCCCGAGTGGGCTCCCAAGGTGACGCTGGTTGTAATGCGTCAGGAGGGAGCCGCCTTGAACCAGACCGGCACACGAAACGAAGACCACGGCGCCGAGGCGATCGGGCTTTCCGGCACCGGCCGGGTGTTCTGGAACCTGTCCGAGCCCGTGCTGTGCGAGCGCGCCGTCGCCCGCGGCGAGGCGAGACTTTCGGTCGACGGAGCGCTGGTCGCCGTCACCGCCCCCCATACCGGCCGCAGCCCGGACGACCGCTACATCGTCCGCGAGGAAGCGACCGAGGAGTCGATCTGGTGGGACAATGCCAACGCCCTGACCCGCGAGAATTTCGAGACGCTGAAGACTGACTTCCTCGCCTATGCGGGCGGGCGTACCCTGTTCGCGCAGGATCTCGATGCCGGCGCCGACCCGGCCCAGCGCATCGGCGTGCGTGTCTTCACCGAGCATGCCTGGCACGCCCTGTTCATCCGCACCATGCTGCGTGCCCCCGAGACGGCGGCGCTGGCTGGCTTCACGCCGCAGCTCACGCTGGTCTGCGCGCCCGGCTTCAAGGCTGATCCGGAACGTCACGGCGTGCGCTCGCCCACCGTCATCGCCTGCGACTTAGCGCAGGGCCTCGTGCTGATCGGCGGCACGCTCTACGCCGGCGAGATGAAGAAGTCGGTGTTCAGCTATCTGAACTACACCCTACCCGAGCGCGGCGTGCTGCCCATGCACTGCTCCGCCAATAGGGGCAAGGACGGCGACGTCGCCGTGTTCTTCGGCCTGTCGGGCACCGGCAAGACCACGCTCTCCGCCGACCCGGCGCGGGCGCTGATCGGCGACGACGAGCATGGCTGGAGCGACAAGGGCGTCTTCAATATCGAGGGCGGCTGCTACGCCAAGACCATCCGCCTCTCCGCCGAGGCCGAACCCGCCATCTATGCCGCCTCGCGGCGCTTCGGCACGGTGCTGGAGAACGTCGTCCTCGACGGCGAGACCCGCATGCCGGACTTCGACGACGGCTCGCTCGCCGAGAATGCCCGCTCGGCCTATCCGCTCGACTTCATTCCCAATGCCCGCACCGACGGGCGCGGCGGCCTGCCGAAGAACGTGGTCATGCTGACCTGCGATGCCTTCGGCGTCATGCCCCCGCTCGCCCGGCTGACGCCGGCGCAGGCGATGTACCATTTCCTTTCCGGCTACACCGCCAAGGTGGCCGGTACCGAGGCCGGGGTGAGCGAGCCCAAGGCGACCTTCTCCACCTGCTTCGGCGCCCCCTTCATGCCGCGCCATCCTTCCGTCTACGGCAAGCTGCTGGGCGAATTGATCGCCAAGCACGGGACCGAATGCTGGCTGGTCAACACCGGCTGGATCGGCGGGCGCGCCGGCATCGGCAACCGCATCCCGATCGAGACCACGCGGCGCCTGCTCGACGCAGCTCTCTCCGGCGAGCTGGCCGAGGTCGAATTCCGCACCGACCCGCATTTCGGCTTCGCCGTGCCGGCGGCGGTCGAGGGCGTCGATGCGCGCCTGCTCGATCCGGCGCGCAACTGGCCGACCCGCATCGACCATGCCATGACCGCCCGCAAACTGGTCGGCATGTTCTCGGCCAATTTCGTCCGCTTCGAAAAGGCGGTCGACGACGAGGTCCGTGCGGCCCAGCCGGGTATGGCCATCGCGGCGGAATAGGGCGACACTCACCGATCCTCGCCTGAGCGGAGGTCCTCGATGTCCCCGAAGATCACTGGCCTGACCGGCAGCGCCCTGGCGCTGGCGGTGGCCCTTGCTGTTGTGCCTGCCTTGCCGGCCGGCGCGCAGGCCGCGACGACGGTCACGTTCCTCAACCCCGAAAAATACCAGGACGGTAACCTGTCCTGGGGGCCGGTCGACCAGCGCCTGACACTGGAAGGACTGCAGCGCATCATCCAGCGGTTGGCGCGCGAGCGCCTGCCGGCCGGCTACGAGATCGACATCGCCGTGCTCGACCTCGACCTCGCCGGCAAGATCAACCCGATCCGCTCGCGCACCGGTGAGCTTCGGGTGATGCGGCAGGACACATGGCCGTCGATGAAGCTCAGCTACACGCTGCGCCGCGGCGGCAAGGTGGTGGCACGCGGGCAGGACACGCTGCGCGCGATGAACTACCTGCTCGACCCGGCGGCCGTCCGCTCGGGCGAGCCGCTGGCCTTCGAGAAGGCCATGCTCGACCGCTGGTTCCGCACCCGTTTCGCCGGCCTCAAGGCTGGCCGGCTGGCCAGCTGATCAGAGGAAATAGAGCCAGGTCAGCAGGGCGAAGCAGGGCAGGAGAAAGATGCCCGACCACGCCATGTAGCCAAAGAAGCTCGGCATGGCGACGCCGCGGCTCTTGGCGATGGCCAGCACCATGAAGTTGGGTGCGTTGCCGATATAGGTCAGCGCGCCCATGAACACCGCGCCGGCCGAGATCGCCTCCAGCGTCACCGCGTGCGTCGTCATCAGCTCCTGCGGGTCGCCACCGGCGAGGTTGAAGAAGACGAGGTAGGTCGGGGCGTTGTCGAGGAAGCCGGACAACAGGCCGGTCATCCAGAAATAGCCGGCGTTGAACGGATTGCCCGCCTCGTCGGTGACCATGGCGACGAGCGGCGACAGCGCGCCCTCGGAACCCGCCTTCAGGATCGCGATCACCGGGATGATGGTGAGGAAGATGGCGGCGAAGAGCTTGGCGACCTCGCGGATCGGCTCCCAGTCGAAGCCATTGCGCTCGCGGATGAATTCCGGGGTGATGCGGATCGAGACATAGGCCAGCACGAGCAGCGCGACGTCGCGCACGATCGAGGGCAGCGGCACATGCGTGCCGAGTATGTCGAACTCGATGCCCGGCTGCCACAGCGCGCTCATCAGGATGGCGGCGATGACGCCGGCGAGCAGCGGTAGGTTGCGCCGGCCGCGCAGGCCGAGCCGCTCGGTCTCCGGCGTCGGGTCGACCTTCGCCGGCAGCCCCTCCTCGCGGGCGTAGAAATAGCGGTCGAGCAGGTAGAACACCCCGAGCAGGATCGCCGCGATCACCGCGGTGTCGTGGAACAGATACTCCGTCGTCCAGAAGAAGCTCACGCCCTTGAGGAAGCCGAGGAACAGCGGCGGGTCACCGAGCGGGGTCAGCGAGCCGCCGATGTTCGACACCAGGAAGATGAAGAAGATGACGGTGTGGGCGTTGTGGCGTCGCTCGTCATTGGCGCGCAGCAGCGGGCGGATCAACACCATCGAGGCACCGGTGGTGCCGATGAAGCTCGCCAGTACGGTGCCTATGGCGAGCAGCGCGGTGTTCACCCCCGGCGAGCCCTTGAGATTGCCGGTGAGCAATATGCCGCCGGAGATGGTGAACAGCGTGAACAGCAGGATGATGAAGGGGATGTATTCGAGCAGCGCCGCATGCGCGACCTCGTAGACCGCGAGGCCCGAGCCGAAGACGGCGATGAAGGGCACGAGGAAGGCCAGCGCCCAGAACAGCGCCACCTTGCCGTAATGATGATGCCAGAAATGGCCCGCCAGCAGCGGGATGACGGCGATGGAGAGCAGCATGCCGACGAAGGGCAGGCCCCAGAGAAGCGGCAGGCTCGCGCCGTCGATCCCCTTGCCTTCCGCCGCCAGCGCGGGCGACGCCGCGCAGACAGCGAGCACCGCTACGGACAGGACGATACGGGCGGCGGCTTTCGTCGTCGTCATCAGGCTCCCCCAGCGGCGCATTGCTTTGTTTGTTCCCCGGTTAGCAACGCCCTCCCCCAGTGTCGAGCAAAACCGGTCGCCCCTTGTACCGATGTGATCGAGCCGCAGCACGGCTCCTTCACGCAGCGCTTGGCGCGCGGCGCAAGGCTGCGCTATGCCGAATGCAGGAGCCGGGCGTTTTCGCCGGCCACGAGGATGCCATGCCCCGCGCCGTCGCCGGCCCCGAAATCGAACGCCTGATCCAGCTGCTTGCCCGCGTGCCGGGGCTCGGGCCGCGCTCGGCGCGGCGCGCGGCGCTGCACCTGATCAAGAAGCGCGAGCAGTTGATGAGCCCGCTCGCCAGCGCCTTCGAGGAGGTCCTGGGCAAGATCTCCACCTGCCGGGTCTGCGGCAATATCGACGTGCGCGACCCTTGCTCGATCTGCGTCGACGAGACCCGCGACCCCACCCTGCTGGTGGTCGTCGCCGACGTCTCGGACCTCTGGGCGCTGGAGCGCGCGGGCGCGATTAACGCGCGATATCATGTGCTCGGCGGCACGCTCTCGCCGCTCGACGGTATCGGGCCCGAGGACCTGAACCTGAAGACGCTCATCGAGCGGGCGCATGACGGCACCGTCAAGGAGGTGCTGCTCGCGCTCGGCGCCACCGTCGACGGCCAGACCACCGCCCACTATGTCACGGAAATGCTTCGCGATTCCGGCGTGGCGGTGACCCGCCTCGCCCATGGCGTGCCGGTCGGCGGCGAGCTCGACTATCTCGACGAGGGCACGCTGGCGGCGGCGATCAAGGCGCGCACCAGCCTCTGAGCGAGGTCGCCGCCCCCGGCTCCACTACCGCCTCACGGCCCCTTGGCTGCCAGCTCGCGGAAATGGCCGCGCGCCTGGAGCCAGGCGAGCAGGGCGAGCCCCGGCAGCGCGGCGAGCGCCGTCACCGCGAAGAAAAGCACCCACCCGGTCTCCTGCGCCACGAAGCCGGCCGAGGAGGCGAGGAAGGTCCGCCCCACCGCGGCCAGCGCGGTGAGCAGGGCGTATTGGGTGGCGGTGTGGGCGCGGTCGCCGCAGAGCGCGGAGATATAGGCGACGAAGATCACCGTGCCGATGGCGCCGGTGAAGTTCTCGACGATGATGGTCAGCGTCAGCGCGCCGAGATTCACCCCCATCCAGGCCTGCCAGGAAAAGGCGAGGTTGGAGGCCATCTGCAACAGGCCGGCGATCCACAGGCTGGTCGACAGCGGCAAGGCGCGGGCGATGAGGCCGCCGGCGAAACCGCCGATCAGCGCCGCGGCGAAGCCGACGCCCTTGACGATGCCGGCATAGGCCGCCTTGTCGAAGCCGATGTCGATGACGAAGGCGCCGGTGAGCACACCGGCGAAGGCGTCGCAGAACTTGAACAGCACCACGAAGAGCAAGATGGCGATGGCGCTACGCCGCGACAGGAATTCGCCGAAGGCGCCGACCGCGGTCTGGCCGATGCGCTTGAGGACGTTCTCCTCATGCTTGATGACCGGCGCGCCCTCCGGTTCCTTGGCCAACAGCGAGGCGATCAGGCCGACCACGACCATCGCCGCGGCGGCGAGATAGCCATAGGCCCACACGTCGCCGCGGGCGACGCCGATGGCCTCGAACCACGCCACCAGCAGCACCACGCCGGCGCCCGAGGCCAGCATGCCGACGCGATAGGCGGCGACATAGCCGGCCATGCCGGCGGCCTGCTCGCGCGTTTCCAGGCTCTCGACGCGGAAGGCGTCGACCACGATGTCCTGCGTGGCGGAGGCGCAGGCGACGAGGAAGGCGCCTAGCGCCACATGCCAAGGGAAAAGCACCGGGTCCTGGAAGCCGAGCCAGACGATGGCGACCGCCAGCAGGAGCTGCGTAAACACCAGCCAGCCGCGCCGCCGGCCCAGCCAGCGCCCGAGCAGAGGCACGTCGAGCGCGTCGACCAGCGGTGCCCAGACGAACTTGAAATTATAGGGCACGCCGACCAGCGCGAAGAGGCCGATGGTGGCGAGGTTCACCTTGGCCTCGGCCATCCAGATGGTCAGCGTCGCGCCGGAGAGCGCCAGCGGCAGGCCGGAGGAGAAGCCCAGCAGGATGACGATGAGCACCCGCGGGCGCAGATAGACCGCGAGGCTGGCGAGGAAGCCGTCATCCTCGTCGCGGGCGGGCGCTTGTGGGCGGGCGGTGTCGGTCATGGGGCATCCATGGCGATTCGGGCGGCGTGGGTGCCTATCTCTAACCCGCCCGGCGGGCCGTGTCGCGAGAGCGCCCTACCCCTTCCTCTTCTCCGCCGCCGGCTCCGGGGGCAAGGGAATCACGTCGACCGCGACATGCAGTTCCTGCTTGCCGGAGCCCAGCACTACGCCCCCGATGGGTGCGACGTCGGCATAGTCGCGGCCGACCGCCAGCACGACGTGGTCGGTGGAGACGATCAGCGCATTGGTCGGGTCGAGCCCCTGCCAGCCGATCTCCTCGCCGCACCACACCGACACCCAGGCATGGGTGGCGTCGGCGCCCTGCAGGCGCTCCTGGCCGGGCGGCGGCTCGGTGCGCAGGAAGCCGGAGACATAGGCGGCCGGCAGGCCGAGCCCGCGCAGCCCGGCGATCATGATGTGCGCGAAGTCCTGGCACACGCCGGCGCGCATCTCGAAGGCCTCGATCGGCGGGGTCGAGACGTCGGTGGCGCGGGGATCGTAGGTGAACTCGGCATGCAGCCGGTTCATCAGGTCGATGGCGCCGGCAAGCATGGGCGCGCCGGGCGGGAAGCTCTCCGCCGCCCAATCGGTGATGGGGCCGGCGAGCGGGACGGCGGGGCTCGGGAAGAGGTGATGCGCTGGCGAAGCGGCGGAGAGGTCGAGCCAGGCGGCGGCGGCCTCGCGCACGTCTTCCCAGCTGGGGCCACTCGTCCCCTCGACGGGTACGGGAGGCTCCACCTCCACCCGTGCGCGGGTGTGGACGCTGAACTCGGTGTGCGGCGTCTCGATGCGGATATGCACCACGCGGTTGCCGAAGAAGTCGCGCGCCTCGGTCCATTCCACCGGCTCGGGCTCGACGCTGACATGGCTGGCGACGACGCGCTGGGTCACTCGGTCGACCGGCACCATCCGCAGCACATGCCGCGCCACGGGCACGAGCGAATCGTAGGAATAGGCGGTGGTCTGGTGGATGTCGTAGATCATGCCATCAGATCCCAGGGCGTATCCACCGGCTGGCGGTGGATGAAGTAGCGCTCGGCGATGTCGTTGGACAATTCCATGAGCTGGGTCTCGACCTCGCGCAGCCGCTCGTCGTCGAACTCGGCAGCGTCGAACGCCTTCATCGAGGCAGCGAGCCGGGCAGCGAGGCGCTCCTCCGGCGGGGGCGGCTCGTCGCCGAGATGGCCGGGCAGCACGTCGAGATGGTGGACCAGCGCGTCGATCTGGAAGGCGAGCGAGCGCGGATTGACCGGGTCGAGCAGCACGAGATCGAGCACTGGCGCGCGGCTTTCCACCATCACATAGCGCGAGCGGTAGGTGATCTGGCTGTCGCAGAGCTCCAGCAACACGTCGAGCGTGCCGGCAGTCGGCGCCTCGCCCAATGTGCGGGCGAAGCGGCAGGTGGCGATGCCGCGCTCGATGCGCCGGCCGAGATCGAGGAAGCGCCAGCCGGCGAGGCGGTTCATGTTCTCCGAGGCGAGGCCAGAGAAGGCCGCGAGCGCGCGCAGCGCGCGGTCGGTGCGCTCATAGGCGTCGGGCTCGGCGCTCGCCGCCGGCACCGGCTCGGCCAGCATCAGGGAGAGGTCGGCCAGCGTGCGCCAGGCATCGGGAGAGAGGCGGTCGCGGATGACCGACGCGGTCTGGCGCGCGGCCTCGATGAGGTTAGGCAGCGCGCCGGGCAGGTCGCGCCGCGACATGGCCGCCAGCACATGGCGCACCGGCTTGGCGCGGGTGACGTCGTCCGGCGCCGCTCCCCAGGCCTGCAGGAGGTCGAGCAGCTTGGCAACCGAGGCTCCGCCGCCCTCGGCGGTGGAGGAGAGCCGGCCGGCGAGGGTACGTAAGAGGCGCAGCGTGCCCTCGGCGCGCTCCACATAGCGGCCGAGCCAGAAGAAATTGTCCGCCGCGCGGCTCGGCAGCGGGCCGGTCTGGCGCTTGATCTCGACCTTGTCGGGCGAAGGCAGCAAGGTCGTTGGCTCGACGGGGGCGGCGTCCAGCACCCAGACATCGGCGGAGCGGCCGCCGCTCTGCATGGTCACGGCGCGGGCGTCGAGGCTGTCGGAGACGCGGCAGAAGCCGCCGGGCATGACGGTCCAGCCATTCTCGCCGGCGGCGACGAAGATGCGCAGGATGAAGGGGCGCGGTTCCAGCCGCCCGTTGCGCCAGACCGGCGTGGTGGAGAGACGCACCGCCTCCTGCCCGACGATGTCTACGCCGCGGGTGCGAATGGCGGCCTCGACCGCGGCGCGCTGCTTGGGATCGAGGTCGGCGCCGATTACCGGGCCGTCGTCGAGCACGCCCGGCAACGGGCGCTGGAAGGCGGGGGCGATGACGAGGTCGTCGAACTCGTCGAGCACGCGCGCGCGCTCGGCCTCCTGCCCGCACCACCAGGTGGCGATGTTGGGCAGGATCGGCTCCTCGCCGAGCACATGGGCGCCGATGCGCGGCAGGAAGCCCATCAGCGCCGGCGCCTCGACCACGCCGGCGCCGATGGCGTTCGCCACCGCCACGCCGCCGGAGCGGATCGCCTGCATCAGGCCGGGCACGCCGAGCTGCGAGCGCGGGTTCAGTTCCATCGGATCGGCATAGTCGGCGTCGAGGCGGCGCAGCAGCACGTCGACGCGCTTGAGGCCGGCGACGGTGCGCACATAGACGACGTTGTCGCGCACGGTGAGGTCGTCGCCTTCGAGCAGCACGAAGCCGAGATAGCGGGCGAGATAGGCGTGCTCGAAATAGGTCTCGTTGAGTGGGCCGGGGGTGAGCAGCCCCACCCTGCCCTCGCCCGAGCGGTCGAGCTTGGTGAGCCCCACGCGCATCGCCTGGAAATAGCCGGCGAGGCGCATGACGTTGAGCGAGCGGGCGAGGTCCGGCAGCGCGCGGGCGATGGCGAGGCGGTTCTCCAGCGCATAGCCGGCGCCCGACGGCGACTGGGTGCGGTCGGAGAGCACCCACCAGCGCCCGTCCGGACCGCGGCCGATATCGGCGGCGTAGACCTTCAGGAAGCTGCCGCCATGCGGATCGACCCCGACCATGGGGCGCAGGAAGTCCGGATTGCCGGCCACCGCCGCGGCGGGCAGCGCGCCCGAGCGCATGAGGTTGGCCGGGCCGTAGAGGTCGGCGAGCACGGCCTCCATCATCTGCGCGCGCTGGATCAGCCCGCGCTCCAGCGCCCGCCATTCCCTTGCGTCGATGACGAGGGGGAGGTGCGAGATCGGCCAGGGTCGCTCGCCGCCGTTCGGGTCGTCATAGACGCGGTAGAACACGCCGGAGCGGTAGAGGTGGCGGTCGGTGGCCTGGAAGCGGCGGTTGACCTCGTCGACGCCCATCTCGGCCAACGCCGCTAGCAGCGAGCTCCAATGCGGGCGCACGTGCCCCTCGGCGTCCACGAGCTCGTCATGGACGCCGGGCAGCGGCTGGTATCCCGCCAGCAGGGCTTCGACCGCTTCCTCCTCGAAGCGGCGCGTGAGCGCCTGCGGCTCAGTGCGAGCGGCCATGGCTCCCTCTCGGCGCGCGCATAGGGCGCCGTGTCAGATCCGTGCCGGGCGCCGCAGGTCGAGCGTCGCCGGGAATTCGGCGGACGCCTCCTCGGGCGGCACGAACAGGTAGCCGGGAGTGTGGCCGTAATCCTGGAAGCGCGCCAGCCGCCGGGCCTGCGCCTCGTAGGAATTCACCGGAAAAGTCTCGTAGTTCCGCCCGCCTGGATGGGCGACATGGTAGACGCAACCGCCCAGCGAGCGGTTCGACCACAGGTCGACAATGTCGAAGGAAAGCGGCGCGTGCACGGGGATGGTGGGGTGCAGGCCCGAGGCCGGCTGCCACGCCTTGAACCGCACGCCGGCGACATATTCGCCGAAGCGCCCCGTCGGCAGCAGCGGCAGGCGGCGGCCGTTGCAGGCGACGACATGGCGGATCGGGTTCAGCCCCTCGACGCGGACCTGCAGGCGTTCGACGGACGAATCGACGAAGCGCACCGTGCCGCCGACGGCGCCCTCCTCGCCCAGCACGTGCCACGGCTCCAGCGCCTGACGCAGCTCCAGCGTCACCCCGCCATGCTCGACCTGGCCGAAATAGGGGAAGCGGAACTCGCGCTGCGCCTCGAACCACATCGGGTCGATGTGGTAGCCGGCGCGGCCGAGGTCGTGCAGCACGTCCATGAAGTCGGCCCAGACGAAATGCGGCAGCATGAAGCGGTCGGCGAGCGCCGTGCCCCAGCGGGCGAGCACGCCTTCCTGCGGCTCGCGCCAGAACCACGCAATGAGCGCGCGCAGCAATAATTGCTGGGCGAGCGACATGCGCCAGTCCGGCGGCATCTCGAAGGAGCGGAACTCGACCAGGCCGAGCCGTCCCGTCGGCCCGTCCGGCGAGAACAGCTTGTCGATGCAGATCTCGGAGCGGTGGGTGTTGCCGGTGACGTCGGTGAGCAGGTTGCGGAACAGCCGGTCGACCAGCCAGGGTGGCGGCGCCTGCCCCTTGCCGGGCGCCGGCACGTTGGCCATGGCGATCTCCAGCTCGTAGAGGCTGTCGTGCCGCGCCTCGTCGATGCGCGGCGCCTGGCTGGTCGGCCCGATGAACAGGCCCGAGAACAAATAGGACAGCGAGGGGTGGCGCTGCCAGTAGGTGACGAGGCTCTTCAAGAGGTCCGGCCGGCGCAGGAACGGGCTATCGGCCGGGGTGGCGCCGCCGACCACCACATGGTTGCCGCCGCCGGTGCCGGTGTGGCGGCCATCGATCATGAACTTCTCGGTGCCGAGACGGGAGAGCCGCGCCTCCTCATAGAGGTCGCGGGTGATCTCGACGCAGGTCTTCCAGTTCGCGGCCGGATGGACGTTAACCTCGATGACACCCGGATCGGGCGCGACGCGGATGACGTTGAGGCGCGGGTCGACCGGCGGCGTGTAGCCCTCGATATGGACGGGGAGCTTCAATTCGGCCGCCGTCACCTCGACCGCGGCGAGCAGCTCCAGATAGTCCTCCAGCCGCTCGGTCGGCGGCATGAACACGCAGAGCCGGCCGTTGCGCGGCTCGATGGAGATGGCGGTGCGCACCGCGCCGGAGCCGGTGAGCACCTGGTCGACCTGCTCCTGCTGCTCCTCGTCGGTGGTCACGCGGCGATAGAGCTGGTGCAGCGTCTCGGCGTCCGGCAGGTCGCCGGCGATGGATGTCGGGTCGGCGGGGTTCACATAGGGGTAGGCCGCGGGCGGCACCCAGGGCAGGGCCGCCAGCGGCAGGCGGAAGCCGACCGGCGAATCGCCGGGGACGAGGAACAGCTTGCCGCGCCGAAAGCGCCAGCGCTCGCTGACCCAGCCGCGATTGGCGCGCGCCTGCCAGCGCTGGACGGGCAGCACATAGCCGCTCGGCCGGCCGAGACCGCGCTCGAAGACGCGGGCGATGCGGGCGCGCGCCTCGGGGTCCTCCAGCTTGGAATCGAACGGGTCGACATTCTCGGGAAGGTCGTTCTCCTTGAGGATCCAGTGCGCCGGGTCCTCATAGGCGGGAACGGCGAAGCTCGAGCCGATGCCCAGCCGCTCGGCGAGGTTCTCGGTGAAGACGCGGGAATCCTCGGTGGTGGCGCCGGCCAGGCTCTCGGTGGCGATCAGCTCCGGGTCGCGCCAGATCGGCTTGCCGTCCTTGCGCCAGTAGAGCGAAAAGGTCCAGCGCGGCAGGCTCTCGCCCGGATACCACTTGCCCTGGCCGTAATGCATCATGCCGCCGGGCGCGAAGCGCTTCCGCAGCCGGCGGATCAGGTCGTCGGCGCGCATGCGCTTGGTCGGGCCGACCGCGGAAGTGTTCCACTCGGCGCCCTGATAGTCGTCGATGGAGATGAAGGTCGGCTCGCCGCCCATGGTGAGGCGCACGTCCTGCGCGGCGAGATCCGCGTCGACCTTGTCGCCGAGCGCATCGAGCGCCGCCCAGGCCTCGTCGGAGAAGGGCAGCGTCACGCGCGGCTTCTCGGCGACGCGCGTGACCTTCATGTCGAACTCGAACTCGGTCTTGGTGCCCTCCGCCGCCGAGAACCCGCCGGTGATCGGCGCGGCGGAGACGTAGTTCGGCGTGGCGCAGAGCGGCAGATGGCTCTCGCCGCACAAAAGGCCCGAGGTCGGGTCGAGGCCGATCCAGCCGGCGCCGGGCAGGTAGACCTCGCACCAGGCGTGCAGGTCGGTGAAGTCGACCTCGGTGCCGGTCGGGCCGTCGAGCGCCTTCACGTCGGGCTTGAGCTGGATGAGGTAGCCGGAGACGAAGCGGGCGGCGAGGCCGAGCCGGCGCAGGACCTGTACCAGCAGCCAGCCGGAATCGCGGCAGGAGCCTGCGGCGAGCGAGAGCGTCTCGTCCGGCTTCTGCACGCCCGGCTCCATGCGGATGAGGTAGCCGATGCGGTTCTGGAGCTTCTGGTTGAGGGCGACGAGATAGTCGACGGTCGGCGCGCCTTCGGGCGGGCGCACCTCCTCGACGAAGGCGTCGACGAGCGGGCCGCCCTCCTCCAGTTCCAGATAGGGGATCAGCTCCTTGGCGAGCTCGGCCGTGTAGGCGAAGGGCAGCTTCTCGGCATATTCCTCGATGAAGAAGTCGAACGGGTTGTAGACCGTCATGTCGGCGATCAGGTCGACCTCGATGCGGAACTCGGTCGCCTTCTCCGGGAAGACGAAGCGCGCCATCCAGTTGCCGAACGGGTCCTGCTGCCAGTTCACGAAGTGGTTGGAGGGCGTGACCTTGAGCGAATAGCTCTTCACCGGTGTCCGGCAATGCGGCGCCGGGCGCAGCCTGATGATCTGGGGGCCCAGGGCGACCGGACGGTCGTACTTGTAGGCCGTGACGTGATGCAGGCTGGCGAAGATTGTCATAGGCACCAACTGACAGGCAGGATCGGCTCCGCGCGATACCGCTGCCGCGCGGCGCCCCCGGGACGCGACAGCGAGGAGGAACGCAGGAATCGTGCCGCGCGGATGCGCGGGGTCCCGAGCCTGCCTTGCCCGTGATCGTCGCGGTCGGGAACTGTATCCAATCCGCGGCGAACGCCTAGGGAAACATCACGGGGTTGCCGCAATTGCAGGCGCCCGCGACCGCCGGCTGGCTTACGGCGCCGGGCTCGGCTCGCCACCCGCTTCGCTCGCGGCCGGCGCGGACGGAGCCTTGCCGTCCTTGCCGCGTGCGCGCCATTCCTCGAAGCGCTGCAGCACGGTGTAGAAGGACGGCACGAACAGCACCGCGAGGCAGGTCGAGGCGAGCATGCCCGAGAACACGGCGATGCCGATCGACTTGCGCGAATTGGCGCCGGCACCGGTAGCGAGCACCAGTGGCAGCACGCCCAGGATGAAGGCGAAGGAGGTCATCAGGATCGGCCGGAAGCGCAGCCGCGCCGCCTCCACCGCCGCGTCCATCAGCTCCATGCCCTCCGCCCGCTTCTCGCGGGCGAATTCGACGATGAGGATGGCGTTCTTGGCGGAGAGCGCGATCAGCAGGATCAGGCCGATCTGGGTGTAGAGGTTGTTGGCGACGCCGAGCCCGGTCAGCGCGCCGACCGTGCCGAGAAGGGCGAGCGGCACGGCGAGCAGCACGGAGAGCGGCAGGACCCAGCTCTCATACTGGCCGGCGAGCACGAAATAGACCAAGAGGATGGCGAGGCCGAAGACGTAGTAGACCTCGTTGCCGACCACCTTCTCCTGGTACGACATCGCGCTCCAGTTGAAGCCCATGCCCGGCGGCAACGTGCTGTCGGAGATCTGCTCCATGATGTCGAGCGCCTGCCCGGAGGAGAAGCCGGTGGCCGGAGCGCCGAGGATGGTCGAGGCTGGGTACAGATTATACAGTGTGATCAGCGGCGGGCCGAGCGTCGGCTTCACCTCGGCCAGCGTGCCAAGCGGCACCATCGTGCCATCCGGCGTGCGGATCTTGAGGTTGAGGATCTCCTCCGGCGTGCGGCGATAATCGGCCTCGGCCTGGATATAGGCCTGGAAGGTCTGGCCGAACCGGTTGAACTGGGTGACGTAGCTCGAGCCGACATAGCCCTGCACGGTGGAGAACACCTGGCCGACCGTCACGCCCAACGTCTCGGCCTTGATGCGGTCGATGTTCAGCTGGAGCTGGGGCACGGTCGCGCGGAACGAGGTCGAGAGCCGCTGCAGCGCCGACTGGGTCGAGGCGTTCTGCACGATGGCCTGGGTGAAGCTCTGCAGCTCGACGAAATCGAAACTGCCATTCTTGGACTCCAGCATCATCGTGAAGCCGGAGGCGTTGCCGACGCCCTGGATCGCCGGCGGCACCAGCACGAAGGTGGTCGCCTCGTCGACCTGCTGAAGCTCCTTGTTGAGCGTCTCGTAGATATAGAGCAGCCCCTGCCCGGCCTTGTCGCGCACGCTCCAGTCCTCGAGGATGACATAGGCGACGCCGCCATTGGGCAGGGTGGCGTTGTTGTCGAGCACGGAGACGCCGGAGACCGCGACGACGTTCTTCACGCCCGGCGTCTTCATGGCGATCTCGGAGACCTGCTGCATCACCGCCTCGGTGCGCTGGAGCGAGGCGGCGTCGGGCAACTGCGCCCCGATCAGCACGTAGCCCTGATCTTCCGTCGGCAGGAAGCCGGTGGGCACGCGGGTGAGCCCCCATATGGCCACGCCGATCAGCACCAGGCCGACGAGAGTGACGAACCCGGCCGCATGGACCATCCGGCTGATGAGGCGGGCGTACCAGTGCTCGGCGCGGTCGTAGACGGCGTTGAAGCCGCGATAGAAGAAGTTGCGCTTCTCCGGCGGCACCGGCGGGCGCAGCCAGAGCGCGCACTGCGTCGGCTTCAGCGTCATCGCGTTGATCGCTGAGATGAAGGCGGTCGCGGCGATGACGAGGGCGAATTGCTGGTAGAGCTGGCCGGTGAGGCCGGGCATGAAGGCGGCCGGGATGAACACCGACATCAGCACCAGGGTGATGCCGATGATCGGGCCGAACAGCTCGTCCATCGCCTTCTCGGCGGCGAGCCGCCCGGGCAGCCCCTTCTCGATGTGCCGCGCCACGCCCTCGACGATGACGATGGCGTCGTCGACCACGATGCCAATGGCGAGCACGATGGCGAACAGGGTCGACAGGTTCACCGTGAAGCCCATCGCCGCCATGGCCGCGAAGGTGCCGATGATGGTCACCGGCACGGTGGTCGCCGGCACCAGCGTCGCGCGCCAGTCCTGCAGGAACACCAGGATGACGATGAGCACGAGGATGCCGGCCTCGAACAGCGTCTTGTACACCTCGTTGATCGAGGCGTTGACGAAGACGGTGGTGTCGAACGGAACCGCGTAGGCGAGGCCGGGGGGGAAGGCCTTGGCGAGTTCCTCCATCTTCGCCTTAACCTCGCCGGCGACCTGGAGCGAATTCGCTCCCGGCAGCGGATAGATGCCGAGCGAGGCCGATGGCTTGCCGTTGAAGGTGAAGACCTGGCTGTAGGTCTGCGCGCCGAGCTCGACGCGGCCGACGTCGCGCAGGCGCGTGATGCGCCCGCCATCGGCATTCGAGACCTTGACGATGATGTTCTCGTAGTCGGCGGCGTCGTTGAGCCGCCCGTCCATCACCAGCGTGTACTGGAAGTTCTGCCCCTTGGGCACCGGCGGCATGCCGACGACGCCGGAGGCGACCTCCTGGCTCTGCTGCTGGATGGCGCTGATCACGTCCTGGGGCGTGAGCTGGCGCGTCTGCAGCGCGTCCGGATCGAGCCAGACGCGCATGGCGTACTGGCCGGCGCCGAGGATCTGCACATTGCCGACGCCCTGCAGGCGGGCGATCTCGTCCTGCAGGTTGATCACGCCGTAATTGGCCAGGAACAGGCTGTCGTAGCGCTCGTCCGGCGAGTAGAGGGCGACGAATTGCAGGACGGCGGTCGACTTCTTCTGGGTGGTCACGCCCTGCAGCTGCACCGCCTCCGGCAGCGAGGCCATAGCGATCGCCACGCGGTTCTGCACCAACACCTGCGCGAAGTCCGGATCGGTGCCGATGGCGAAGGTGACGGTGAGCGTGTAGGTGCCGTCGCTGGCGCTGGTCGACTGCATGTAGAGCATGCCTTCGACGCCGTTGACCTGCTGCTCGATCGGCAGCGCCACCGTGTCGACCAGGGTGCGCGCGCTGGAACCGGGATAGAGCGTCGTCACCTGCACGGTCGGCGGCACGACGTTGGGATATTGCGCGACCGGCAGGGTGATCAGCGCCACACTGCCGATGAGCACAAGCACCAGCGCGAGCACATTGGCGAGAACCGGCCGTTCGATGAAGAAGCGCGAGATCATGTTACGGGCCTTCGGTTCGGGCGATCCGGTTCAGGCGTTCGTCGGTCAGTTGGCGGGCTTCGGCGCCGCAGCAGGCGCGGCCGGCGCCGGAGCGCTGGCAGGCGCACTCGCCGGCGCATCTGCCGGGGCGCTGGCGGGCGCCGCGCTGGCCGGCGCCTCCTCCGGGTCCACCTTGGAGCCCGGCGTGGCGCGCAGGATGCCGCCGACCACGACCCGGTCGTCGTCCGCAAGGCCGGATTCGATCACGCGGTACTGGCCCTGCTTCTGGCCGATGGTGACGATCTTCTGCTCGACCACATTGTCCTTGTTGACCACCAGCAAGTAGCGGCCCTGCTGGGCCTGGCCGATGGCGGTGTCCTCCACCAGGAAGGCGTCGGGGATCCTCTGGACCGGGATGCGCACGCGCGCGAACAGGCCGGGCAGCAGCGACAGCTTCTCGTTCTCGAACACGCCGCGCACCAGCAGCGTGCCGGTCGCCGGGTCCACTTCCGGCGAGACGTAGTCGAGCCGGCCCTTGTGCGGGTAGTCGTCGCCCTCGTTCTGCAGGCCGATGTCGATCTCCACCTGCTTGACGTCCTCGACGGTGCGTCCCTCCGCGGCGAGCGTCTGCTTGATGCGCAGCACCTGGTTCTCGCTGAGGCTGAAATAGGCGTAGATCGGGTTCATCTGCACGATGGTGGCGAGCTTGGTCGGCTGGCCGTTGCCGACGAGCTGGCCCACATCCTGGAGATGACGGGTGACGATGCCGTCGAACGGCGCGATCACGGTGGTGTAGCCGTAATTGATGGTGGCGATCTCGATGCTCGCCTTGGCGGCGTCGACCGAGGCCTGCGACTGCTCCATCGCCGCGCGGGCCTTGTCGACGGTCGCTTGCGAGGAGAAGTCCTGCTGGCCGAGCGTCTGCTGGCGCTGATATTCCGCCGAGGTGTTGGTGAGCTGGGCGTTGGCGGAAGCGAGCTGTGCCTTCGCCTGGTCTAGGTCGGCCTGGTAGGTGTCCTGCTGGATCAGGAACAGGCGCTCGCCCTTCTTGGCCACCTTGCCGTCCTGGTAGTCGATCGACATCAGGAAGCCCTCGACGCGGGCGACGAGGTCGACCGAGTTGATGGCGGAGGTGTTGCCGGTGAGCTCGAGATAGCGCGTCACCTCCTGCTTGAGAGGCTTGGCGACCGTGACCTTGGGCGGCGGGGGAGCGACGTACTGATTCTGTTCGGAGCAGGCCGCGAGCAGCAGGGCCACCGCCCCGATTCCGAGCAGGCCGGCTCCCATGCGCCGCCGCCCCGCCAGACATACGCTCGGCCCCATCCCGTTCCCCTATCGTCCGTGATCCCCGCCGTCGGACTATACAGTCGGCGGGTGGGTTGTCTAGCAGCAACTATTTGTGTGTATTGATGAATATAGTCGTGACGGCATGATGAAATTTTGACGACGAGCGGCGGCCCGGCGCCGCAGAATCACCCGCCACAGGAAGCTCTTCGACGTGATGACCATTGCCGTGTGCAAGCACAGTGCCGCCGCCCGCCGGGTCGCCGCGCCCCTGCCATCGCCGGCAACCACGCGCACCGAAGTTTCCGCAGCGACGGCGACGCCTCGTCTCGACTTTTGCCGCGCTTGCTCTAGGCTGCCGCGCGCGGCGACATCTCTGTCAGGACGACGGCCCGGCTGCCGCCGACGGGCCGCATCGGGGCGCTTCATGTATCTCGTCGCACGGCAGGCGTTCGCCCTGCTCGCGGTATCGACCCTCGCCACCGCCGCCTATACGGCGGAGACCGGCCTCACGCTCCAGCAGGGCGACATCTTCACCAACGACGTCGGCACGGTGATGGCCGTTTCCGTAGTCAACGGCACGGCGAACACAGTCGGCTCGGTCGCCGTCAACTGCGCCTTCACCGCCGGCGGCAAGGCAGTCGGCTCAGCCGGCACCACGATCTACAATGTCGTCGCCGGCGAGAAGGGCCAGGACCAGGTCCACCTCATGGGCGCCAAGGCCGACGCCGCGAGCTGCACCATCACCTCCACCACCGCCCCGGCGAACTGAGGGAGCGGGCCGAGGGGGCCCGCTGCGTCGCCCGGAGCGCCGGGCGGCAGATCGCGGAGCCCGACGGAAAAAGGCGCCGCCATCCTTAGGCGCGAGCGGAGCGAGCCTCGAAGGATGAATTTCCGAGGTGCACGGACAAGCATCCTTCGAGGCTGGCCTTCGGCCAGCACCTCAGGAAGACGGTCAGGTTTCAGGTTGTCCGCCATCCGCCGCGCTGGTTGGGCCGACGGACCGGACTGCTCGGGATTTGCCGCGATCACGCCGGCAGGTCGGAGGGCTAGGAGGGCGAGCAAAGCCGGACGCGCCTGTGGAGGATCGCGGCGGAGGAGACGAAACACGTCATCGCCTTCCGCGACGGCTTGCCAGCGTGACGGGCTTCGCTATATTCCGCGCCTCTTCGACGGGGCGGCCTCGCGGCCGCTGCCGGCCGAAGCCGCCGGGCCGCAGGCCCGCGGACGGAGGGGTGGCCGAGTGGTTGAAGGCGCACGCCTGGAAAGTGTGTATACGGGAAACCGTATCGCGGGTTCGAATCCCGCTCCCTCCGCCAGCCGACTTCTCCTAAGCTATTGTCATCGCACAGGAATCGTTGCCAGCGCTTGACTCTGGCCGTGCGAGGTGTCCAACATCGCGTCCAACAATTTGACCAACACGACACGGTCGGAGGGCGGGATGGCGAAGGAAATCACAGCACGCGCACGGTTGGTTGCTGATCGGTTGGACCTGCAGACCAACGCCAAATTCGAAGGCGTCTCCGTTGAGGAGGCGATGCTGCTCCGTCAGCTGTCCGACGAGGTGGAACGGCTGCGCGAGGTCGAGCGCATCGTTGTTGAGCTTTGCGGCATGTGCGCCGCGGCTGGCGTGACATCGCCCTTGGCGGCGCGCCCCACGTAATGGCGCGAGTTCGCTACCTCACGCGGCGTTCCGGGTTCTGGGTCTACGCGCGCCGTGTCCCGCTGGAGGTCGCCGATCGCGATCGGCGCGGAGTCGTGAAGGTATCGACCGGAATCCGTATCGCTGATGACCCGAGAGGCATCGCTGCCGCCAAGGCAATCGCGCGCATCGACGCGGACCACCAGCTGTACTGGCGTGGACTTGCCGCCGGCGACACCGAGAACGCATCAACGACCTATGCGGCAGCGCGCGCCACGGCGAGGTCACTCGGTTTCGAATACGTGCCTGCGGCCCAGCTGGCCCGTTTCGCGGACGTCATGCCCCGCGCGGCAGCGCTCATGGACAAGCCCCTCGACGAAGGTACAGCCAAGGCTGCGTTCGGTTTGGTCGGAAAGCCAGAGATGAGGCTCTCAGGGCTTTTCGAGGAGTATGAAAAGCTTTCGCGCGCGTCGCTCGTGGACTTATCGCCGGACCAACTCCGGAAGTGGGGGAACCCGAAAAAGCGGGCCCTGGCCAACCTGATCGAGGTCATCGGCGACAAGGCCATTGCCGATATCACCCGGAACGACGCGCTAGATTTCCAAGGGTGGTGGCAGGACCGAATATTGTCCGAGGGCGTCGAGATCGCGACCGCGAACAAGGACGTGGGCCACCTTAATCGAATGTTCCGCACGCTGGACCAGCGGCACCGGCTTGGTCTCGAAGCCGTCTTCGCTCAGTTGCGCATCGACGGAGAACGAACGGCCAGTCGAGCAGCGTTTGAGGCGAAGTTCGTGCAGGACAAGATTCTTGCCGACGGCGCTCTCAGCACCCTGAACCCTGAGGCGCGGCGAGTGCTGTACCTCATGGCGGAGACGGGCCTGCGGCTGTCAGAAGCGTGCAATCTCACCGCTAACCGCATCATCCTGAAAGCCAAGGTGCCGCACATCCAGGTGCGACCTGACGGGCGTCGGATGAAGACCGAGCAAAGTGAGCGGGACGTGCCGCTGGTCGGCGTGGCGCTGATGGCTATGAAGGCGCAGCCAGAGGGCTTTCCGCGCTACCGCGATAAGGCAGCTAGTCTGTCGGCGCTCGTCTCGAAGTTCTTTGAGAATAACAAGCTGCGACCGACGCCGCAGCACTCGGCCTATTCGCTGCGCCACACCTTTGAGGATCGATTGACGGCGGTCGAAGCTCCCGAAAAGCTCATCGCCGCCTTGATGGGGCACAAGTACTCCCGCCCAAAATACGGCGCTGGGCCTAGCTTGGAGCAGAAGGCGACTTGGTTAAGGAAGATCGCCTTCAAGCCGCCAGCCTCCGTGTAGCTGCGATATGGCGAGCCCTCTCGACCGCACTTCCGCGCACGCGGCGCTGCTCGAGTTCGCGCTCGACTATAGAGAAGAACGGGACAAATTCATCACCTAGCTCAACCACGCACTCGGCGAGGAAGTCTCGCGCGCGTTCGACTTCAGCGTCAGTCCACTTGCGGTTGTCGTTCAACGGCAGGCCCCTATTCGCTGGGGTGAGCGGTGCCCGAAGGCGGCGTCGGCGCCGTCACGCGGCGCCAGGTAGTGCTAGGTAAGTAGTGTTCCAGCGCGAAAAGTGCGCGTCGAAATCGTCTAGATGTGCCGCGCTGTGAACAGGTTTGTGGTGCTGGCGCCAACGGTAGCTGTGCATAGCGAGGCACATGCAGAGGTGAAGCAGCACGGGAGTCGGAACCCACTGCTATATTAGTACGCAGATCGGAAGCGGCGCGCAGACGTCACTTCGAAGCCGCCCCTTAGGGCAATCCATCCTCCGCATTGGAGGCCTTCCATTGAAAGTACTCAGTATCCACCCGGCCCTGCCAGGTGGGGACGCACTGGCGCGCTTTGACGTCGAGTTGCCAGGCCGCCTTCGTTTGTTCGGCCTGACGTTGAAACGAACCCGCACCGGCGAGCTCCGCGTGTGGCCGCCCAACTGTGGCGGCCGGCACGCCGCTTCGCTTCACCCTGAACTTGCACTCGAGATCGCGCAGGCCGCTATGGCCGCGCTTGGGAGCCGTGCGCCTCATGATCGCAGCTAAAGATATCGACCACGAGCAGCAGCTGCGTGCCGCGTGGATGAAGTTCCGGCCCTTTTGCGAGAAGCTGGTCGGAGATCCTGTCCTCGTGCCATTTCAGCACGGCGAACCGGACTGGGATGGCACCGATCGGGATACACTTACGAAGGTATCGTCCTGGGCCGATCTCACGGTCTCGGATATCGATCGTCTCGCCGCCCTGACGGATGGGTTCGGCCGCTGGATTCAGACCAGCGACGACATCAGCATCGTCACGCTATGGCGCGATGGCACGCCAGAGGTGGTGCAGATCGAAGGTCGCACGAACGTCGCCGCGCTGGATCTAATTCAGGATGTCATCGCCGGCAACGTAGTGCTGGACGAGGCCGAAGCCCTGAAGAGGGAGCGCCTTCGCGAGCGGCTTGAAACCCTCCGCGCACAGTTCGGGGGTGAGATCCGTGCCGGGCATGACGGCCGGCCGTGTCTCTTCGGCGCCGACTTCGGCGGGCGCCTTGGCCAGTTCTGGATCTCGCCGGGAGGCAGTGAGCACTTCTTTTCAGCGCACCCAGAGCCCGATGATGACGACGAGCCGGACGAAGAGGAGCCCGCGTCCGCTGCGCCAGCACGGGCCGCGAACGACAATGCCCCGCTCGGCGCCATCGACGCGGAAACCCTTCTAGGCCTCGATTTTCCACCCGTGGAGTACGTCGTGCCCGGATATGTCACTGAAGGTCTCACCATCCTTGCCGGCCGCCCGAAGCTGGGCAAGTCGTGGATGGCACTTGGGATGTGTGTTGGCGTGGCTTCGGGCGGGCAAACGCTCGACGTCGACTGTGAACCCGGCGACGCGCTCTATCTTGCGCTCGAAGACAACCGGCGCAGGCTGCAAGATCGCTTGAAGGTCGTGCTGCCCCGCCACCAGCGGCCCGATGTCCGCCGCCTGCAACTCCTCACCGAGGCGCCGAAGGTGAACGCCGGCCTGCTGCAGCGTCTGGATCAATGGCGCACATCGGTTGCCGCGCCGAAGCTCGTGGTGGTCGACACCCTCAGCATGGTCCGCCCGCCGAAAAGGGCGAACCAGGACAGCTATGCCGCCGACTATGACGCGATCTCGCCGCTACAGAAGTGGGCCGGTGAGCACCGGCTGGCCGTCGTCGTGGTGCACCACGTTCGGAAGGCCGAAGCCGATGATCCACTGGAGTCGGTGTCGGGCACCAACGGCCTGACAGGCGCGGCCGACACAATCCTGGTTCTAAACCGCACGACCGACGGGCCGAAGCTCTATGGCCGCGGGCGCGACATCGAGGAATTCGAGAAAGCGCTGCGCCTCCAGGACGGGCGGTGGTCGGTGCTAGGCGACGCCGATGACGTAAAGCGATCCGAACAGCGCAAGCAGATCCTCGGCGTGCTGCAGGAAGCTACGGGCGCCATGACGCCAGCGGAGATCGCGAAGGAGACCGGGACTCTGGTCGGCAGCGTGAATTATCTTCTGCGTGCGATGGTCAAGGCTGGAGAGGCTGAGAAGATCGGCTATGGCGCCTACAAGATGCCGGGCCGATAGCGCTCTATACACCCCCCTAAGACCCCTCAGACTCCCAAGTCTTAGGAGTCATAGGACTCTTGGGGGGGGGAGCGGAAACGGCAATTCGGCGACAATAATTACTCACCGGATTAAAGCCACCGCTCTCTTATCATCGGGAGAAGTTTCTCATAGATACTAATGGGGCCATGGGTCAATATAGTAACTGATTCACTGTCTTTCATTTCAGCAAATGCGACACCGGAAAATAGGCGCTTGGAAAATTTTATGCCATCGCCTGCCTGTGTGAAGCAAATGTTCCAAAACCCACCTCCGCTGGTTCCGGCGAACGATGATGGCAACTTACCGTCTGGCCCTGGCAGTGGCTGAAACTTCAAATAATCATAATCATATATAGAATATCTATCGGTAATATTTCCAATGTTAATCAATCCGTTAAAGGTCGTGACGCCATAGTTAGATTTTTGAGGGCCAGGAGTGGTGCGCTCATCCACGACACCGCACAAAACTGAGGTCGAAGGCGTCTGATAACCAACTCTCTGGTACTCATCCGATTGGATGTCCATGTTCAAAACAACAGAGTGCAGTTTAATATCTTCCTCGTATTCCAGAGGAATCTTAACGAAGCCAAGATCTGGCCCATGGTATGGGTGGCTTTTGTAATCTTCGCCAATCTGAAAAAATTCAACGACATTTCGCTTGAACTTAAGTCTTTGATATTCGCTGGGCCGTACTGGAAAAAAGCACAATCCAAACTCGTCGAGTTCTTTAAGTACTTCAACTACATGACCGCAAGTTATAACACCTAGAACCGATCTATATTTTATTAAAGTCCCGGAACCAAGCGACGAAGCTTTCGTCTGCTCCAGTTTCACCCAGCCGACGGTACAGCGTCCTAGCCGAGCTTCGAGCAACTGGCCAACTTCATCCGTTTCCACTCCAAGCCTCCCAGAACTGCCAACGAGTTTGGCGTCAGCATTATACCGAAGCGGTGTGGCAGTTACATGGGGGGCCTCCAAACTCCGTGCCCCCCGCACCAGGACCGGCCGGGGTCCGACAGTATCTGGTGTTTTGCACGACACAATGCATATTATGGATTTATGGCGGCTCAGATTGATGTTTTTATCGATAGTTGCGCTTGGAATGTGCTGTACGATCACGGCGTAGACGTTGCGAGCGAAATGCAAGCTCATAATATTAGATTGGCCGTGAGCCCTGAACTACTTATAGAGGTCAACGCCATTCCAGACACGAAATCTAAGCTTCGTGGCTTTATATTGAATAATATCGATGGGTGCCATGAAGACCTAATTTTTGGGTTTGATGTTCCAAGCGTAACATTCGGGCAGCGCCGTTGGGGAGGCTTCGACAACGGGAGGTGGGCTACTCGCGACGAGCGCATCATCCACCAGACCGAACAAGCAATGGGCCGGTCAAGACGACCACATGGACTTAGAAAACACGAAACTGATGCGGGCTTGGCCGGGCGCGCCTACCACTCCGTCGTGCTCTCAACCGCACACCAAGCTGCATCTGTTCCGATGAAGTTGGTAGATAAGTCGCGCTCCAACATCCTCATCGTCGAAGATTATATTGTTTCTGGGCAGCGGCTCGGCGACTTCATCGCGTCCCGCATCGGGCGCCTGTTGGGCGCATCGCATGATGCTGCTGCCACCCGCAAGAAAAAGAACTCATAGGTCATCGTGGCGGGGGGCACCCTCAATCTCTCCCGCCGTTTTCCCTACGACCGGTCGCTGCAATCGCGCGTTAAATCCCGCAGGTTTTCATGTTTATTTTTCGGTCCGTCTGAGCAGAAACAACCACTTAACAGCCGCCGACGGTAAAAACCTGAATTTCCGATTTTGCGGAAAACATTTCGTACGGAGGGCCGCCGGTCGGGGATCTGATGGTGGGCAACCCGTGGACACCCCCTAGGGGTACGCCGAACCCTGCCGCCCCGATTTCCGCCTACCGGTCGGCTCCAGCAGCGCGAACGCTAATACAGGTATTTCGACTCACGCGTGCGCAAGCGCGCGAGACGATTCCTGTGCACACCGGAGGGGTTCCGCACGAAATCGACCGGCGTTTTCCCGCGAAAACAACACTTACAGGTCAGAAGCCCCCGCGGAGACGGGCCGGCACTTGGAGCTCGCCATGACCGCTACCGCACGACGTGCGCGCCAAGACGCGGCTCTCGCCGCCAACGACAACACCCGCCGACCCGGCCAGCACGAGTGGCCGGCACGGGACCGGCTGGCGGCCAGCAGGCTGTTCAGCACGCCATCAGCGAACAACACCGCGCTCCACGCTCTCCTGCGCTTCCGGCAAGACCTGGACGCCGTGGCCGGGCGGGAATATTGGGCCGCGTTCGGTGACGATGCCGGTACGGACGAAGACACCGGCTGGGGCTATGGGCGCGACATGGTCCGCGAGCGCGTTACGGCGGAGCACTTGGTGGCGCTGCATCTAACCGGATCGCTGGAGTATCGCACCGTCGGCGGCCATCGGCAGGTGGTGGAACGGGATGGCTGCCGGATCTTCGAGATAGAGGACCGCCTCCGCGGCGAGCGTGGTCCTGCTGCCCCTATGCATCCGCCGACGGTGGCTCGCGAGCTAGCCAGCCGCTACGCGGGCGCCGCCTGGCCGCGCGACGCCAGCAAGCCGACCGACATTTTTATCGGCGCGCAAATGCGCCGCTGCCACGAAGACCGCGCTGCCGCCAGTCCCGAGGATCGACTGCTTCGTGCCGCGTTCGCTCGGCGGACGCTGGCATTCATTCGAGGCGGCATGCCGGCCGGCTTGTTCAAAGTGCTCGTCGACATTGCTGACGGTGCGGGCGCCGAAGAAATTGGGACTGCTCGTGGCCACAGCGACAAGCGAGCATCCGCAGTGGGCACGGAGCTTATGCGTGTCGCCCTCGAAGGTCTCGTCGAGTGCTACAGCGAATATGACGACGCTGCCGCAGCGTAGGTGCACCCAAAATCGTGCTAGTAACCTTTGTAGGCGTGGAGCTTTGGCGAGCTCCTGTATCCCCAACTGTAGCCCGGCTTCGGCCGGGTTTTTTTCGCTTCATCATCCGCAACTCACAAGGATTTCTCGTTGCGATGTCTACTTTGAACGAAGCCATCGACGTCATAGAGCGTCGACTGGGCTTCCCCTCCAGTCGTGCCCGCACCGTGGCGCGTAGACTGCAGGAGGCCGGCATTGTGCCGTCAGGGGCACCCGGCTTGCCGCCTGAAGTCGGCTTGCGCGGCTTCGTTTCGCTGGTGCTTGCGCTGGCGACAGACGCGCCACTGCACCTCGTGGCATCAGCGGTTGAGCAATATCGCGGCCTCGGGCTGCCCGGTCACAGCGTCGGCGGCATGCCGGTTGAACTGGCCGAACGTTACGCTCCGGCCGGCGTCCACCTCGACGCGCTCGCGGCCGGTGTTGTCGCTGGTGATCCTGGCGCGGCGCCGCAGATCGACGTTGTCGGCAACTGGCCGGAAATCACGTTGCATTGGCCCGACGGCACCTTCGACCGCTTCCGGGAAGCGGACGCGCTTCCTGGACACTGGGGCGCGAGCAATCATCGCAAATCCATCACTATCAACGGCTCGGCGTTCGCCGCGGCCATTGGCGACCTTTTTGGGAAGTGACCATGGCGAAAGCAACCACCACCGACTCCGCCTACCGCGTCCCGCCGCTCACCAGCGTGCCGGCCTACGCCGCGCTCGCGGCCAAGCGGGCCGAGATGCAGGATCTGCAGACCGCTTCCCGGCGGGAGCTTCGCAAGCTCGAACGTGAACTGACCGAAACTCCCATGCCAGCCCTTCGTGCAGGCGTTGCGGCGCTCCTCGGCGAGGCGACGGTCGAGCAGAGCGGCGTGCATGAGCGGATCGCCGATCTCAAGCGGACCGACCGCGACGCTACGGCGGCTCTCACCGTCATCGATCAACGCCTGCGCGAGGCCCGCAGCAGCGCTAGCCGCGTCGTGTGCGACGAGGTCCGGCCGGAGTACGCCCGGCGTGTGGCGGCTCTGTGCCGCGCGCTCGAGGCGCTCGCGGCGGAACGGAAGGCCTATGACGATCTGAGGGGCCAGCTGGAGGCGGAAGACATCGCCTGGTCGACGCTCAACCCGATGAGCCTTGGGTGGCTCGGCAATCCCGTCGACGGTGGCCACATCGGCGTGTTCCTGAAGAGCGCGCGGGAGGCGGGTTATTATGGCAACTGAGCGCGCCGACGCTAAACCGGCAAAGAAGGTCCGCAAGATCACCGTGCGCGGCAAGGCTTTCAGCGGATCGGACAAGGACCCGATGGCCATCGCGCTGTCGCTGCGGAGCGACGAGATGGCGAAGCGCATCGCCCGCCTTGAGGCTGCGGAGCGGAAGGTGCGCGGTGGCAAATGATCTAGAGCGCCGCGCCGAAGCGGCGCCTGAGACCAGCGGCAACTTCATCACCGGCCATGCCGCCCGCTTCAATAGCCCGGCCATCATCGCAGGCGCCTTCCGGGAGTTCCTGCGGCCCGGCTGCTTCAGCCGTAGCCTACGCGAGACGCCGGACGTGCTGGCCCTCCTCCACCACGATCCTGGCCGCATTCTGGGGCGGGTGTCTGCAGGCACATTGCAGTTGCGCGAGGATGCCCAGGGGCTGCGTTTCGAGCTCGAGGCGGACCCGTCCACCCCGGACGGGCAGACCGCCATAGGCACCGTCTCGCGTCGGGACATCAAAGGGTGCTCAATAGGCTTTCGCGTTGTCGAGGAAGATTGGGACACCGATGGTGCTGGCTTTCCGGTGCGCACCATCCTCGACGTCGATCTCCTCGAGATGAGTCTGGTCGGCTGGCCCGCTTACGAAAGCACCAACGCCGAGATGGTGAAGCAGCGCAACGCCAACGGCGCCGCTGAACGTCTCCGCCGGAAGGCCGAGGCAGCGATGCGACTGCGGGGGATTCTATGACCGGGCGCTACCAATTGCGCCGGTCGCTCCCCAGACAATAGCCGACGAGCACCCCGGCCAGCGCCGACATTACCATCGCGGGAATGACGTCGACTCGGCTCGCCACGGCAGCGTTGCCGGCCGTGTAGGTCTCGACGGCGCGCTCGCCGGCCTGGCCCAGCGTTTCCTTGGCCGTATCGGCCGCTGCTCGCGCCCTGTCCGCGATGGTCTCGTTAGCCACCAGGGCATCCGCGCTCGACGGCGCGCCTTGGTTCATTTTCCTGATGTCGGCCATGGGCTTCCTCCCAGATGTGTGCGCATCAACGCTCCTGCACGGCCGGCGTTCCCCCATTTTTACTGGAGGGCTCATGCCCGACAATCTCACGTCGCTCCACGCGACGTTGCCTGCGCTCGTGCGCGAGCGGCTTCTCGCCGGTGACGATGCCGTCGAAGTTGGCCGCGCCTTGATTGCGGCCGGCACCGCAGCGCTGGCTGGCGCGCTTGGCGCCAGGATAGCCTGCCCCGTCGCCATGCTGGTTGTTGCCGAGGCCGCGGAGGTGGCGGATGGCAAATGATCTTGAGGCGCTGGTACTCACGCTGTCGGCCGATACGCGCCAGATAAAGCGCTCGCTCGACCGGCTCGACCGCGACGTAAACCGCAGCGCGACGAACATCGAGAAGCGCTTCGCCGGCGCGAAGAGGTCGATGGACGTCTTTGCAGCGTCGGTTTCCGGTGCTGGCCGCGGCCTGCTTGCCAGTCTTGGGGTGGGCTTCGCCGCGCAGGACTTCCTGAAAACGGTTCAGAGCGTCGACAGCCTTAGGGCCAGCCTTAAGGCCATCACCGGCGGCTCCGCGGCAGCCGATAGGGAAATGAAGTTCATTGGCGAGACGGCGGATCGTCTTGGGTTGGAACTGCTCTCGGCCGGTCAGGCATATTCGTCGCTGCTGGCGGCAACCCAGGGCACCAATCTCGCCGGCGAGGAAACCCGCAGCATCTTCACCGCCGTCGCTGGGGCCATGTCGGCGCTCGGCAAGAGTGCGGCCGACACCGAGGGCGCGCTGCAGGCCGTGCAGCAGATGGTCTCGAAGGGCACGGTTCAGGCGGAAGAACTCCGCGGTCAGTTGGGTGAGCGCCTTCCCGGCGCATTCCGTATCGCGGCCGAGTCGCTCGGGCTGACGACGGCCCAACTGAGCAAGTTGCTCGAGAAAGGCGGTCTCGCTGCTGATGATCTTTTGCCGCGTCTCGCGGACAGGCTGAATGAACTGTACGGCTCCGATCGACGCAGCACGCTTGTGACCGAGATGAACCGCCTGAATAATGCGGTGACTGAGCTATATACAACAATTGCTGACGTCGGCGCCCTCGGCCTTGCAATTGACGGACTGTCCAGTCTTCGCGACATCGTAAAGGAAATCAGCGTTTACACTGGCCTTATTGGCAACGGTCGAATTGGTGATGCTTTGGCGCTGGACGCTGACTCCGTCGCCCGCATGCGCCTCCGCCTTGGCCAGGGCACATCGCTCACCAACGCTCAGTCTGCCGAGTGGGACAGTGCCTTCGGCATGTCCGGCGGCGCGCCCACAAAGGTGACCGTAAAGCCAAAGCCGGCGTTCCAGCCCTCTGGTGGCACCAGCAAGGAAACGCTCGACGCCTACGAGCGCATGACGCGGATGATCCAGGAGCGCACGCAGGCGCTTCAGTACGAGACGTCGGTTCAGGCCACGCTCAATCCGCTGGTGAACGACTACGGCTTCGCGATGGAGAAGGCCCGCGCCGAAGCGGACCTGCTCAACGCCGCGGAGCGCGCCAAGATCGAGATCACGCCGGAGGTCCGGCAGAACATAGACGCGCTGGCGACGGCCTATGCCGAAGCCACGGTTGAGGCCGAGCGGCTGCGTGAGCAGCAGGAATATCTCGTCGGCCAACTGGCCGACTTGAACGACCTCGGCAAGGACGTGCTGGGCGGGTTCATCAGCGACATGCAGAACGGCGTGTCGGCGGCCGAGGCGCTGTCGAACGCGCTGGCCAAGGTCGGCGACAAGCTGCTCGGCATGGCGCTGGACGGCCTGTTCAACCCCGTCGGCAGCGGTCCTGGTGGGCTGCTCGGCTCGCTCCTGGGCTCCTTCGGCGGCTCCAAAGCCGTCGGCGGGCCGGTCAATGCGGGCCAGATCTACCGCGTCGGCGAGCGCGGCCCGGAGATGTTCGTGCCGGACGTGGCGGGCCGCATCGTGCCGAACCACGCCATGGCGGGCGGCGGGAGGGGTGGTGCGATGGCGGTGACTTACGCGCCCCATATCACCGTCGAGGCGGGCGCCTCCGCCGAGGCTGTGGCGCAGCTTCAGCGGGTCCTGGCGGAAGACCGGCGCTCGTTCGCGAGCCGTACCGTTCGCGTGGTTCAGGATGCACAGCGGCGGAACGTGCGCGTCTAGGGCGGCGACGCCTGTCCTAAACGCCGATAAGCGGGCAACGCCCGGAGCGCGAATTCCACCAACTGGTCTTCGTCCTCTTCGCCAGCGTTGGCTGCCTCGATGAGCGCGAGGGCCAGCACGGTGCGAAGCCCGGCACCATTGGCCTCGATTCCATAGCTGACCGCCACGTCCTGCGCCCTCGCCAGGCATCGATCCAATTTGGCTATCGTCGCTGGCTCCAGTTCCAAGTTCCGAAAGGGCATTTGAGCCTCCCGAAAATGCACGACCGGCGCCGCATGTAGGTGCCCCCAAGCGGCGCGCAAGAGCCGCTCTCCTTCCCCCTCATCCATATTTCGAACCGCGCCCCCAGCGGCGCCAAGGATTCCCCATGCCAAACTACTACAACACCGGCACCGTGTCGGTGGCCAATGGCGCCACGACTGTTACCGGCTCCTCGGTGCTGTGGAGCGACCTGCTCGCCGGCGACACGCTCGAGCTCGCCGGTCAGCGGGTAACGATCGCCTCGGTGACGGATACGACGCACTTCGAGCTTGCGACGGCTTGGTCCGGCACCACGCAGAGCGGCGCTGCATATCTGGTGCGCTTCGACGCCCCCTCCCGCTTCACCTCCGGCTACCTTGCCGAGCAGGTGCGCGCCCTTGTGGCGCGTGCCGGCATTCTGGAGGCGGCCCGTCCGAACTACGAAGTGCAGAGCCTCGGCGCCAACACGCCGCCCGGCTCGCCCGTCACCAATGACATGTACGTCGTGGGAACCTCCCCGACTGGTGCGTGGGCCGGCCACGCCAACAACCTAGCGCAGTGGACCGGGTCGGCGTGGCTGTTCACGGCGGCTGACCATGGCATGTCGGTGGTCAGCGTGGCGACGGGCGATCTTTACGTCTGGAACGGCACGTCGTGGCTGGCCTATGTCGCGCCCACGTCGTTCATCCAGACGCTAATGGATGATACGACCGCCGCCGAGGCGCGGACCACGCTTGGTGCAACGGCATTCCGGGCCATGGGCACGCTGACCGCAGCCGCGGGCTCGTTCGCCAGATTCACCGGCACAGGCGGCGCCGACGCCGTCATGCAGGCCATAGCCGGCACGGTGAGTCAGAGCGGCGGCACGCCGACCGGGGCGCTGTTTGAGAAGGGTTCGAATGGCTTGGGCGACTTCATCAAGTTCGCCGACGGCACCATGATTTGCTGGGCTACGTTCACGACGCGCCAGGTCAACATTGCCAGCTCTGCTGTTATCGGCGGGTTTCGTTCGGCTGCAATCACGCCGACGTTCCCGGCGGCATTTGCCGCAGCTCCCGCCGTCGTCACCTTTTCGACGGGTGGCACGGGTAGCGGCGGCGATGCAGTGGGTGCGGCTACCACAGTCAACAATACGCCGGCTACCACGGCGAGCGGTTTCTCATTCTACCTCGCCGCCTCGCAGAACACCGCCGTGGCCGCCTGCGGGTATGTTGCCATCGGTCGTTGGTTTTGACGGCCGGCCGCCGGGCTCGATGGCGTGGGGCTCGGCGGTTATAGTTCCCTTTTTGTTCTTTTCCAAATAGGCTCACTTCTTAACCACATTGACTCAGCATGTTGCTGGGTAATGGAGGCCGCCATGGCTGAAACTTCAATCGAGTGGACGGACGTCACGTGGAACCCGGTGGCCGGCTGCAGCATCATGTCTGCCGGTTGCACCAACTGTTACGCGATGCGCATGGCGGCCCGGTTGGAGGCTATGGGGGTCGAAAAATATAAAGGCCTGACCCGAAAGAGCGGCGGCCGCGCAAAATGGACCGGTAAGCTCAATCTGGACTACGGCGCGCTAAAGGCTCCCCTTAATTGGAGCAAGCCGCGGCGGGTCTTCGTGAACTCCATGTCCGACCTTTTTCATCCCGATGTACCTGCCGCCTTCGTCAAGGAGGTGTGGTCGGTGATGGCCGATACACCGCGGCACACTTACCAGATCCTGACCAAGCGACCCGACCGGATGGCGGAGATTCTCCGCACCGACGGGTTCGATGTCCTGCCCAACGTCTGGCTTGGGACAAGCGTAGAGGATGACCGCGTTCTTCATCGCTTAGATGAACTGCGTGAGGTTCCCGCTGCTGTTCGGTTCGTGTCGTACGAGCCGCTAATCGGTTCGGTGGCGGGCGGAAGCTTACGTGACATTCATTGGGCGATTGTCGGTGGCGAGTCAGGCCCCAACGCTCGCCCCATGGACCCCAAATGGGTCGACGAGATTTTCGACCAATGCACCGACGCTGATGCGGCGTTCTTCTTCAAGCAATGGGGTGGAAGGAACAAGAAAGCGACGGGCCGGGTCTATCGCGATCGAGAATGGGATGGCTTGCCAGAATTGAGGATATGACCGGCTATTTTCTTTGCAAGGCCGATAGCCTTCGGGTCTTTGTTAGATAGAGCAAAATACAACGAAAATATCTGAGGTCGTCGAACTGGTGGAAGGGCGAAGGGCTCTAGAACCATTGGAAATATGGTTCTCAGCCGCCGGGTAACATATCGCTCCAAACCGGCAACATCCGCGATCCTCTGGCGTTCGTGCTTGCTCTCTGTTCCAAAGAGATCGGTGAACACCTCCTCCCGCTGATATAGCTCTGACTCCCATTCACTCGTGCCCAGCATCCGGGTAATTGCAGCCCTCTTGTGCTGATCGATTCCGGAAATGTTGCGAGCGGCTTGTCGAAATAGCCCTGAAAGGGAGAAGAGATACCATACGTCGATAGCACCCGTGGCCGCTATGCATTCAAGCGTCTTCCAATCGACATTCATCCCGTAGGGATCCAGAAATATGACTGCCCTGGTGCCACGCCAGTCTGCGAGGTGTAGCTGGCTTTGAATAATATCGTTGGCGTCTCCCTGTAGAACAAATATATCCCGTTGAGGATGCTGCTGCCTTAGTTCCATGAGCGCATCGTAATGCTTCTTTCTTTGCTCCATAAAGATGAGTCGATCAAAATGGGGCTGAACATCAAGAGCTATGCGTGCCGATCCGCGCTTCCGGTCGACGGTTTCCTCCTTCGCCTCACCAAACATATTGGCATCTGTCGCACCGATCCTTATCGTTCGGGAGCCAGTCCCTGCGAAGGCGTCGATATACCAGATGCGAGGAAACTTTCCGCGTAGCGCAGTTGCAAAAGCCTGGATGTACTCCTCGAGGAGGCGTAGCTTCGTCTCTGTGACGTCCTCGGACCCAAATTCGTGACTGTCATCTACTTCAGTCATCGGGCGCTCCCAGCGATTCGCTGAGAATACCCGGACAGCACTATGGTAGTCGACAAGAACTCGCTCATTGGCGCTAGAGCGCCAGGAGCCGCCACGCCAGCCCCTGGCGCTACGGCAAGATGGAGCGCACCGTCTCCCCACGATACGCTCCATCTCCACAGACATGACTGTCCGCGGCCCGCCTTGCGGCAAGCGGCCGGAAACTACAGATGCCGAGCATGCCGTAAGGTTGCCGTAGAATGAAGAAGTAGTAACGGTAAGGGGTGGCCGATCTGCTCTATGGCTTTGCAAGCCGTTATTTCCCCTCACCGCCGCTTTTGCGCCGCGTACCCCACAGCAGCGCCGATCGCCGCGCCCGCGCCAATGCACGCGGCCGAGTTATCGAACGCGACGCCGAGCACGGCTCCAAACCCGATGCCGATAGCGATGCCTAGTGCCATTCCGTGGGGATAAGAGCGATGGAGCGGGATGGTCAAGCGACTAGCAGGGCGCCTAATACCCTAAGTCCGTCCGCCTGCCCGTACCCTCCACCATTCTGCGCTGCCACTTCAGCGGGTCTTCCCACCACGGCAGGTCTCGCCACGCCTGCGGCACCGGCAGGGTGTTGATCGCGTCGATGAGCGGCTGCTGCGGCACATGGGTGTAGTGCCGGCTCATGTCATCCACCGCGTGGCCGAGGATCTGATCCTTGATGTGCGGGTGCACGCCGTTCACCACTAGCTGGGTCGAGACGGTATGTCGGCCCGTGTAGGGGCTGATGCCATTGATGCCGGAGCGGCGACGGGCGCCACCAACGGACGATTTCAGCTGACCCCCGCCCTCATCCTTCGGCGTGTACGGCTGCCCTTTGGGACTACGGAATACGGCACCGGCTCGACCGGCGAGCGCCTGGAACAGGGGTACGAGGAACTCATGCATCGGCACGCCCCGCGGCTCTCCCGTCTTGGTACTGAGTAGGGTTATCCATCGCTCCTCGACGTTGACGCTCGCGGCATCTAACCCGAGCATCTCGATCGGCCGCATGCCGGTGTAGAACAGCGCCGTCATGAGCATCGCCGGTCCAGGCGACATGGCCGCGACGAACTCTACAGCGCGGTCGTAGGACGTGGGCACGGTGCCAGCGCGGCTGACAACCCGCCGAACTAGCGTGCCTTGCCTGGGCTTCCGTGGACGAGCCCAGGTTCGGGAATGCACCCACTCCTTACGCGCCGCGAAATTCCAAATTGCGATGAAGGGCGTGTAGAACTGCCGGTTCAACGTTTCGCTTGTGACCTTGGGATAGATCTTCTTAGCGGCCTCGTCGACAACGTCTTGGCGGAGCGTTCGCGCCCGAACGCGGCCGAGCTTACTCACGATTGGTTCGATGAAGCGGGCCGAGGCGCCGTCTGCGAGGTATGCGTCAGCGATCTCCTTGAAGGTTCGGTCCCGGAGGCTGCGGATGTCGGCCTCGATTTCCCGAAGCCGCTTCTTTGCGTGCTGCAGCTCCGTCTCTTTGGTCGAGCGGATAATCGTGGTGCCCAGGAGAGTGCCGCGAACGTACCAGTTCGGGGTGCCCGCACGGCGAACCAATTTGAGCGCCACAATAGCCTCCTTAATCGAGAGGCTCTTGAAGTTAACGACGTTCCGCTTCCGAGCAACAGAAGGGAGTGGTCGTAGGTTCGCAAAAATGCGGCTTGTGCACAGGCGCTCCCGTTGCTTCGCAGCGCACAACGCAAAACAGCCGCCCGACGTAGGGCGGCGCTTGCGCAAATCAAGAATCGGTAGCAACGTGGTCCGTGGGCTTGAACACCCGGACCGAAGATATGGCCACTCCCGTTTGGCGACGGTGAGTAGCTGAAGCGCGAAGCCTCTTGGCGGAGGCTGGACGCATGCGGCGCCTTGGCGGGCGACCGAACCTGGCCATCAGTATGGCCGGGAGCGGTGCGCCATGTCCAGAGGGTAATACCTTAAAAGCGCAACGGCCTGTCTCTTCGGCAGGTGTTCAACTCCCGGCTGCCTGGTCTGTCACCAGGCGCGGCCTTGAACAGCCGATACCGAAGAGACCAACACCATGACCATCCACACTCCCACCCCCCGCCTTGTCGATCGCGCCACCGAGACCGAGGTCCGCATCATTTGCGAGCGCCAGATCGCTGCCAAGATTTGCGGCATGCTCCCGGCGGACGAGAATTCCGCCCAGCGCATCCTCGCGAACGCCAGCAAGATGTTCGAGCAGTTCCTGTCGCTGGAAGCGGTTCGCGCCGACTGGGTGGAGGGCTGATCATGAACCTTCAGACCCGCACCGACATCGACCGCGCCATCGAGGCCGCGTGCGACATGCACGACCTGCGCGCCGGCCAGACCGGCACCATCCGCACGCCGCATCAGCCGAGCTACGACCAGCCGGTCGACCAGCCGCCGATGGAGCTCACCGCCGAGGAGGACGACAGAACCGTTCCCGCCCTCGCGGCCGACTACTGGCGTCGCCGCGCCGAATGGCTGCCCCTAAAGGCGCGCTGGGAACCGATGCACACTGTGGCCCTTAATGCCGCCGAGGCCGTCATTAAGGTGCTCGCAAGCACCACCGGCATCCCACCGGGTTGCGGCAGTGGAGCATTGTGGAGGCAATCTCCGACGCCACCGGCGCGACGGCTGCCGGCCGGGACGACAGCGCCGCCGAGGAGCGCATGAACGCAGTGCTCGGGCGTCTCATCGATCGCCCTGCGGCTTCGCTGCCGGAGTTGGCGATCAAGATCAAAATCGCGTTGCTCGAGCTTCACGACATCGAAGACGCCAGCGCCGTGGACATCGCCGAAGCCGATTGGCCGGTGCACGTTTGGACGCGGATCTACCAGGACGTGGAGCGGCTGGCCGCCACCGCGTGAGCACCCAACCCCATTGCCGCCGCGTATTGTTCTCCTCCGCGGGCGGCGATCATCGCCAGTTGGACGGGGTCCCCAGCAGGTGATGCAGCCCCGTCGCCCTAACCGGCGGCGGGGTAAAATATTTCTGCAGCCCTCCATGTCCAACATAGCGTCCAACATTATGCGGCACATTTGGGCCTAACATCGTTGATTCTAAAGAATTTTTTGTAGGGTTCGAATCCCGCTCCCTCCGCCATTCAGTCTGCCGCAATCCGCCCCGCCTTGGCTTGAGCCCGCAAATCCCGCGTGTCTGCGGGTTTCCCGGCGTTGCATTTCTCTCTGTGGTACGGAATTGGCGCTCTCAGGGCGCGGAAATAGCGCTTTCTCTCTCGGCCGAATTTTCCAGTACGGAATTTCCCGCCGCGCGACTTAGCGGGTGATGCTGATCTGGTGCAGCGCGCGCTGGGCGGACCAGAGTGCGGGAACGGCATCGGGAGCGCGCAGGCTGTCGAAGGTGAGAGCGACAGGCGCGGTGCCGGAGATGATCTGCTGGACGATCGCAGGATCAAGGAAGGCGAGACGCAGCACGCGGGTGACCCAGGATTCGGTCACGGCATTGGCGGCGGCGAGGTCGGCGATGCGCAGCTTGGGATCGGCCATGAGCTGCTTCCACCATTCGCGAGCCGTGGCGATGACCTTGAGCAGACGATCGTCGGTCTGAGGGAGAGCAGCGTTGCCGTTCGGCAGAACGAGACGAAGCGCGAAGCTGGCGCGCTTGAGCTTGACCGCTATGGCGATCTCGATCGGCTGAGCATCTTCAGCCGAGGCATTGATGTTCAGTGAAGCAGCTATGTTGTTGCGGTCGAGCTTGATGGTGATGCCATCGGGTCGGACTTCGATGCGTTCGACCACACTGGCGATCAGCTGTGCGATGGCGGGGTGATCAGCACCGCGCAGGACGGCCACCGTGTCGCGGCAGATGGCGATGATGTTGCTGATGCTGTCGGGAAGCGAAAGGCCCGGATTGATCTGCTCGATCAGCGCGACCGGATCATCGAGCCGCTCGGCCAGGCGGGCGCAGACTAACTGCTCGATCTCCGCTGCCGGAATACGCAGTCCGTTGGCTTTGGCATCCTTGCCGCCCAGCTGCAGATCGCGGCTGACATAATAGCGGTAGCGCCGGGCGCCCTTGCTGGCGTGGGAGGCAACAAGCGGCTGTCCATCCCCATCGACCAGCTTGCCGACTAGCAGGCTGCGATGCGCGGCCGACCGGATGTGGCGCTCGCCGGTGCGCTGGTCCTTGAGCTGTTGCTGGACGGCGTCCCAGACCGGCGGATCGATGATTGCCGGATGCAGGCCTTGATGGAGCACGCCCTTGTGCTGGATACGGCCGATATAGATCGGGTTGGAGAGCAGGGCATAGAGCTCGCCGCGGCCGAAGGGCCGTCCCCCATGTTCCTTGCCAGCCTTCGAGAGCCGGAGGGGCTTCGCGATGCCGCGGCGATCCAGCTCGTCGCAGACAGCGCGGACGGTGCCGAGGTCGAGATAGAGCTGGAAAATCGACCTCACGAGATCGGCATGCTCCTCGACGATGGCGAGGCTGCGGCCATTCGGTTCATAGCCCAGCGGCGGGGTGCCTCCCATCCACATGCCGCGCGCCTTGGACGCCGCCAGCTTGTCGCGAATGCGCTCGGCGGTGACCTCGCGCTCGAACTGCGCAAAGGACAACAGCATGTTCAGCGTCAGCCGCCCCATGCTGGTAGTGGTGTTGAAGGACTGGGTGATGGAGACGAAGGAGGTGCCGGTCTTGTCGAGCGCTTCGACCAGCCTGGCGAAGTCGAGCAGCGAACGGGTCAAACGGTCGACCTTGTAGACGACGACGATGTCGACCTTGCTCGCTGCGATATCCGTCAGCAGGCGCTGGAGCGCGGGACGCTCCAGCGTGCCGCCGGACAAGCCGCCATCATCGTAGCGGTCCTTCAGCAGTACCCAGCCTTCGCTGGCCTGGCTCGCCACATAGGCCGAGCAGGCACCGTATTGCGCGTCCAGCGAGTTGAAGTCCTGCTCCAGTCCCTCCTCGCTCGTGACCGCGTTGACGCGGCGCGATGGCACCGCCTGTATCAATGTGAATCCAGCATTCCGCCGTCGAGGACTCCAAAACTGGTTAATCGCTCACGCGGGCTGCGCCGGAAGCGGACCTCTCGAACCTCTGCAGGTGGTCACTTCAGGACGCCGCGTCGGTTAATCACGACCGCCGCTTTGACTGGTCTGACGCCAAAGGCCGCCATTCCGCATACGGCCCCGATTGCGCCGTTGCGCTGGTCTTGGGTATCTCCCGCGGCGATGACCGGCTGGGGGTGGAAACGGGACATCACGCTTGGCGCGGCGGAGCGGGCGAGAATGCTTGGCCGGATCTTTCGAGCGCCGCACCGAGGTGATCCACGATGGCCCGGACTTTCGCTGACGGCTTCGGTCCCGCTGGAAAGACAGCGTAGACTTCGGCGGGCTCGAGCCGATAGTGGCCCAGCAGTTGTACAAGCTGGCCGCTGCGCAGTTCTTCTCCAGCCATGACGCGGGTCGCCAGCGCGACGCCTAGGCCAGCGACCGCCGCCGCCAGGACGCCGGGCGCCGAGTTGATCCAGAGCTTCGCCGACAGATCGACGGACGTGACGGTGTGACCGTGCGCAAAGCGCCAGCTTTCGCGACCGAAAAAAACGCCCTGCTGGATGATGCAATCGTGCCCGGCGAGTTCAGCGGGAGTGGCCGGCTCGCCGCGTGAAGAGAGATAGGCCGGCGCCGCGACCACCAGCCGCTCGACCTGGGCCAGCTTGCGCGCGCCGAAGGTGGAGTCGTCGAGCGGCCCGACGCCCAGGCGTATGGAGACGTCGACCCCGTCCACTACGAGGTTTTGTCGCGCGTCGGTCATGATGATTTCGACCCGAAGGTCCGGATGCCGAGACAGGAACGGCGCCAGCGCCGGGATGACCGCTCGCGCGCCATAGAGCACCGGCATGGCGAGGCGGACGACGCCGTGCAGCGAGTCGACCCCTCGGGTCGCCTGCTCAGCCTCTTCCATCTCCGCCAACAGATATCTCGCACGCTCCAGGTACAGGGCGCCGGCTTCAGTCAGGGATATGCTGCGGGTCGTGCGCAGCAGCAGCGTCGTGCCCAGCCGCGCCTCCAGCCCACCGACGATCCGTGATACCGAGGGCTGCGACAAGTTCAGCTCGCGCGCCGCTCGCGAAAGGCTGCCTCCCTCGGCCACGCGCACGAAGACGGTCATTTCCTGCCAACGATCACTCATTCGGAATCCGGATATAAGCTGTTCGAATTGGATGGATACACGTCCTTTGGTGGAGGTCCTAATTCCTGTCTCACGGCGTTTCCGCCGCGATCCGAGAATGACCATGACACTCCAAGACAAGCTCGACGCTATGCGCGACGACTTCGAGAACGGACGTTTTCCGCTCGTGCCCACCCGCGCCCAACTGCAGACGATGCAGCGCGCGACCCAGGCGCTGATCGACAGCGGACAGGCCGAGAACGCCTTAAGGGCCGGCGATCGGGCGCCGGAATTCATGCTCCAGGATGCGAACGGCGACAGCGTCAGCTCGCGCGCCTTGCTGGCGCGCGGAGCGCTTGTCGCGACCTTCTATCGCGGCGTCTGGTGCCCCTACTGCAACTACGATCTGCAGGCTCTGGAAGAGGTCCGCGCCGAGGTCGAAGTTCGCGGCGCCAGCCTCGCGGCCCTGTCGCCCCAGACCCTGGCGAACAGCCGAAAGTCACAGCGTGACACCAAACTCGGTTTCCCGATCCTGAGCGATCCCGGCGCCGCCGTCGCCGCCGAATTCGGCCTGCGTTTCGCGTTGCCGAACGACCTGATCGAGGTCTATCGGCAGTTCGGCAACGACCTGCCGAAGATCAATGATGACCCGGCCTGGGTGCTGCCGATGCCCGCGCGCTACGTGATCGGGATGGACGGCATGATCGCCTATGCCGAGGTCAATCCCGACTACACGCAGCGACCCGATCCGGCCGAACTACTGCCGGTGCTCAATGGCCTGCGCGCCCGCACCCAAGCCTGAAATTCAACCACCCAAAACAACGAGTGAAATCAGATGTCGATCAAGGTCTACGGTGACCCCGGTTCGGGAAGCCTGCGTCGCGTCACGTCAGCGGCCGCCGCCATGGGCGTAGCGATCGAACGCGTGAACATCGACCTCTTCAAGGGCGAGAGCCACACGCCAGAGTTCCTGGAGCTGAACCCGCACGGGCTGTCGCCCGTGATGGTGGACGGCGACTTCGTTCTCTACGAGTCTTCGGCGATCAACCTCTATCTCGCTGAAAGGGCGGGAAGCGACCTAGCCGGCGCCACGACGCGCGAGCGGTATGAAATCCTTCAGTGGATGTTCTGGTCGGGCGAGCAGTGGCGAATTTTCGCGACGCTCACCTTCGATGAAGTGCTCGGCAAGCGCTTCATGGGCCTGCCCCAGGACGAGGCCATCGTTCAGCTGGCGTTCGCCAAGATCCGGGCCGCGGCCGCCGTGCTGGACGCCCATCTCGCGGACCGACAGTTCATCGTCGGCGATCGGCTGACGCTGGCCGACTTCGACATTGCGGGCCCCTTCTCCCAGAACGAGCGGACCAAAATCCCGCTCAATGAATTCCCCAACCTGGTGGCCTGGCAACAGCGACTGCTGAAGACCGCGCCGAGTTGGGCCGCCACGAAACAGGAGGTCGATGCCCGCATCGACGGCGCGCTCGACGCGGCCGGCATCGCACTGTGAAGCCTGGCGCCGACGCCTACGGCGTCGGCGCACGTGCGTTCGAACCGAGCCGCGCGGGCCAGCGGGCAACGCCCACATACCCGAGAGGAGAGCTGGCCAACGTCCGCAATGGGGTCGGCTGCAGAACGGCGGCTATCTGCACAGCGACAGCGAACAGGCCAGTCCGCTTCCGGCCCCATATCGGCGTTCAGAAACTCACCTGGAGGGTCGGCTTCTGGCGCACTGACGTCATTGCAGATTCACAGTCCTGGGTGAGGTCGATTTGGTGCCCACCGAAGCTGCGGCTCCGTGCCATTCTCGTAGAGTGCGAGAATCTGCTCACTGGATAGGCGGAGCGTAGTTCTGAAAATGCGGCGTCGCGCGATGCGCGGCGACTGCGTCGGTATCGGCATAGAGCTCATCGAGAACGAACCGATCGGGATCGGTCGGGTCCCGCCAGAGGTCGTAGCGCAGATTGCCCGGCTCCTTGCGGCTCAAGGCGACCATGCCGTCGATCAGGCTTCGGAGTTCTTCGCTCTTGTTCGGCCTCGCGACCAGAATGGCTATGACCTTCACGCGATTGGACATGGTAATGTTCCTTGTCAGAGAGCGGTCCCGGTGGGCCGCCGACGGAGCGTCGCCGGCGGCCATGCCCGTGCTCAGGCGGCTTCGCGGTCGAGATCAAGCGCCTCGACCAGGCTCGTCGCGAGCAGGTGATCCGAGCCTGGGTTCTGACCGGTGATCAGTTCGCGATCGACCACCACATTGGGTGCGAAATCGACCGGGTTGGTCGTCACCTGCCCACCGGCGAGCCGCAGGGCCTTGGGCATGTCGAAGTACAGCTTGCCGCCGAGAAGGTTGTTCTCCGCCGCTGTCTCTTCGCTGGCCGAAAAAACCGTCATCCGGTAGCCGGCGTATGCCCACCCCTTTGCCAGGTCCACGGCCTTCGCCTCGTCGCCGGCGACGAGTGCCGCACGGAATTCGCGGGCGGCGGGCAGCGCCGCGACGATAGCGACCGGGCCATGGCAGAGCAACGCGGTCGGCTTCGCTGCCTCATGGAAGTGGCGAAGGATGATTTCCAGCGCGTCATCCTGCATCAGGTCGACGACCGGAGCGTGGCCGCCGGGCACGAACAGGCCGGCATAACCATCGAGCCCATCATCGATCACGGAGCGCAGCGTGCGCACCTCGTTCATCGAGGGATGGTCGGCATAGAAGCTCCTGGCGCGCGCATAGGCGTCCTCGTCCCCGCCGAAATGCTGCGCGGAGTCCGACGCTTCGTCGATATGCGGCTTGCTTCCGTTCGGCGTGGCGAGCACGACCTCGTAGCCGGCGTCGATCAGGGCCATCGCGGGCACCACGGTTTCATTGAGATATTGGCCGATCGCGGCGGAGCCGCCGCCCTGCAGCTCGATCCGCGTCGCGTTGGAGCCGATCACGAGCACCGTACCCTTGGTCATTTGAGCCTCCGTTGTCTGCTATGTCCGCTGAGGACGAGAACAACATGGCCCCTGGAGATATATTCCAGAACTTTATTTCCTTGATTTCAGATATATCTTCGGCAGTATATCTGATGCGCTACGATCTGAACCTTCTGCCAATCTTCATCGCCCTTATGGAGGAGCGTAGCGTCACGCGTGCGGCAGAGCGGGTCGGCATGACGCAGCCGGCGCTCTCCAATGCACTCGGGCGGCTGCGCACCCTGCTGCAGGACCAGCTGTTCGTCCGTGAGCGCTACGGTATACAACCGACGCCGATCGCCCTGGAGCTTGCCCCGTTCATCGCGGACGCCTTGTCGCGGCTCGATGATGCGGTCATTGGCCAGCAGGACTTCGATCCGGCCAAGGCCGAGCGTCTGTTGACGATCGCGCCGAACGGTTATGTGGAGTTCGTGCTGGTCCCCGCCATAGCGTCAAGGCTCCAGCAAGCCGCGCCCGGCATCCAGCTCAGCCTTACTCCCTACGGCAACGATCTGGTGGATACCGGCGTCGTCTCGGGTACCACGGCACTGGCGCTCGGGCGCATCGTCGATCCGCCGGACAATCTGGTTGTGCAGCACCTGATGGACGAGGGCCTCGCCTGCGTGGTTCGGGCGGATCACCCCGACATCGGCGAGACCATCACTCGCGATCAGTTCGAGCGGCTCAAGCACATCAATGTCGTTTCACCCGGCCGCATGCGCGCCGGGCTATTTCAGGTTCTGGCGCAACAACAGGTCACGCGCGAGGTCGCAATCTCGGTCACCAATTTCTTCGCGGTCGCCGAGATGGTCGCCGTGACGGACCATATCGGAACGCTGCCCAAGCTGATCTGCCACAGGCTCGCCCTTGATCCTCGGCTGAAGGTGTTGCCGGCCCCGATCGACCTCGGAACCTTTCCGGTTGAGATGGCCTGGCATGTGCGCTACCGCCATGATCCGGCCCACCGCTGGCTAAGGTCGTTGATTAGCGATGTAGCGGCGAAGCTCACGGTCGCGGCGTCGGGTTAATTTCGATCCCAACGCTGCGTTCGTCCATGAGGGCGACCAAGATTGGCAGCAGGTTAGGTCAAAGCGCTCGATTTGTAATCTTAAAGATCCTCGCCAGCGAAGCGGAGCGTAGGGAGGATCGGCGTCCCTATTCCTCGACAAGGCTGTATGCGGAGGAGCGCTACTACGCCACGCTCAAGGAGAAGCGAATGGAGGCCAGACTTAAACCAAATGACCTCCGGCCGCGTCCGCAAGCGCCAGGAACCAGTGGGCGTTCAGACATTCGCTCCGGAAGCGCCGTTGAACGCCTCGATGAAGGCGTTGTCGGTGGGCTTTCCGGGACGGGAGAAGTCCAGCGTCACCCCCTTCGTGTAGGCCCACAGATCGAGGTCGCGGGAGATGAACTCGCTGTCCTGGTCGACCCGGATGGTCCGCGGGTAGCCGACCTTCGCGCAGACCCTTTCCAAGGTCGCCACCACATGCTCGGCCCTATAGCTGAAGCGCGGATCGACCACCGGCGAGAAACGCGAGAAGGTGTCGATCACGGTCAACACGCGGATCTTGCGGCCGGTGGCAAGCTGATCGTGGACAAAGTCCATCGCCCAGACATCATTCGGCCGGGTGGCGGGTGCCCGGTCTTCCCGCAGCTTCGCCTTGACCCGAAGCTTCGGCGTCTTGTTGCGCAGCTGCAGACCTAACTCATTGTAGATCCTACGGGTTCGCTTCTGCTTGATCACCCAGCCCTCCCGGCGCAGCAGCACTTGCACGCGCCGATAGCCATAGCGCACTCGGGTTTCGCGGATCGTCTTGATGCGGGCCGCCAAAAGGGCCTGGTCGGGTCGGCAGGACTGGTAGTGGTAGGTGGACCTGTCGAACTCCAGAGCCGCACTGGCCCGGCGGATCGACACCTGCCACTCACCACACATCATGCCGACGAGCTCGCGCTTGCGACCAGGCCTCAGATTTTTCGGCGAATGACGTCCTGCAGTATCTCCCGGTCGAGCGACAGGTCGGCAACGAGCTTCCTCAGCTTCGTGTTCTCGTCCTCGAGCTGCTTCAACCGCCGCATCTCAAGGGGGGCGAGCCCCTCATACTTCTTCTTCCAGTTGAAGTAGGTCGCCTGGCTGATCCCAGCCCGCCGGCAGATATCCGCCACCGGCACGCCGTCTGCTCCCTGCTTCAGGATGAACGCCTTCTGCGCGTCCGAGAACTTCGATGCCTTCATTGTCTTCCGCTCCTCCCAGCCCAGGGATTTTGACGCGGAAAACTCCAGCTTCAAACGGTCCAGTTTTCGGGGATCAGATCAACGTTCGGCGCTCTACCGTCGCAATCTAAGAGCTGACATTTTTCGTCGGGAGTTGCGATGCGCAGCCGAACGCATCGGCGAGCTTTGTAAGGTCGCGCATTGTGTCGTCCGGCAGGCGCAGGCCATCGCGGCGGTCGCACAGGTCATTGCGGGCTTCAAGTTCGCCCGGATAGACGATCTCGTCATATCCCTTTGCCAGCGGCACGGCTTTCAGTTCGGCGATCAACTGTTCCATGCGCTTGCCGAAGGCATCCAGCGACTGGAACGCCGCGATGTTGAGTGCGATGATGAAATGGCCGGTGCCGCCGCGCTTTTTCGCCTGATACGGGCCGGTGACGCCGATGCCGAACGCACTGCCGCTGAGCACGCCAGAGAGCATGTCCATCATCACGGCGATCGCATAGCCCTTATGTTCGGCCATCGGCAGGGTCACGCCGCCGAGCGCCTCCTCGGGATCGGTCGTCGGCTCGCCCGCCGCGTTGATGGCCCACCCTTGCGGGATCGCCAGCTTCTTCTGTCGGGCGAGGTAGATCTTGCCGCGCGCAACCCCCGTATTGGCGATGTCGAGCACCATCGGGGCGTGCTGGCCGGCAGGGGCGGCCCAGGACCATGGATTGGTGCCTACCGTCTTCACTCGCCCGCCCCAGGGCGCCATGGCCGGACTGGCATTGGTCGACAGGAAGCCAACACAGCCGGCTCGTGCCGCCTCCAGCGTGAAGTACATCGCCGTGCCGAAATGATTGGAATTGCGCAGGGCAACGGCACCGACACCGTGAAGTTTGGCGCGCCGGATCGCGTCTTTCATGCCGAAAGCCGTGACGACCTGACCCATGGCGTCCCGACCATCGACGACGGCGACCGCGCCGGCATCGACAACAAGCTCCGGCCGGGCATCGACCTTCACCACGCCCGATTTCAGCCGCGCCACATACCAGGGCAGCCGCATCACGCCGTGGGACTGGTGCCCCCAGAGATCGGCCTGCACCAGTGTATCCGCGCAGAGTTCGGCGTCTGCCCGGTTCAGGCCGGCCGCCATGTAGATCGCCGTCGAGAAGTCGAGCAGCTCGGCGACCTTGATGGTGTGGGAATTGGGCATGGCAGGTCTCAAGCCGTGATCTGTTTCGCCCGTCGCCGACGCAGCAGCACCGGCACGACGACGAGGAGAAGGCCGGTCAGCAGCAGCCCAAGCGAGATCGGGTGGGTGACGAAGACCGAGAGGTCGCCCTGGCTGATCGCCAGCGCACGGCGGAACTGCTGCTCCGCCATCGGGCCGAGGATCAGGCCGACAATGCAGGGCGCGACGGGGATGTCGAGCACGCGCATGCCGAAGCCGATCAGCCCGATGACCCAGAGGATCACGAGGTCGACCAGATTGTTATTGAGCGTGTAGGCACCCATGGTCGCGAAGATCAGGATGCCGGCATAGAGCCAGGGGCGCGGGATCGCGAGCAGCTTCACCCATACGCCGGCCATGGGCAGGTTCAGCACCAGCAGCAGAACGTTGCCGATATAGAGGCTGGCGATCAGGCCCCAGACGAGGCTCGAATTGTTTTCGAACAGCAGGGGGCCGGGCTGAAGGCCATATTGCTGGAACGCGGCGAGCATGATGGCTGCGGTGGCCGAGGTCGGCAGGCCGAGCGACAGCAGCGGCGCCAGCACGCCGGCGGCCGACGCATTATTGGCCGCCTCGGGTCCGGCGACGGCCTCGATCGCGCCATGGCCGAACTCCTCGGGGTGCTTGGAGAGCCGCTTTTCTGTCAGATAGGACAGGAAGGTCGGGATTTCGCTGCCGCCCGCAGGTAGCGCCCCGATGGGAAAGCCGATCAGCGTGCCGCGCAGCCATGGCTTCCATGAGCGTGCCCAGTCCTCCTTGCTCATCCATTTGGAACCCTTGAGATCGTACATCTCCTCAGGCTCGTAACGATGCCGCGCGGCATTGTAGAGCGTCTCGCCGACGGCGAAGAGGCCGACCGCCACCACGACCACGTCAATGCCGTCGAGCAGTTCGGGTACGCCGAGCGCGAAGCGCGCCTGCCCGGTTTGCAGGTCGATGCCTACGAGGCCGAGCGCGAGGCCGAAGAACAGGCTGGCGAGCCCACGCGGCAGGGAGTCGCCCAGCACGGCGGTGACGGTCGTCAATGCCAGCACCATGAGGGCGAAGTATTCCGCTGGTCCGAAAGAGAGTGCGATGCGCACCATCAGCGGTGCGACGAAAGTCAGCGCAACCGTCGCGATGGTGCCGGCGACGAAGGAGCCGATCGCCGCGGTCGCTAGCGCCTGCGCGCCGCGTCCCTTGCGAGCCATCGCGTGCCCGTCGAGCGCGGTGACGATGGAGGCGCTTTCGCCGGGAGTGTTCAGCAGGATCGAGGTGGTCGATCCGCCATACATGGCGCCATAGAAGATGCCGGCGAACATGATGAAGGCGCTGGTGGGATCGAGATTGTAGGTGACGGGCAGCAACAGGGCGACGGTAAGCGCCGGACCGATGCCGGGCAGGACGCCGATCGCAGTTCCGAGCGTCACCCCGATCCCCGACCACATCAGATTGTAAGACGTGAGCGCCACGGAGAAGCCGTGGAACAGGGCGCTGAGCGTATCCATGATGATCTACTTCTGAAGGCCGTCGAACAGCGGCTCGAAAAGCGAACCGACGGGAAGCTCAAGATCCAGACCCAGGTCGAACACCAGAAGGGTGAGCGTCGTCAGCGCCACTCCGATCAGGATATTCGCGAGATAGCGACGGCTGCCGAAGGCGCGCGCCGTCATGACGAACAGCAGTGTGCCCGCAACGATCCAGCCGAGCGTTTCCAGCAGCACGATCTGCAGCAGCAGGCCGCTCGCTACCAGCGAGAAGGCGGGCCAGTCGATCTCGATGCCTTCGGCGTCGACCGGCCCGGTGGTGACGGCCTCAAGCTGCAGCCAAAGGCCGACAAAGATCAGTCCCGTGGCGATCAGGCCGGGGAACAGGCGGGGGCCAACCGTCGTCGCGGCCCCCACCACAGGCATCGTCCAGGTTTCAAAGGCGATGAAGACGCCGAGCGCCAGTACCGCCAGGCCGAAGGCGACTTCACCAAGGCGCAGGCTCTTATCCGTCGTCATCCCAGTACTCCCTGACCGGACTAATGGGTGAGGCCAACGTCTTTGAGCGCCGTCGCCACGCGGACCTGTTCCTGCTTCAGGAAGCTCGCGAACTCGGCGGGCGGAAGGTAGGTGTCGACCCAGCCGCGCTTCTGCAGTACCGCCTTCCATTCCTCGGTCTTGACCATCGCAGCGATCATCTCGGCGAGCGACTTCTTCTCCTCCTCCGAGGTGGACGCATGAACCGCGAGGCCGCGCCAGTTCATGATGGCGAGATCGACCCCGCCTTCCTTCAGCGTAGGGACATTGATGCCCGGCGTGCGCTCGCCTGACGAGATCGCCAATGCGCGGAGTTTGCCTGCCTCGATCTGGCTGCGGAATTCCTCGAAACCGCTGATGCCCACGGTGGCATGGCCGCCGAGCGTGGAGGCGAGCACTTCGCCACCGCCGGCATGGACGACGTAGTTGACCTTCGTCGGGTCGACACCCACGGCCTTGGCGATCAGGCCCACCATCACATGGTCGATGCCGCCGATGGAACCGCCCGCCCACGACACCGCCTGCGGATTGGCCTTCAGCTTGGCGATGAGATCCGCGAGCGTCTCGATGTCCGAACTTTCGGGAACAACGATGACATTGGCTTCGCCCATCAGGCGCGCAAGCGGCACGACCTGATCGAGATTCACCGCCGACTTGGTGGTGATGATGCCGCCGACCAGCGCGAAGCCGAACACCAGAATGCTCGGCGCGCGCTTGCGGCTGGTGATGAACTGCGACAGGCCGACCGTGCCGCCGCCGCCGGCAACGTTCTGGACCTGAACGCCGGAAGCAAGTTTCTTCTCCTGAAGCACGGCCTGAATGCTGCGCGCGAGCTGGTCGTAGCCGCTGCCCGGGGCGCTGGGCGCGAGCAGCTCGAGCCCTTTCACCTCATCGGCGAGAAGCGGCGGCATGCCGATGGTCAGCGTCGAGATGGCGGCAGCGGTGAGAAAGGCAAACTGGCGGCGATCGAGAATGATCATTGTTCCCTCCCAGGGAATATGTGCTTGTTCAGATTGGCGTTTTGTTAGTTGGGAGGCCAGCTGGACCGACCTCCTTCAGCGCGCCTATTTGGCGTCGTGTTCCGCGTCGATGGTGCGGGTATCGCCGGTCGCGACGATGGTGCGGGTCGCGTCCACGGAAGCGTAGGTCCAGAAGATTTTCATCGGCTCGGTTGCCGAGGCGTTGCGGAAATTGTGCGGCACGTTGGCCGCGATCCAGGTTGTCTCCTGCGGACCGAGATGGTGCTCGACGCCGTCGAGCGTTGCGATGGCATGGCCTTCCAGTACCATCACGCTCTCTTCGCAGTTGTGGGTGTGGGTCGGGATTGACGCGCCACCTTCGAAAGCGGTGATGCCGTTGATCAGGCTGGTCGAGCCGATGCGGCGTGTCACGAGCGGCACGGTGCGTGCGCCGCCACCGCGCTCGCGGGGCTTGATCTCGGAGGGACGCAGCACCGCGCCGGTCGGACGAGTATCTGTCATTTCAGGCTGCCTTCACGGGACCGACCCAGAGGGTCTTGAGGTTCACGAATTCGCGGATGCCGTACGAACCGAGCTCCCGGCCATAGCCGGACCGCTTGATGCCGCCGAAGGGCAGGCGGGGATCGGACGCGACCATGCCGTTAATGAAAACGGCACCGGCATCGATGCGTCGTGCGAAACGCTGCGCCTGCTCGACATCCCCGGTCCAGAGCGCCGCGCCGAGGCCGAACTCGGTGTCGTTGGCGAAACGGATCGCTTCTTCCGGCCCATCGACGCGGATGATGGCGGCGACCGGGCCAAAGGTTTCCTCGCGGAAAGCCGCCATCTCCGGCGTGACATCGTCGAGGACGGTGGCCGGATAATAGAAGCCCGGTCCGTCGACGATCTGACCGCCCATCCTGAGGGTGGCGCCGGCGGCGATGCTGCGCTCGACCTGATCGTGAAGCGTGGCGCGCAGATTGGCGCGCGCCATCGGGCCAATGGACACGCCCTGCTGGAGCGGGTCGCCCATCCGGAGTGCCGCGGCATGGCGGCAGAACGCCTCCACGAAGCTGTCTGCCACCGCCTTGTCGACGATGAAGCGCTTCGCGTTCACGCAGCTCTGCCCAACATTCACATAACGCGCCTTCACCGCCATGGCGGCGGCGGCCTTCACGTCGGCATCGGCGAGCACGATGAAGGGATCGGAGCCGCCGAGCTCCAGAACCTGCTTCTTCAGTGCCTTGCCGGCCTGCGCCGCGACGATCGCGCCGACTTCGGTCGAGCCCGTCAAGGTGACGGCGGCGATGCGGTCATCCGCGATGAGGCCCGCGACGGAACTCGGCTCGATGAGCAGCGTGCGGAACAAGTCCTTGGGACAGCCCGCCTCGCACATCACCTCTTCGATGGCCAGCGCACAGCCCGGCACGTTATTGGCGTGCTTGAGAATGGCGCCGTTGCCCGCCGCCAGCGCCGGCGCCGCGAAACGGAAGAACTGCCAGAACGGGTAGTTCCACGGCATGATCGCCAGCACGACGCCGAGCGGGTCGAACACGACAGCACTGTGAGAGGCGGACGAGGCGATGATTTCATCGGCGAGGAAGACTGGCGCTTCATCGGCATAGAAGTCGCAGTTCCACGCACACTTCTCGATCTCGCCTTCCGCCTCGACCAGCGGCTTGCCCATCTCCTTGGTGATCATCCGGGAATAGGTTGCCTTGTTCGCCCGCAGCGCGCTCGCCATCCGTCGCAGCAGACCGGCGCGTTCGAAAATGGGCACCTGCCGCCATGCCGCCTGTGCGGTCGCGGCGTTGGCCAACGCGTCTTCCACTTCCTGCGCGGTGTGGAGCGGATAGCGCGCCAGTTCGGCGCCATCGGCGGGGTTGATCGATACGAGCATTTCGGAACCGTCAGTTTGAACGTGGAACTCAGGCGGCCCGACCAGCGGCTGACGAGCGTGTAATGGCCGCGCGCACTGCGTCGGTGAAGGCTTCCGTGGAGAGCGTGCCGCCGAGATCGGGGGTACGGGTCGCGGGATCGACAAGGACTTTGCTGACCGCCTGGTCGAGTGCCGCCGCAGCGTCGATCAGCGGCTTGCTGCCATCACGGCGTCCACGCCAATCCAGCAGCATGGCTGCGGAGAGCATGAGCGACGTCGGATTGGCGATGCCCCGGCTGGCGATATCCGGTGCCGAGCCGTGCTGTGCCTGCGCCACGCAGACGCCGTCGCCGATGCTGATGGACCCGGCGAGGCCGAGGCTGCCGCAGAGCTCGGACGCTTCATCCGAGAGGATGTCGCCGAACATGTTGGTGGTGACGATGACGTCGAAGCTGTCCGGCGTGCGTATCAGATGCGCGGCGGTGGCGTCGACGATCAGCTCTTCGAGCGCAACGTCCGGATAGTCGGCCGCGACTTTGCGCACCTCGCGCAGGAACAGGCCGTCGGAAAGCTTCAGTACGTTCGCCTTGTGAACCGCCGTGACCTTCTTCCGTCGCCCACGGGCGAGTTCGAACGCGGCGCGGGCTACCTGCCCGGAAGCGCGCGCAGTAATCTTGCGCACCGAGAGCGCCATGTTCTCGTCCGGCATGAGCTCGCCGGTGCCGGCCGCCATGCTGCGGTCGGAGTAGAACCCTTCCGTATTCTCGCGCACGATGATGAGATCCATCGGCCGGCGAAGAATGCTGAGATCGCTGAGGGAGCGGCAGGGGCGGATATTCGCGAACAGCTCGAAGCGGGTGCGCAGTTCGCCGGAAGGGTTGATGCTGCCTTCCTGCCGTGACGGGTACTCGTAGTGTGACACGGGACCGAGCAGCACACCATCGGCGGTCTGGACACCATCGATAATGGCGCCCGGCAAGGTCGTGCCTTGCTCGCGCAGCGACTTCAGTCCGATGTCGGCCTCGCTCCAGCGGACATCGACGGCGCAACGATCGTTCAACACATTGAGCGCGCGAAGCGTCGCGGCGGTGATCTCAGGCCCGATTCCATCACCCGGCAAAACGAGCAGCTGCACCGCCATTCCTCCCACATCGCTTGGTCTTTTATTTTGTTGAAATACCTCATAGGGTCATTTTTGGCACTTTGCAAGCCAAAAATACCAAATGGGATTTATGCCTTGGGCGGTCTATGGCAAAAAGGGGCCCGAAGGATTCCACGGCGATGCAGATCACACCCCTGACCCAACAACTGGCGGCCCAGATCGCCGAGCACATTCGCGCCGAGCGTCTGGAAGAGGGAGCGCACCTCACCGAGCGCGGGCTGGGCGAACTGTTCAAGGTCTCGCGCTCGCCAGTGCGGGCCGCGCTCAAGCTGCTGGAGAGGTCTGGGATCGTGCGACCGGGCGAGCGCGGTGGTTTCGTAATCGCCCGGCCGGACGCGGAGAACTTCCACAAGATCGATCACGTCCCGAACTATGACGATGACCAGATCTATCTCGATATCGCGGATGATCGCGTATCTGGTCGGCTACCTGATCGCGTCACCGAAAACGAGCTGTTGCGGCGCTATAAGCTCACGCGGGCGCGGCTGGCTCACATTCTTCGGCGCATGGCGAACGAAGGATGGATCGAGCGTCTGCCCGGCCATGGCTGGGAATTTCTGCCGGTGCTGACGTCACTTCAGGCCTATGAGGACAGCTACCGGTTCCGGCTATTGATCGAGCCAGCGGCCATCCTGGAACCGCGCTTCCTTCTCAACCGCCCGGTGCTGGAGCATTGCCGCGACCAGCAGCAGTGGCTGGTCGACGGCGCGATCTATGAAGTGTCGGATGCGCGGCTTTTCGAGCTCAACAGCGGGCTGCACGAGGCCATCGTCGAGTGCAGCCGCAACAGTTTCTTCATCGACGCGCTCAAGCGGATCGACCGACTCCGTCGCCTCATCGATTATCGGCAGATGCTCGATCGTGACAGCGCCCGCGGTCGATGTCAGGAGCATCTCGTCCTGGTCGATATGTTGCTCGCCGGCAAGCGCGTCGAGGCGGCGGAGTTCATGAAACAGCATCTCGAAGAGCTTAGCACGCTGAAGGTGCGTGCCCGCAATACGCAACCTGATTCGGAAAAGCACATGGCGCTTCGAGGCCGGTCGATCTCGTCCTAGGCCAATTAGCCGTAAGTGCCGTGGTCTGACCCCGAAAACTGAAGCCACCGTTCCGCTCTCGGCCCCACACCGTTCGCGCGACCCGGTCTATAAGCAGGCCCCAAAACCGACGTTCCCACGGTCCGCTGCGGGCCAGATTTTTTGCCACGGTCGCTCGTCGGCAATATGTCCGCTTCTCGTTTGAAGTCCCCCAATAGCGAATAGTCCGCCACCGGCCCTGAGCAGTAGCGCCCCTCGACGTTTGGCCCTAGGCCAATCAAGGCCGAGGAGAACTCACATGGTGAACCGCCCCGCGTTTTCTAGACGCCCTCGGCTTTGGCTTTGTGCTGCCGTTCGAACTCGATGGGCGACAGCATCCCGTTGCGTGCGTGCTTCCGGGTGGGGTTGTAGAACATCTCGAGGTAATCGAACACGTCCCGGCGTGCCTCGTCGCGCGTGCGGTAGACTTTGCGGCGGATGCGTTCGCGCTTGAGCAGGTTGAAGAAGCTCTCGGCCAGGCATTGTCGTGGCAGTTGCCACGACGGCTCATGGAAGGCTGCAGATCGTGGTGTTTCAGGAACGAAGCCCACTCCATGCTGATGAACTGGCTCCCCTGATCCGAATGCACCAGCACACGACCCTTGCCGTACCATTTCTTCCACTCGTAAAGCGAGTACTTGCTGATCCCCAGCCGCGCAGCCACCTCCGCAACCGGATAGCCCCGCTCGGTGATCTGAACGACCGCCTCGCGCTTGAAGTCCTCGGTGAAGTTCGCTTTGCCTATCGGGCGCCTCCTTGCCTCAAATTTAGGGAAGAAGGCGTCCAGAAATCTAGGGGCGGTTCACTCGGAATCATACCCCCTCAACAGACAAAAACGGCAGGCTTCGAATAGAAGCCTGCCGCTATATTGCTGTGCGCCCTTCCGATATGGACGGCGCTGGCTTCAATCGCGAACCGCTACACTTGCCATCAGCAACCCGCCGCGGGGCCTGTCATCGTTGAAGGCGAATGCCGGCTTCACTCCGAGCTTCACATCCGCTGCCCAGAGCCATCGTGAAAGAGATGGGACTGTCCCGGGTATGGGCTAACGCGAATGGTTTCACCGGGAGTGAAAGCGAGCCGCTCACGGAACAAACAGGTGATGTCTTGTCCCGCCACGCCCCGCTCATCGAGCAGGCTCGCGACAACGAGTATCTCCGAACCTGTCGGCTCGGTTACGACGACACGCGCAGAGATGCCGGATGTATCAAGCCGCATATGCTCGGGCCGAATGCCAAAGCTGACATTCTGCCCGTCCTGAACACCACGAGCCTCTGGTAAGGGAAAGTGGATACCGTGAGCGATTTCGACACGGGGGCCGCCCTGCAATCCGACCTTGCCCTTGATGAAGTTCATCGACGGTGACCCGATAAAGCTGGCCACAAACTGGTTTGCAGGACGGTCGTATAGATCAAGCGGCGCTCCAACTTGCTCGACAATCCCATCGCGCATGACCACGATCTTATCAGCCATTGTCATCGCCTCGATCTGGTCGTGCGTGACATAGACCGTCGTTGTCTTGAGCCTTTGGTGCAGTGCCTTGATTTCGGCCCGCATCTGAACGCGCAGCTTAGCGTCGAGGTTCGAAAGAGGCTCATCAAAAAGGAACACCTGCGGGTCGCGTACGATTGCACGCCCCATCGCCACACGCTGGCGCTGTCCACCGGAAAGCTGACGCGGATAGCGGTCAAGCAGATGGGACAGACTTAGGATCTGCGCAGCACGCTCAACACGCTGTTTGATCTCATCTTTTGGCGCTTTCCGCAGCTTGAGGGAGAAGGCCATGTTCTCCGCGACGGTCATATGCGGATACAGCGCGTAATTCTGGAACACCATGGCGATGTCACGATCCTTGGGCGCCACGTCATTGATGACGCGGCTGCCAATTCGGATCTCGCCACCCGATATATCTTCCAGGCCAGCGATCATCCGCAGCAAGGTTGATTTACCGCAACCGGACGGACCGACGAGAACGACAAACTCTCCGTCTTCAATATCAACGTTGACGCCATGGATTACCTGAGTAGATCCATATGCCTTTTTAACTTCCTTGATCGTGACGTTTGCCACGGCGTCCTCCTATTGTTTTTTGTCGGCGATGAGCGATGGCAGCTTTACGTCAAGCTTACGTATTTTTTGACTGTGTAGCCTTCCAAACCCTCAACGCCGCCCTCGTGCCCGGAGCCACTATCTTTAACGCCTCCCATTGGCGTCTCGGTAAGCGCCAAGGAAAGGCTGTTCACAGCGACCATGCCCGCCTCCAGAGCCGCGCTGGCCGCAAGCGCCGTCTGCGTGCTCTTCGTGAAGACATAGGCCGCAAGACCGAACGGTAAGGCGTTGGCTCGGCCGATGACCTCGTCAAAACTGTCAAAGGCGACGAGAGGCGCGATGGGACCGAATGGCTCCTCTGTCATGACACGCGAATCGTCGCTGAGGCCGCAAACAACCGTAGGCTCAAAAAAGAAGCCGGCGTTTCCCGAGCGTGAGCCACCACAGAGAACATCGGCGCCGCGCGTCCGGCAGTCGTCCACAAACGCCTCCATGGCCGACACTCGCCGGGCATTTGCCAAAGGACCCATTGTCGTTTCGGGGATGAGGCCACTTCCGAGCCGGATACGTGCGGTTTCAGCGAGAAACGCGTCGAGAAATGGCTTTTCAATGCCTCGTTGGACAAAAAACCGGGTCGGCGCGATGCACACTTGGCCCGCGTTGCGGAACTTGCCCGCGACCAGCGTTTTCGCGGCGGCCACAGGATCCGCATCGTCAAACACGAGGACGGGTGAATGCCCTCCCAGCTCCAACGTCGCACGCTTGAGGCCACCCGCAGCGAGAGTAGCGAGATGCCGGCCGATCGGGACCGAACCCGTGAAGGAAATCTTGCGAACGATCGGGCTGTTGATCAGGTGTCCCGAAACTTCGGCGGGTATGCCAAAGACGAGGTTGGCAGCTCCTTTTGGGATGCCGGCCTCTTCGAAAGCCCGCAGGATCTCGACCGCTGTACCCGGGGTTTCCTCTGAAGCCTTGACGATGACCGTACAACCGGCCGCCAACGCCGTTGCCAGCTTCCTCGCTGGGGTAGTTGCGGGAAAGTTCCAGGGCGTGAACCCCGCCGCCACACCCACGGGCTCCTGGATCATGAGCTGGCGGATGTTGTCACTTCGGCCCGGGATGACCCGGCCATAAGCCCGGCGCCCTTCCTCTGCCGCCCATTCAATGATGTCCGCGGCAGCATCAACCTCCGCGCGCGACTCGGTGAGAACTTTACCCTGCTCCAGCGTCATTATGCGGGCGATGGTGTCTCTGCGCTTTCGCACAATGTCGGCGGCATCGCGCAGAATCCGTGCCCGATCATACGCTGACACCTTGCGCCACGAGGCAAAAGCGCGGTCCGCGGCAGCAAGTGCACGATCAAGATCCGCTCCACTTGCATGCGGAAGATGACCCAATGCCTCTCCCGTGGCTGGATCGATCACCGCCTCCAAGACATCGGCGTCATAAATCCATTCCCCGTCGATGAATAATCCCAGCTGGGTATACATCGGCTGTTTCCTCGCTGATCTCTTCAGGATGCCGCGCGCAAATTGTTTTGTGACTGCGCCTCACGGAGCAGATCAGAGGCCTTCTCGCCAATCATGATTGAAGGCGCGTTGGTATTTCCTGAGATCAGCGTTGGCATGATGGACGCATCAGCGACCCGAAGCCCAGAAACGCCATGAACCCGAAGTTTGTCGTCGACGACTGCGTCCGGACCGTGTCCCATCATGCAGGTGCCCACGGGATGATAGACCGACATCGCCTTTGCCTTCAGGAAGCTGAGCAGATCCTCGTCGCTCTGAACGTCCGGTCCAGGGTCGCGCTCGCACTTTATGAGTTTGGCCAGAGGTTGGGTCTGCGCGACCAGCCGCGCGACACGCAGGCCAACTGCGATCGTTTGCCCATCTCGAGGATCGGTCAGGTACCGCGGATTGATGAGCGGAGCCGCCAAGGGATCGCTCGACTGAATCGTCACCTCGCCGCGAGAGTATGGCCTCAGCTGACAGACGGTAAGGGTAAAAGCAGAGAAGGGGTGCAACTCCGGCCGATCTTTACGGTCGGTCGAGAAGGGATACAGGTGAAACTGCACATCGGGGCGAGTGAGATCTGGCCGGGTGCGGATAAAAGCTCCCGCAAGGCCCGCCCACCATCCCAGCGGCCCCTTGCGGAACAACGCATAATCGAGACCCATTTTGATCTGCCGGGCAAAGCTGGCCAGGTCGTCGTTGATGGTGATCTTGCCGCGAGTCTCAAACAGAAGCCGTGCCTGCAGATGATCCTGGAGATTGGCGCCGACACCTCCGAGATCTTTCACTACGTCGATGCCATGACGCTTCAGAAGGCTGCCCGGGCCTACGCCTGACAATTGCAGGATCTGGGGCGACTGGATCGCGCCTGCAGCCACGACGATCTCGCATCGAGCCCTTACGGTGATATCCCTGCCATCGCGGCGGAACACCACCGCATCGGCATGCAAACCATCAAAAAGAATACGGGTTACGCGGGCTTCGGTGGCAAGCGTCACGTTCCCGCGGCGAAGTGCCCGCGCGAGGAAGGTCCGGGCGGTACTCTTGCGGAGGCCGTTGCGGGCGGTTGCCTGGAAATGACCAATGCCTTCCTGCTCGGCGCCGTTGAAGTCATCATTGCGTGGGATTCCAGCCGCCACACCTGCTTCAATGAACGCATCAGCGATCAAATGCGGCTCTCGCAGGCTCGAGACTGGCAGCGGCCCTTTTACACCGTGCCAGGCGTTTTCGCCGCGTTGCTGGTCTTCGCTGCGTCGAAACAGGGGCAACACATCTTCATACCGCCACCCCTCGTTGCCGAGATCATGCCAACCGTCATAGTCCTCTTTCTGACCCCTGACATACAGCAGCCCGTTTATCGAGCTTGACCCGCCGACGACCTTGCCACGCGGTTGTGCAATACGTCGCCCCTGCATACCGGGCTGGGGTTCGGTCTCGAACATCCAGTTGACATTGCGGTTGAAGAAGGTCCGTCCATACCCCAACGGGATATGGATCCAAATATTCCGGTCTTTGCCGCCGGCCTCAATCACGAGGACGGAATGCTTGCCGTCCTCAGAAAGCCGGTCGGCCATGACGCACCCTGCCGACCCTGCGCCAACGATGATGTAATCGTAAGTCTCTTTTTCCATTTGGCTGCTCTGTTCAGAACATGCGCGCCACAAACGACGGCGCTGATTCAGTTGGCCAGTCCGCTCGTCTGGAAGCCGCGAACCAGGTACTTGCGCCCAAACAGCACAAGAAGCAGTCCGGGAACGGCAAGCAGGAAATTGGCGGCCTGTATGACGGCCCAGTTGAGCTCTGTTTGCTGGACGAAAAGGCTCATCGCGATCGGCAAGGTAAAGTTTTTGTCGTCGCGGATAAGCATCAGCCCCAGAACGTAGTCGTTCCATGACGCCGCAAAAGCGAAGATAAAGACCGCAGCCAGCGCCGGTAATGAAAGAGGCACCATGACCAGGAGAAAGACCTGAAATCGGCTAGCGCCATCTATCTCCGCCGCCTCTTCGTAAGACTGAGGCAAGGACTGATAGAATTGCCACATAAGCCAAAGCCCGAATGGGAGGCTGAGGGTGATGTGTGCGACAGCAAGTCCCCCCAGGGAATTGATAAGCCCCATCTTCTGAAACATGGCGAAGAAGGGGATACCCAAGAGAACCTCGGGGAACATGTAGGAAAACAGCACCACCTTAGCGATGAGCGCCTTATGGGGCAGATTTCCCCGAGCCAGCGCGTAGCCTCCCAATGCACTACAACAGACGACGAGAATGCTGCTGATGAGGGCTACCTGCAGGCTGTTAAGCGCGTTGGTCGCAAAACTAGTGGAATGAATAAGTTCTGCGAAGTTGTTGAGCGAAAAACCGCGCGGCAGGAGGTGGGGATTGTACACATCCTCGGGCCGCTCCAGCGCAGACTTAAGTATCCAGTAGAACGGGAAGGCGGCGGGGATCAGATAGAGCCCAATAAGGACCGTCGGCAGAATGGAACGTCGCGTGCTAGCCACGAGCGACCTCCTTTTCTGGCTGGAATACGCGGATGTAAATGATTCCGAACACCAGCAAGATCATGAAAATGATAGTAGATGCCGCTCCGGCAAGGCCATAGTCATTGTTGCCGAAGGCCTGGACGTAAGCGTATAGCGGCAACGTGGTAGTTGACCCCAGCGGCCCACCCGATGTGAGAAGCCAAATCACATCGAACCGATTGAACATCCAGATGCCGCGCAGGAGGATGACCAGCAAGATCGACGCCCGAATGATGGGGAGGGTAATGTAGATGAGCTCCTGCCACCAATTCGTGCCATCTACTTTGCCAGCCTCGTAAATACTAGAGGAAATGGTGCCGAGATTAGCTAGAATAACCAGCACGACAAACGGCGTGAACTGCCATACGCTCGCCACCACTACCAGTGACATTGCAAGTGCACCGGAACTTGTGAACTCTATAGGTGCGCCTACCAGCCCCCATTTCATCAACATGACGTTGAAGATACCGTTGAGGCTGTCGGTCATCCAGCGCCAAACGAGGGCGGTCGTCACTGTTGGGATCATGTAGGGCATCAGGACGAACGTCGTCGCGGCCGCATGTCCGTACCTGAAGATCAGGATGGCGATGGCAACTCCGAGAACCACCTCCAGAACGGTGCAAACGACCGCGTAGATTGTGCCGATCAGCAGCGCCCGCCAGAAGGCTTCGTCGGCAAAGGTGTCGACGAAGTTGCTGAGGCCAGCATAGGTCAGGCGTGCACTGAACGGCCCGCTGTTCGTAAATCCAAGGATGATCGCCCAGGTGACCGGAACGATCATCACCGCAAGAAAGAGGCCAGCGACCGACACGAAAGCAACCGTCGTAAAGTCGGGTCGCCGCCATTTTGAAACGGAAAGATTCGTCATGCCGTCAGCCGTTTTTCAGAAGTGACTTGGCTGATTTTGCCGCCTGCTCGATGGCTGCATTGGGATCGCCGCCGGCCTGAATGACCGTTGCCAGCATCTTGTTGTAGACCGTGCTGGTGTAGATCCGCGCGCGCTGCCAGGCAGCCTTCTTGCCGTTGAGGTCATAGACCGGATTGCGCGCCACATCCCACGAGGCTTCCACCACCTTGGCGATGTCCTGATGGTCCCGCACGAACGGGTCCTGCTGAAAATCGCCGAGGAACGCCTCTTTGGTCGTCGGCAGCACGTGGAGAGGGATTGACCAAAGATAGTCGAAGTAGCGACGCCCTTCGCGCAGATAGACGGCTATGGCTTTCGCGGCTTCCTTATTGGGCGCGTTGCGGAAGACCATGAAGCCTTCGGCCGAAAGGCGATTTGCAGGTGACTTCCCATAAGGCTGGACGAACGGTTTTGTGAACTGCGCGAGAGCGGGATTATTCTGCGCAACCACGGAGTACAGACGCGAGCCGATATAATCGGCCATCGCGACCTTGCCCGAGGCGAACGAATTGATGATGTCGCCCCAGGTAAATCCGGCGCCACTTGGCGAGAATTTCGACATTGCTGCCAAGAAGCGAAGTGTATCGGCAAGGGCCGCCCTGTTGTCACCTTCGGCGAACAGGATATTCCCGTCGTCATCGATGAAGTTCACGCCATTCGAGAACGCGTAGCTAAACAGCGTGCTAACCGGCTGGTCGCCAGTTTCATTGGAGTTGACGACGTAACCATACTGTCCGTTGCCCGTCAGTTTAGCAGCTGCGGACTGAAACTCGTCCCAGGTCTTCGGCGGAGTAAGGCCAGCCTTCTCCAACAGGTCCGAGCGATACCAGCTGTAGGTGAACTTCACGCCCATCGGCACGAAAAAGTCCTGTCCGTCGAGGCGAGCGCGCCAACGGTCGGGAAGGTTCTCGATCTTGCTGACGATCGACGTTACCGGCTCCAGCAAACCCGCATGGCCGTAGAGAACCGCGTCCTCCAGATCGAGGTTGACGAGATCGGGCGCCGATCCGCTCTGCAACATGGACGATACCTGCTTGCGCACGGCTTCCGGCGACGTGAAGAGCACATTGATCTTCAGTCCAGGATTGGCTGCCTCGAGGGCCGCGACCAATTCGCCGGTCACCTTCTTTGTCGTCGGAAGCGCCTCATAGGTGAGGTAGCTGACGGTGCCGGTGAGGCCGGCGGCGAGGCTCGCACGCGGCAAGCCAAAGGCAGCGGAGGCTCCGCTGGCGATCGCGAGTCTCAAGAACTCCTTGCGGGATAGATTCATGGCGTTGCTCCCTTCGTTTTGTTTGATTTTGATCGTTAAGACCTAGGGGCGGGCTCAGGATTTCGGTCTGAGCACGCCACCCTTCGTGAGCGGCTGGACAAGGTCCTGGTACAGCGCGAGCCAGCCGGCTTTTTCTGTCGAGCGAAAGCTCGGCAGGGCCGAAAGGCGGCGCTCGACCTCGACTGCATCGACGAGCAGATCGATGCGACGCGCCTGGATGTCGATGATGACCTCATCCCCATCACTGACCACGCCGATCGGGCCACCATCTGCGGCTTCGGGCATGACCTGTCCGACGGTCATTCCGCGGTTGAGACCGGAGAGCTGTCCGTCCGTGATCACTGCGATATCCTCTCCGAGATGCGCCCCATTCACGGCGGCGACGAACCACGAGGCCGAGGCGACGCCAGGCCCCCCGCGTGCTCCTAGCCCACGCAAAACGATCACCTGGCCTCCGGTGATCTCGCCACGCCCAAGCGCGGCAAGCGCGTCCTCCTGAGACTCGAAAACACGACACGGGCCCTGGAAAACGTCCTTCTTGCCACTGCCGAGTTTCATAATCGCGCCTTCCGGCGCGAGAGTACCGCGCAGGATAACCACTGACGGTCCGGGCGCCGCCGGGCGATCCATCGTTCCGACCACGGTGTCAGCCTCTATCCTCACGTCCGCCAGAACGTCGCGGACCGAACGACCGGAGACGGTGATGGCATCACCCTGCAAAATAGGCTCGAGCCGCTTCATGACCGATAGCGTGCCGCCTGCACGCTCGAGATCCTCAATGCGTCCCGGCCCATTGGGCTTGATCGCACACAGCAGGGGGACGACTGCGCCAAGCTGGTCAATGAGACGATAGACGTCGACAGGCACCCCCCCCTCTTCAGCGACAGCCTGGAGGTGGCGCAGCATGTTGATCGAGCCCGACACCGCCAGACCAACGGCAATGGCATTGGCGAAAGCACCAGGCGTGAGGATGTCCCGCGGTCGTAAGTCCTCGGCCACCATGCCGACGATGCGGCGCCCGGCAGCAAAGGCCATCTCTCGCATACGCGTTCCATAAGCCGCGACGGGAGCGCTCCCCGGCAAGGTCATGCCTACCGCTTCGGCCATAATGTGCATGGTGTTGGCTGTGCCCATGCCAGCGCACACGCCCGGGCTTTTGACGGCGACTTCACAGAGTTCCTCAATATGACGAATGCTCGTGCCGCCCGTTGCGAGCTCGCCTACGGACTCAAACACGTCTTCAATGTCGACCGGCTCATCGTGCAGACGCCCGCACGCCTGATAGCCTCCGATAACGAGCAGCGAAGGAAGGTTGAGGCGGGCGGCGGCCATCATATGGGCCGGCGCCGTCTTGTCGCAGCTGCTCAGGCAAACCATGCCGTCAAGCACGGCACCCTCGACAGCAACCTCGATGTCGTTAACGAGCAGGTCCCGCGTCGGCATCAGATAACGTCCGCCGCGTCCTGCGCCGGTGATGAAATCACTCGGAGCGGAGGTGCGCACCTCGAAAGGAATCCCGCCGGCTTCGCGAATTCCGTCCTTAACCAGGGCTGCCACTTCATCGAGATGGCTGAAGCAAATCGAAAGCTCTGATGACGAGTTCACCACCGCGATCTTCGGCTTCAGCATGTCGGCGTCGCTCAAGCCGAGAGCCCGCCATTGCGCCCGGCGGATCGCCCAGCGGGTGGTACCGGGATCGAAATTGGATCTCAGTTTCTTGGTCATGACACGACCTTTTCGGCTGTCGCGGTGATGGATTGGACGGCGTGAGCTCCTGCGATCGCACCCTGCTTTCCGAGCTGGGCTTGGAGCTTGCCAATGTCGAGCTTGCGGAGATCTGGTGCGTTCGCGCCCGCTAAGACGGCCTGAGCTGCTGCAACACCTGCGGCTTCGCCGAGCGCCATGCATACTCCGGCGACGCGCATTGAAGCGTGAGCATCATGGGTTGCTGACGCGCACCGGCCCGCCACCAGCAGGCCGTCGACGTACGCCGGCAGCATCATGCGATATGGCAGCTCATAGAAGGTACCCGGTTTAAGGAATACCCAGCGGGTGGCCCGACCGGCGCCATGTTCCTCTACCGGCCAGGCGCTGCAGGCGATCGAATCCTCGAAACGCGCCTCGCCAAGAACATCCTCCAGCGTCAGTCGGTAGTCCCCGACAATCCGCCGGCTTTCGCGCACACCGATCTCGGCACCCACATCCGCGATGTACGCATTCTCGTATCCCGGCACGAAGCGACGGAATGCCTCCAAATAAAGGCGCAGCTGACGCCGGCCTTCCATCTCTGCCTCGGTCAGCTCTGCCGTATTGAGGGGATCAGGCGAACGACCGTCTTTCAGCACACGTGTGATGTTGAGGTGCATGGAACCGGGGTGAGGTGAGAACATGCCTCCCGCCGTACGCGGTAACGGCATCCCAGCCGCCACAGCCTCCTCCAAGAAACGCCGCAGCTCATCACGCGTCATCCGCGCGGTCCGCTCTGTATCGACACCGCCAAACCTGAACATAGTTGTGGGTGCCTGGATTTCTGCGGGGTCGTGCTCGAATTCGGCCCCCGCGAGAGACGCGATGTCGGCGTTGCCGGTACAGTCGATGATTACCTTCGCAAGGCAGGCCCATCGTCCGTCGCGGGATTCAAAAATGACGCCGTTGACGCGGTTTTCCTCGCAGACGACGTCTACCGCTTGAGAGTGGAAAGCGACACGGAGCTGCGCCTCGCTCGCCATCTCATCGCCGACGAGTTTCGCTATTGTCGGATCATACGGAAGAGACGCCGTTTCCAGCCAACGAAGCGGCCCCTTTGAACCGCCAAGGCGTTGCATCCGCTCGACAAACTCACTCGCGAAGCCCGCAACTACGGGGATCACCTCCGTCGGGGTTACGGCGTAGAGGCCGCAGATGCTGCCGAGAGTTACCATGGAGAGCGTGCCCCCCAGATAGCCATTGCGCTCGACGAGGAGCACATCCGCACCGAGGCGGCGCGCTGCTACGGCGGCTGCCATTCCCGCCGCGCCGCCGCCGACGACGAGCACGTCGGCGGTATGACGAACCGGAGTGATACGAGCCGTTTCTTCGATGATCGCCATAGGTTTTAAGCCTGCTTTCAAGCTGCCGGCCGAAATCCGGCCGTCGACCCGCGCACCATGAGGTCGTTAGGCAGCACTTTGATGGAGTGTTCGCGCATCACGCCGGTGATGCGGTCCTGAAGCAGCGAGACGGCATCCGCCGTCATACGCGTTAGTGGCTGCCTGACTGTCGTCAGGTCGAAGGCGGGCCACGCCGACATCTCGATATCGTCGTACCCCACAAGCCAGAAATCGTTCGGGACATTCAGTCCCCGGGTCCTTGCCGCATCACAAGCGCCCAAGGCCAGCACGTCGTTGACGCAGAAAATCGCATCCGGCGCGTCGGCGAGATCAAGCAATGCGCTCGCTGCTGCGAAGCCGTTTTGATGTGAAAACATTGGCGCATCGACACAGCAACCCGGATCAAGGGCCACACCCAAAGAGGCAAGCCCATCCCGGAATCCGGCCAAGCGATCGCGGATTGTGCTGGCCACCGCAGGCCCCCCAATAAGGCCCAAACGGCGACGCCCAGCCTTAACGAGGTAGTCAGCGACCTGGCGCCCGCCATCATAATTGTCACTGCTGAGTTGATCACAGGGCCAGCCCTCGACCACGCGATTGATCAGAACAACCGGGACGTTCAACTTCAATGCGTCGTAGAGCTGTGACGAGTTGGTCGTTGCGGTGGTCATGATGATGCCGTCGACCAGACTCTCTCGCGCTGCCGACAACGCGTTCATTTCATCAGCTTCCGAGGTGCTCCACACCATCATTCGCAAGCCGGCCTCGGCCAGGTGCTGACCCAAAATCTGCAGCATTTGAGGATAAAGGGGATTGGCGAGGCGGGAGACGACCACGCCTATATTGCCGGTACGATTGGTCCGCATGGCTCGCGCCATTCCGTTGGGCCGATAGTTCAGCTGGCGGACCGCGGCCAACACCCGGTCCCTTGTCTCGGGCTGCACACTGGGGTGACCAGAGAGCACACGAGACACCGTGGCCTGAGACACCTTGGCGAGCCGGGCAATATCTCGGCTCGTCGCGGGTTGTGAATTCGTATTCATGCGACGATGACCTTCGCGCCAGGTACCCATTGGTTGTAGGATTTCTAGCATGAATACGAATTCATGCAAGAGGGTCGCTTCGCCGATCACCTGATTCGGCATGCCGATCAATCAAACTCCGTCGTCCCGGTCGATGTCCTCGGTTCCTCACCACCCCCGAGCCCGAACGGAATATCCCCCGCCAGCAGCATGTCCTTGCTGAGCCGGCCGGCATCCTTGAGCGCCTCCATTTCCGGCAGGTCGCGCAGCGTGTCGAAGCCGAAGTACGCCAGAAACGCCTTGGTACTCACATAGGTGCAGGGCGCGCCCGCATCGAGCAGACCGTCGGCAAGCTCAAGCGCTTCAAGCGGGTCGCCCTACGCTCCGAAAAGACCCAACAAAACTCCGCGGCAGTCGTTGCTCTCGCTGCAACCTTTGAACCGCCCCTAGATTTCTGGACGCCTTCTTCCCTAAATTTGGAGGCAAGGAGGCCACCGTTGGGCAAAGCGACCTTCACCGAGGACTTCAAGCGCGAGGCGGTCGTTCAGATCACCGAGCGGGGCTATCCGGTTGCGGAGGTGGCTCGCGAAACCGACCTCAAGGCGGTCTACGCCAGACACATCGGTGCGCTCTTCATGTTCAGGATCTGTGCTTCGAAAGTCGCATAAGAGGCAGTATGGAACAGAGGTCTGGCGTGGAGACCTATGAAACGCTGCGGCATTGCCACTCGAGATACGGTTAGGCGATCGTCTTGACGTGCTCCGCGCCGCATGTCGGCCGTCAAACCTACGTTGGCCTACTTCCAAAAGCGCACACCGCCTATCAACCGTCCAAGCGCCAGCCGATTGCTTCCACGTAACGTTCGAATTCCGCCCGATCTGCCGTCCAAGTTTAGCGTAAACTGGCGTAGTCATGCCAAACGTGGCGTGGAATCGACATGCCTGGGTCTTGATCCGTTCTCAGCCGAACGCCCGGATTTTGAGCGGAATGCAGCGTCTGCTTAAGGTGCGTGTCCACCAAACCGGCAGTGGCTCATCGAACGAGGCCTGCACGTGACCGACAAGACGTCAGCCGAGATGCTGAAGACACATATTGCTGGCCGTCTCATCGCTGACGGCGGCCGCCACCCGTCCAGGGACGTCATCGTCCAGATATTTGCGCGAAATTCCGTCCAGGAAAGCTTCATCGTGCCGGCAGTTGCCGAGCCCTTGATCGTGTGGATACTCAAGGGATCTGCGACGGTAGAGGAGCGCGACATCGGCGGCAACTGGCTTGCCAGCGACGTGAAGGCAGGTGACTTCTTCCTTACCGATTCCGACGAGCCCTATGAACTGCGCTGGCGATCCCACGACGGGCTGCCCTTCGAGGTGATGCACCTCTATCTCGGACTCCCGCTGCTCGCCCGCGCGACTCAGGAGATTTATGGAACGGTCAGCCGATTGACCCTGCGCGATGTGTCTGGGGTGAATGATGCTGAGTTGAGTCCGCTGATCGAGACGCTGGCACGCGAGATTTCGGGCCAGACTCAGCCGAGCGCGCTGCTACTTGAAAGCGTTGCGCAGGCTGTGTCGATCCAACTGGTGCGGCGCTACGTAGACCCTCAGCGCTCCACCGTGCGACGCCGGAGCGCCATTCCGGCCTATCGTCTGCGGCGAGTGACCGACCTGATGCAGCAGACCCTAGCGAGCGAGTTCGATCTCGGTCGTTATGCGCGCGCAGCGGGGATGAGCGAGGCCCATTTCAGCAGGCAATTCAAGCGGTCCACCGGGCTTACACCCTCGAAGTATTTCATCGGGATGCGGATGACGGTCGCGCGCCGACTCCTGCGTGAGACTGATCGGTCGATCATCTTGATTGGGATGGATATCGGCTATTCGAGTCCGAGCCATTTCTCACAGGTCTTTCGCAAGGAAACGGGCGTCTCCCCCGGAGACTATCGCGGCAGATAGCATGGTCGCTCGCACGACATGCTCCTTATGAGCAAGACTCCGACAGGTTCGTCGATCGCCCGAGAGAAGGACGCGCGGCCCGATGGCATATCGGTTTCACGTCGTCGAGACGGGACCGGCTCGCCTTTGGGGTCGGCGATCTCGGCCAATTTCCGGTGATCCCGTCAGGAGATATCCCATGTCGAACATCGCATCGTCAGTGAATGAAGTTGAGGGCAAGGTCGCCCTCGTGACGGGGGCTGCCAGCGGCATCGGGCGCGCCATCGCAGAACTGCTACATGCCCGCGGCGCCAAAGTGGTGGCCGAGGACATCGATCCCGCCGTCGAAGAATTGAAGCGGGACGGGCTCGTGGCTTTTGTCGGCGATATTACCGTAGACGGCACGGCCGAAAAGGCGGTCGCGCTCGCCGTCGAGACCTTCGGCGCCCTAGACATCCTCGTGAACAATGCAGGCCGCATCCTCTACAAGGAACTCGTCGAGATGACGCGTGACGACTGGAACTGGCAGATGGATACGAATGTCACCGGCGCCTTCCTGCATTCGCGGGAGGCCGCGAAAGTGATGATGACGAAGAAATCGGGAGCGATCATCAATATCGCCTCCTACGCGTCCTATTTCGCCTTTCCGGGCATTGCGGCGTACACGGCATCGAAGGGCGCCCTGGCTCAATTGACCCGTACCCAGGCGCTTGAGGCAATTCAGCACGGAGTTCGCGTCAACGCGATCGGCGTTGGCGACGTGGTCACGAACCTCCTCAACCATTTCATGGAAGACGGCCGCGGCTTCCTCGCCGAGCACGGCGCCAAGGCGCCAATCGGCCGTGCGGCCGATCCCGCAGAGATTGCCGAGATTGTCGCCTTCCTCGCTTCGGACCGTGCGAGCTTCATCGTCGGCTCGGTAGTGATGGCCGATGGCGGCATGAGCGTCGCAATCGGGTAACGCGCGCGGCGGGTCCGCGCCGCGCGGAACCGCATCCGGCCGCGGGAAGTTTCGCGATCGTTCTGCTGGATGGGATTTAGGCGCCTCTTGGCCACATCCACATTCGTGGCGCTTGTGCGACATCGACCGTGTCCGGTTCCTGTGGCAGCTCTTGGAGGTGAAGCGTACGTGACACCACTGATCCGGTGTGCTCGAAACTCGCTCGATCGGATGCATTGTGAAGTTGCGTGACGATCACAAACGAGCGATTCCTACCGCCCCCTATTGCCGTCCCCTCTCATGTTCAACGGCAGAAAAATTCTTGCACGATCAGGACATTGCACCGCCGAGTGGGTTGCTCCACAACGATCACGATCGAGGCGACCGCCGCGGCGGATCCCGCCATAGATTATCCTCGCTACATCGATGGTGAGCGCCGCGCGCCGCCCGAGGATGTCGGCGGTATTCCGGGCTTTGAAATCTTCCTCGAAGCCATCGCTGATCCGAACCAAGAGGAGCATGAAGACCTCATGCGCTGGTACGGTGCGCCATTCGATCCGGCTCTCATCGACGAGCAACTCATCCGCGCCCGCATCGCAAAGCTCGCCCGACGCCGCGCCATCGGAAAAGCCGCGTTCGCCAGCGCCAGCTCTCGTTGCCGGTCTCGATGATGTCGCAGTGATGGGTGAGCCGGTCGAGGAGAGCCGTGGTCATCTTTGCATCGCCGAAGACGGTAGCCCGTGATGATCACACTGGTGCGCTCATAGAGCTTGCTCAGCAGGTGGAACAGCAAGGCGCCGCCCGAGGTGCTGAACGGCAGGTAGCCTCGCGCGCTGGGCAGATCAGTTGTCAATGTAGAGGTTGGGCCGCCGAAGACAGGTGCCGCCTCCAATGTCCGGTCTTCGGCCGTGGCTGAAAGGCCGCTTTTGACCGATACCGTTGCAAAAGTCGGCTCTGGGCTCGACGTATAACCTTGCCCGGTTATCCTCGGCGCGTCGTCCGTGAGCTATCTCGTCCGCTCTTCGTCGATCATCGTCTCGACGGCGCCGATGGTGACCTCCAGGTCCGCAATCTTGCGCAGCGCGTTGTCGGAGGGGACAGTGCCCGCCTCGGCGGCAGCCTTGATGAGTTCGCGTTGTGCCAACACCAGACGGGCGCGAAGGGCTTCGAGTTTTTCGGTCATGACGGTCGATTAACGTAGCGGACGGCGACAATCAACGTCACGGGTGTCCGACCTGACGCAGAGGCCTTCCGCTACAGTCCCGCTGCCTTGCGGAGCGCAGCATTGATGCGATCCTGCCAGCCCGGTCCATCGTCTTGGAAATGATCAAGCACATCCCGGTCAAGCCGGATGCTCACCATCTCCTTGGCACCCGGCAACTGGGGCGCCTTCGGGCGCTCGCCCGTTGCTGGAGGCTTCGTGGTCGCGGATTTGAATGCAGCTTCAGCGGTGTCGCGAGCGGAACCGGAGAACCGGCGAATGGGAGGACGACTCATGGCACTGACCTAATATTGTCCCGTGACACTTGTCGAGATCGAACGTCCAAGCCTGAGCCCAGCATAGACCTGCATCACGTTATCGCGCCTGGGCTGCGAAGCGCTCCAGGAGACTTGCGGCGGTCCGGACGTCCCCCGCAGTGCCGCTCTGGGCGGCGCGGGCGAGGTAGTCGATCGTCGAGAGGACGAAGATGCTTTGTCCGTTAGGGTGAAGGTGGCTACGCATCTCATGGTAGCCGTCGAGCAGCGTCCGCAGCGTCGTTCCATCCTGAAGATGGATCGGCCGCGGAAACCGCGTTCTCCAATGCTGAGCGGATATCATGTCGGCAGCACCATCTTTCACAAACGCTGGTTGCGCAAGACATTTCCATATCATCGTGGCTGCATCACTGCGCCAGTCGACGCCAGGAGCCAGCATCAAGGCAACAGGCAGAGGATCGCCAGCGGTAATGACTTGGGACGAGAGGCCCATCGCCGTGATCGTCGGCCCCCGCACCACCGTGCAACTTGACGGCCTGCTAGCGGGCGTTGAGATCGTGTTGGCCGATGACGTGCAGGATCGGATCGACGATATTGTGCCGCCGGATGTGACGTGACTCCAGTCGAGGGGGCGGCGGCCTATGTGCCACTGAGGATCACACCCACATCCCTGTGCCACTGTCCGATTCAAGAACGAGCAGAGGCCTGACGTGAGCGTGAACGCCCGGGTTTCAGCCTTCCTCGATCATCTCAAGCGCGCCTTTCCCAACGGGACGGCTGACGAGCTCGCCGCCTATATCGGTCGGTGATTGTCGCCGAGTATGGGAGCTCTGCGCGCGAGTAGCTATGCGCAGCAAACGACGCTGGGATCGGAGCAGCCGCGAGCTCAAAGCAGCCTCTCGCCAGCGTTCTCGGGCGTCGTAAATCACTGGATGCCGAGTTGAAACGGCAAAGGGTGCCCCGCCACGCGCCATAAGCGCGACATGCCGCCTCCTTTCAGCCTGCGGCAGGCAGCCGCGTTAGCAGATTAGCTCAATCGCCCTTCGGCACCTTCAGCAGCTCATCCAGCACATCGTGGGGATTGAAGCCAATGATCTCTGCAAGCTCAAGAAGCTCGATCACGTCGATCCGACGCTGACCGTTCTCCATATTGGTGATGAGCGGCTGATGACGCCCTAACCTTTTCGCGACATCGGCCTGCTTCATATCCGCCTCCCGCCGATACCGCTCAAGCAGTTCCGCGAGACGTTTATGGCGGCCGGAGCGAAACGAGCTGGGCATGGCGAGCCGGGGCGGGAAAGACCGGCTCGTTGCGTAGGCGCATAGACAATATATTCAAAAATCGGATATCTAATTGTCGGATATGACTGGACTTGCCCTGGCACAGGAGCGACCTGTCGGGTCCTGTACCGGATCGGCAGAGGGCATGATGGCTGCGTCCACGTTCTTCTTTATCCTCTTCATTGCGCTGATAGGGACCCTACTCTCGGGCGTCGCGTTTCTGATTTTCGGGCGGTCGCCACTCAGAGCGGCCAAATGGCTGGTCCCTTTGGGCCTGATGGTCCTGGTGGGTGCGGGATGGAAGCACGACGCTCGACCCGTCGCAGCACCTCCTCACGGCTCAGACGAGGCATGTCGCAAGGACTACAAGAGCTGCGCTTCACAAGAACAATTAGTGGATATCTACGAGGGGATGACGCAGGCGCAGACAAGTTGCAAACGGGCCGCAAGAAAGCTGGCGCGCTTTGGCGATGCTGACATCCCATTCTTCGCCTTCGGGACCTATTTTCCCTATGAGGGATCCGCCAAGAGCGGCAAGATCAGCCTCATTGAGGAGGATGCGCGCTTCCAGAATGTTTATGGCGCCATGCAGCGCGTCAAACTTAAATGCTATTACGACCTCGAGACGCGCGAGGTGGTGGAGGTAACAGCCTCGACTGATTGAGCAACCCGAAGTGGAGCGGAGAGAGGAGCGGCCGAAACCATAAGGGTAATCTTTCCGGGCGATGCGGTGAGGGACGTCCGCAGACGCCCCATCACCGCGACGTATCAGCTTCGCCGTGTGATGCTCCGACGAGGAATTTCCCGACGGATCAGCTCTCGCTCCCTTGCGGTGCTCAGAGTGAGGTAGTGCAGCGCCTGCGAGGTGCTGTCGACCTGATCGTCGTGACGCCCGTTCGGAAAGGCGAGCAGTTCGCTGATGTAATCAGCGAGCCATGGCGCTTCCTCAGGAACGTGCACTTGCCCGGCTTCGAACCGTGCCGACTGGGCGAGAAAACGCGCCTCCTTATCGAACCTGGGCCTCATTTTAAGGGCGCGCAACTCGCCTGTGCTGCGCAGATCTTGCTCCATGGCTCGGCCAAGCTCGGTGTCCTCGATTAACGTGGCGTCGGCCTCGTAGCGCCGGTGGAGAGCGAGTATCTGGCGCCGGAGCTCCGGGCTTTCAAACCGCCCTCGCACAACATCGATCAGGTAGAAGTCGACGCCGCGTGCACCCCATACGGTGCCTACCGACCAGTCACTGGCCTCTCCCAAGGTGGAGGCGGTGTCCCAGGAGACCACCAGGCGGTCGAAGGAAGGTGGCCGGTCATAGCGACGCAGCCACTCGCGGCGGACGAGGTTGCCCTCGGCGGGGATGGGGTTTTGTTGGTACTGCGCCGAGAAGATCAGACTTCCCTGGGTCCGGCGCAATGCCTCGAGCACCTCGAGAGGTTCTCGGTTGGCGTCCAGTACCTCCCCAATCCGGCGAACATATTTGTCCCTGGGGTCAGAGCCTAACGCGAAGGAGCCGGCTTCGGTGGCGATGGCGGGGAGGGAGACGACCTCCCACCCTTCCTTGCGTAGGACATGGCCGACCAGGTCGTCCTCGTGCAGGCGTTGCATGATGATGATGATCGCGCCCGTCTTCTTATCGTTCAGGCGCGTGACAAGCGTGTTGTCGAAGAAGTCGTTCAGGCTGTTGCGTTTGGCGCTCGACAGCGCGTCCATGCCCTTGAGTGGATCGTCCGCGATCATGAGATCCGCGCCGCGACCCAGGATGGCGCCGCCGACGCCCGCCGCGAAGATCGACCCTCGGAGATCGGTGATAAGTTCCAGGCTCCGCTGCCCCCGGCCATCAAGCCGGAAGCGCGGAAACGCCCGCCAGAACCAGGCGCACTCGGCGACGAGGCGGCGATCCTGGCTGAACTTCCTCGCCAGGCTCTCTGTATGTGAGACGCAGATGATGCGCCTCGTTGGATCATGACCGAGCCACCACATGGGGAAGGCGACGCTCGCGAGGAGCGACTTCCCGGACCTTGGTGGCACGTTGATGATCAACCGTCGGATCTCGCCGCTCGCCACCCGCGACAGCATGTAGGCGAGATGCTCAAGGTGCCAGTTCGGCTGATAGACCGTGCCAGGTTCGAGCTCGGCGAAGACCTTCTCCATAAAGGCACAAAGATCTCGGCGAAGAAAAGCGCGGAGCAGACGGGCTTCATCTCTCATCGTCCCCTCCCCCGTTGTCGCGCTTGACGTTCTTTGGGCCACGCTGCGTCGTCGCTGACTTACGCGTTTGACGGTCGAGCGCCCTCTCGATGATGCCGTTATCCTCCGCCGGCAGATCATCTGTGCCCGTCGCTTCCGATTTGCTCTCGCTCCGCTGGGCACGATCGAGGAGGCTGTCGATGGCACGGATATTCCCCTTCAGGCCTTCCCGAGCCAGACAGAGAAGAACGGCCTTGAGTACGGTGACCTTCTTGCGCTTGCCGCCCTCCTGGATCGTGACTTCTTGGCCAAGCACATCATCGAGAACACTACTGACGTTGCGACTACCCTTCCTTCGGCCTCCGGGGTTTCCACTTTGACCAGGCTTAAAGCGGGTCTCAACGGGAGGGCAGCGATAGCTGCCCTTGCCGCTCTCATGCTGCGGCTCACCGATCTTTTGCTGGGGCTTGTTGTTAGTCGCCATGCCCATCACTCCTCACCGATGAGTGTGGTGCTGCGACGAACGCGAATGCGGGTGGCCTTTGGGGCCGCACGCTCCTTGGATAGACGCCTACGCTGGGCCAGCTCGGCAAAGGTCAGTCCCGTTGCCGAGTGGCGGGCTACCCCTCCAGACCACTCCTCCCACCGCCGGACAGCGACGTCGACGTAGTGTGGGTCGAGCTCAATCACCCGGGCCCGACGGCCGGTGCTCGCAGCAGCGATGATCGTGGTGCCGGAGCCCGAGAATGGATCGAGGACGACATCGCCGCGATTGGAGGCGTCACGGATGATGTCGGCGACGAGCGCAACCGGCTTAGGCGTCGGATGAAGCTCAAGTTCTTTGCGCAGACTACTGGCTCCGGGATAGTTCCAGACGTTCGTACGGTTGCGCCCAAACTTGCCGAGCTTCACATTATTGACGTGGCTGGCCGAGGGCTCTTTGAACACGAAAACGAGTTCATGCTGGCTGCGGTAGAAAGACCCCATCCCTCCCGAGCCTTTGTTCCACACGCAGAGATTTTGTAGATCCAGCTTCGCCAGCCTGCCCGCGCTAAGCACTTCCTCCATATGCCTCCAATCCATGAAAGCATAGATGAGAACACCGGGTACACTATAAGCTAGACAGTTGTTGAGATAACTTGCATTGAAAGCCGTAAAGGCGTCAGCGTCCATCTCGCCGACACCAGCGACGAACTCTCGATGCCGACCTGTAGAGCTTACATGCCCATTGATCGCGACATTATAGGGCCCATCACTGCTGACCACGGTGGCGCGCTCGTCGCCCATAAGCTCGCCGAACGTTCCAGAGTCAGTCGAGTCACCACAAATAATGCTGTGTTCATCGAGATCGAAGCGGTCGCCGAATTGTGAGACCGGGCTCCCCCACGAGACTTCGGGAACAACATCGCGCTCGTCTGCGGAAGCTTCATCATCGTCGAGACCAGCAATAAGCCCATCGATTTCAGGGTTTTCGAAGCCTGTAACCGCGACATCAAAATCGACGCTTAGATCGGTGGTTAGAAAGGCGAACTCTTCGGCAAGGAACTTATCGTTCCAGCCGGCACGCTCTGCAATTTTGTTGTCCGCAATGCGAAGCGCGCGTTGCTCGGCTTGGGTTAGATGACTGAGACAGATCGCGGGAATAGAGGTGTAGCCGAGCGACTTTGCCGCGATTACACGCGCGTGGCCCGCGATTAGCGTCCCATCATTGGCGATTGTAACCGGAGAGACGAATCCAAATGTCCGGATTGAATCAAAAATGAGATCAATCTGGTGCTTCGAATGCGTACGAGGATTGTGTTCGTAGGACTTGATGTGCTCAATTGGAATACATCTAATTAGAAGTTCTAGGTTCCGATATTCCTCCGGCACGATTGGAGCATTGGAGACGATCGAAGCGACAGCGGGCTGAACAGGGGGATTGCAGCTCATGGTTGCGGCCTCTGGGCGAGGACGACTTCTTCGCGCCGGGGTCATTCCCGACGCTGAACAATCCGCCTACGGCGCGATTGAACGAAGCCATCCCTCGGCAAATGCCCACGAGTGCGCTGCTGCTAAGGTGACGCGCGAATACTCACCGATTCGGTAAATGGCCGTCAACGGCTCTTTGTGGCAGCCGCGCTCGAAGAATTGCCTCTGCCGCCCCTTGCTAATCACCCTCACAGCAGGGGCGAGTGGAGACGGGTTCGCAGACGACTACGCACTCCGCCATTCAGTCTGCCGAAAACCGTCGCGCCTTGGCTTGAGCCCGCAAACCCCGCGTGTCTGCGGGTTTCCGGGCGATGCATTTCTCTCTGCGGTACGGAATTTGGGCTCTCAGGGCGCGGAAATCGCGCTTTCTCTCTCGGCCGAATTTTCCAGTACGGAATTTCCCGCCGCGCCGTTTAGCGCGCGATGCCGATCTGGTGCAGCGCCCGCTGCCCGATCTACTGCTGAAACGGCGTCAGAACTTCACCACCAGCTCGGCGAAGATGGCGTTCTGGTTGGCGCTGCTGGCGAGCTGGCCGGCATATTTCAGCGCCAGCCGCGTGGTGTCGGACGGCGCATAGGCCAGTTCCAACCCGAGCAGCGCGGCATTCTCGGCGATGGGCACGCCGCCGAGCGCGACTGCCCTGGAGCCGGTGGCGAAAGCGACCGTGGTGGACGGCGTCACGTCGCCGAAGGCGTGCTGCCAGCCCAGCGTGCCGCCGAGCCACACGTCGTGGCCATTGACGGCGAGGGGCAGGCTGAAGCGCAGGCCGAGTGCGGAATAGAGCGCATCCATGTCCGCGGTGGCGACATCGAGCGCCGCGCCGGTGCCGCTCTCCGCGAGTTCGGCGCCATCGACACCGACATAAGCGAGGCCGCCGAAGGGTGTAAGGGTCAGCCGGTCGAGGACGAGGTCGTAGCTGAGCTCGCCGAAGGCCTGGAAGCTGTTGGCATCGTAGTCGCCTGCGGCGCCTGAGGCGTAGCCGGAAAAGGCGACGCTACGGCTGACCGCGACATCGTGCCAGCCATAGGCGGCGCCGAGGGCGAGGCGGGCGGTGCCGAGGCTGCCGCCGGCATAGAGGCCGACATCGTAGTTGTCGCTGTCGCCCGAGCCGTTAGCCTGCGAGAAGGAGGAGCGACTGTAGCCGCCGACAAGGCCGGCGCGCCAGTCCTGGCCGATCGGCGTGTCCAGGCCGAATACCGCGCCGCCGATGGTGTTCGACACCGAGGCGGCATTGCCGTTCGAGGAAGTGTCTCCCCAGCCGCCGAAGCCCTGCACCCAGAAGGACAGCGGCAGCCCGGAAGTAGTGGCGGTGGTCGGGCCGACGGCGGCGGGCTCGCCGGCGGCCTGGCGCAGGCGCGCACCGACGGCGTCGCGCAGATAGGCCGATTGCTGCTGGATCACGCTCTGTGTAGACGCGTAGATCTCACCCGATAGCGCCTGCAGCGCCGGCGTCGCCGTGATCGTGTTCAGCCCGGAGAGGGCGACCACCGCATTGCTCGCCGCGCTGGCGCTGTCGGCGGCGCGCGCCATGGCGAACTGGTTGGAGGTGCGCGCGGCGTTGGTGAAGCTCACCGCGCTGCGGCCCATGGTGAGTTCCGCCGTGGTGGCGGAATAGCTCACCAGCGGTTCGAGGAAGGGGAAGGCGGTGCCGGCCGCGCCGAAATCGGCCGCCTGCACCGACTGGAATTGGCCGTTGAGGCCGCCCGCCGCGCTCAGCAGCGTGTAGCGGCTGCCCAGCACCGGCGTGCCCGGCCCATAGGGCACGATTGCGAGCGTGCCGGCGAGGGAGGCGGTGCCGCCGACGGCGAGGAGGTCGCTGCTGCCGGAAGCACCGATTTCGGCGGCATAGGTCGCACCCGGCGCGAAGATCGCATTGCCCAGCACGCTGAGCGTACCGATTGAATTGCCCGGCGCGACGATGCTGCCGCTCGCGGCCGCCACGGCGCCGATGGTGCCCGAGCCGGACAGCCTTGTTCCGTCCAACAGCAGCGTTGCCGGCAGCTGGCCATTCACCACGAGGGCGCCCCCGGACACGGTCATGATGCCGGAATAGAGATTGGTGCCCGAGAGCGCGAGCACACCGCCCGGCGCGATGGCGACATCCATGTTGACGCCGCCCGACAGCGTGCCGCCGAAGCTGGCGCTACCGAACACCGACAGTCCGGCATTGGTACCGAAGGCGATGCTGCGGTCGGTCGAGAAGCCGTGCAAGGTGACGAGCTGGCCGGCCAGCAGTACGCCGCCGCCCGGCACGCCGAGATCGGCGTCGCTGTCGGCATAGATCGTGCCGAGCAGCACGTTCTGCAGCGGCGCGAATCCGATGCGCCCGTTCACCGCGTCATAGGCGACGACATAATAGCGGAACACGCCGGCCCCGGAATTATAGCCCGGCGTGCCTCCATGGGCGGGATCATAGACATAGACGTTTTCGTTCAGCTTGGTGCCGGCCACATTGGTGAAGGAGATCACGCCCGGGATCGTGGTGGTGACGGTGGAGCCCGGCGCGACCTCCCCGCGCTGCTCGCCGGACGTGCCGGTCTCGAACGCGCCGAGCGCGGCGCCCGTGTCGAACACGGTGATGAAGCAGCCGGGCGAGCCGTTGTTCACCGAGAAGCAGGTGTTGATGGTCTTGGTGTTCCACGCGTTCAGCCCGGCCGGCTGGGTACCGCCGGTATCTGGCTGGAACTGCGACCAGACGAAGCCGGCGGTGTTCTCAGGCGTCAGGCCGACGACGACATGCGGCGTCACGCCGGGATCGCCGAGATCGTTGGAGACGACGATGAAGCCGTTGCCGTAATTGCCGGCCAGCTGGGCGAAGGGGTTGAACACCGCCGCCGGCTCGGCGGAATACGCGACGCCCATCACGCCGTGCTGACCATCCGGCCAGCCGGGGCAGTCGCTGTCGTCCTTGCAGTCGATCTGCGTGACCGCGCCGACGGTGATTGCCCCGGTCGACAGCGCGGTGCTGGCCTCGGGAAACGCGACCGGGGCGGAGACGTAATAGCCCTTCAGCTCGTTGCCGCTGGAATAGCCGTATTTGAAGCTGATTGGCTCGCCGCCGGACATGATGATCGTGCTGTCGGGACCGATGAGGTCGCGATGCAGGTACAGCCCGGTCGAGCCCGTATCCATCAGCACACGGCTCGCCTCGCCGCCGCCGACGGCGACATAGATTTGGTTGCTGAAATGATGCGTGTCCGAGCCGGTATGCAGCGGGATGGTCGCGCTCTCCTGCGCCCGCGCGCCGACGGGAAGCGCGAGCAGCGCCAGCCCGGCAACGCCGCACAGCGCGGTGGACCGCAGCAATGAAGTCGCGCGCGGGGCAGCGCCACGCCCCGCCTTTCGTGGCGAAACGACAGGAATGCTCATTGCCTAACTCCCGTCGGTTCCGCCACCCCTGCGTGACCGACCGGAATATAGTACCGACGAGAGCGCCGGCCGCAAGTGGGAGCCGTACAACTCTATGCACCCCACCGTCATTGCACATGCGGCCTAAGCTCTCGCGCCCGCGCGGTCGATCTGCGTGCCGGGGAGACGGCTGGACCACTCCCCAGCTTCTTGCTCCAACGCGTCGAGCATCTCCGAAGCAAAGCAACCGCTTCACATAGTTCGTAGTGTGTTTGCTTTTCGGTTGCCGCCCTCTGGCGCCGCTCCGGGTCGCAGCGGTCGATCGTCGGATTCTCAGGAACGTCCGATTTCTGGAGCGGAGCCAGAGTCAGATAGTGGCGCGCTGCGAAAAGATCTAGCGGTGCAAGCGCTTTCTCGGGCAGCCGAGAATCTCGTTTGAGAGGGGCATCCCTGGCTCGATCCTTACTCCTGGCGGGCCTCGACCTGCGCGGCCTTCCAGGGCTTCCGGTTCTTCATAGGCCAGCCCTTGGGGACGACGGCGCGGCGGGTCTGCCGGGACGTCAGCACGAGAATCTCCAGCTGTCCGCCGGAGATGCGAAAAGGAAGCGCGTCGACCTGCGCTCGCGGGCGGCCATTATTGACGGATTTGGACTTCTTCTTGGACATTCCCGGTGGCAGCTCTCGTCATGCGGATCGGGGCAGGTCTCACGCCAGCCAGAGCGCGGCCGATGTCGGGACGTCGACCGTGACATGCGTGCCGATCTCGTGCTGGCCCTGTCCGGGCCGGAAGGGCTCGTCGACCGTGATCTCCTGCCCGCCCGAGACGACGCCGTAGCGAATGAGACTGCCGAGGAACTCGCGGCGCACGACCTCGCCCTTCAACGAAGGCACGCTCGTCTTGCCTTCGACGATGCGGGCGACCTGCGGCCGGAAGACCAGCCGGGCACCCGCCGGCACATCGATCCCACTCGCTACCGGCAGCTTCCAGCCGCTCGCGGTCTCGAAGACGCGTTCGGCGCCGCTGCCGGCAATCTTACCCTCGACCACATTGGCGGTGCCGAGGAAATTGGCCACGAACAGGTTGGCCGGGCGTTCATAGAGCTCCATCGGCGTGCCGACCTGCTGCACGATACCGTCGCTCATCACCGCGATGCGGTCGCAGACCGTGTTGGCCTCCTCCTGGTCGTGGGTGACGAAAATGGTGGTGAGGCCGAGCCGCTGCTGCAGGTCGCGCAGCTCGCGGCGCACCTGCACCCGCATCTTGGCGTCGAGGTTGGACAGCGGCTCGTCGAGCAGCAACACCTTCGGCTCGATCACCACGGTGCGGGCCAGCGCCACGCGCTGCTGCTGGCCGCCGGAGAGCTGCGAGGGTCGCCGATCGGCCAGATGGCTCAAGCCTACGATCTCCAGCGCCGCGCCGACGCGACGCTTGATCTCGGCGCGTGGCACGCCGCGCTCCTCCAGCCCGAAGGCGACGTTCTGCGCGACCGTCATATGCGGCCACAGCGCGTAGCTCTGGAACACGAGGCCGACATCGCGCTTCCAAGGCGGCAGGTTGCCGATGTCGCGCCCGCCGACGCTCACCGTGCCGGTATCCGCCGTATTGAAGCCGGCGATCAGGCGCAGCAGCGTCGTCTTCCCGCAGCCGGACGGGCCGAGGAAGGCGAAGAACTCGCCGGCGTGGATGTCGAGGTCGATGTCCTTCAGCACATGGTTGCTGCCGTAGGAGAGGTTGACCCCCTTTATGCGCACGTCGAGCGCCTCGGTGTGCAGCGCCGCCTCGGGCGCGCTCTTCTGGGCAGTGGCGGTCATCAGGCGGCTCCCCGGTTCTTCTGGTTACGGTCGAGGATGTATTGCGACAGCAGCGTGCAGGCGGCGACGAGCAGCACGGCGATGACGCCGAGCGCCGCGCCCGGCCCGCGGCCGGCGGCGGACTGCATGAAGACGTAGAGGCCATAGGCCAGCGGCGCGTCGGCGTTGGACTGCACCAGCATCAGCGTGGCCGAGAGCTCGACCGCCGCCGTGGCGAAGCTGGTGACGAAGCCGGCGAGGATGCCGCCCGTCATCAACGGCACCACGATGCGCCGCACCGTGCGCGCCTTGGTAGCGCCGAGATTCTCGGCAGCCTCCTCCAGCGATTCGGAGATCTGCTGGAGCGCGGCGTAGCAGGCGCGCAGCGCATAAGGCAGGCGTCGTATGGCGAGCGCCAGCACGATGACGATCCACAGCGTCGCCAGCGGCGTGCCGTTCGGCAGGTGAACGCCGAAGAAGGTGCGCAGGTAGCCGATGCCGAGCACCACGCCCGGCACCGCGAGCGCGGCCATTGCCGCCCAGTCGAGCCATTGCCGGCCGACGAGCTTGGTGCGCAGCACCAGATAGGCGATGGCGACGCCAAGCACGACGTCGATGCTGCCAGCGAGCGTGGCATAGATCAGCGTGTTCTTGATGTAGAGCGAACTCTCTCCGAACACCCGGCCGTAGTGGGCGACGGTGAAGCCGTCCGGCAGCGGACTATAGGACCAGATGGTGGCGAAGGAGAGCAGCAGCAGGCCGATATGCGGGGCAAGCACCAGCAGCAGGATCAGGCCGACGACCCCATAGGCGACGGCGCTTTCCCACGGGCGCATCCTGCGGCGGGCGAGGCCGCCGCCGCCGCGCTGGGTGGTGGCGTAGTCGCGGCCCTTGAGTGCCAGTGCCGAGATCCACATGGCGGCTACGGAGACGACGATCAGCACCACGGAGATGACATAGCCCATCGGGTCGGCGATGCCGATCGAGGTGACGCGCAGGTAGGCCTGCGGTGCCAGCATGTCCTTCACGTTCAGCAGCAGCGGCGTGGCGAGGTCGTCGAACACCTTCACGAAGACCAGCGAGGCGCCGGCCACATAGCCGGGCATGGCGAGCGGCAGCACGATGCGCCGGAACAGCCGCATGCCGGAGGAGCCTAGATTCTGCGCCGCCTCCTCCATCGAGCGGTCGATGTTGCGCAACGCCGCCGAGAGGTTGATGAGGATGAAGGGGAAATAGTGGATGGCTTGGACGAAGATGACGCCGTTCAACCCTTCCATGAAGGGGATGCGGAAGCCGAACCAGTCCATCAGCAAGAGGTTGACCGTGCCGTTGCGCCCGAACAGCAGCTGCATCGACACCGCGCCGACGAAGGGCGGCATGATCAGCGGCAGGAAGCCGAGCGTCTGCACGATCACCGCGCCGCGGAAATCGAAGCGCGTGGTGATGTAGGCGAGCGGCAGCGCGAAGACCGAGGCCAGCACCACGGTCGCCGCCGACACGTAGAACGAGTTCCAGAACGAGCGCAGGAACAGGTCGGTGCGGAAGAAGTCGGCGAAGTTCACCAGGGTGAAGGCACCGGTCCCCTTCTCGGTGAAGGCGACATAGATCACCGAGGCGACGGGCACGATCAGGAAGGCGAGCAGGAACGCGCCGATGCCGAGCGCGAGGGCGATCTGTCCCGGCGTGCCGGGCAGGCGCCAGCGCCGCGCGGGCGTGCGGGCAGCACCGGAGAGGGCGAGCGACATGGACGGCGCTCCAATCTGTGCGGAAGGATCAAGCGAAGTAGGGACGCGACCTCGCGGCGGCCGCGTCCCCGGCGTCGGCGGACGTCAGTTGGCGAGCTTCGCCGCCTCGTCCACCTTGGCCTTGGCCTTGGCGTAGTTCTCCTTGGCGAAGGTCGCCCATTTCTGCTCGAGCTCGGCTTGGCGCGCCCCCTTCTCCTTTGAGCCGGTGAAGGCGCCGCGAATGGCCTCGCTGGAGGCATCCGCCTCGGCGACGGGCATGGCGGCGATGAGGTCGCGCGCTTCCTTGATCAAGGCGCGGGCCTGCGGGTTGTCCTTCTTGGCGAGCTTGCCCTCGACCTCGTGGATCGACTTGGTCACGCCCTTGAGGTTGTCGAGCTGGAAGGAGATGAGCTGGTCGAACAGCGTGTCGACGACGTCCGTGCGCGCGCCGGACTTGTCGACGTCGAACAGCGTCATCGAGGCGAAACGCGGATCCTTGAATGGGTTGGGATAGCCCTCGGGCGCCTTGGCATAGACCGCCGGATTGACCGGCAGACGGCGGATGGACGGCTCAAGCAGCACTTCCTGGCCGGCGGGCGAGAGCAGGAAATCGACGAAGGCCTGCGCGTTCTTGGTGTTCGGCGCGTTGGCGACAATGCCGACATTGGCCGGGACCACCGTGGTCACGGTCGGGTAGACGAACTTGACCGGGAAGCCCGAGCCCTGCGCCGAGAAGGCGAAGAAGTCGATGACGATGCCGTAGCCGACCTGACCGGAATTGACCGCCTCCGGCACGCCGAAGGAGCGCTCGGTGATGGTCTGGAAGTTGCCGGCCATGTTCTTGATGGTGGCCCAGCCCTTATCCCAGCCCTCGCCCTGCAGGATCGTCTCGATGGTCAGGTGCGTAGTGCCGGAGCGCGCCGGCGAGGCGATGGCGACGTGGTCGTAATAGGGCGCGGTGGCGAGGTCGCCCCATTCCTTCGGCTCCGGCAGGTCGTTGGCCTGCTGGTAGCGGGTGTTCCACATGATGCCGTAGCCGGAGGCGGCGAAGCCGAAATAGAAGCCGTCCGGGTCGTTGATCGGATAGGCCCCGATCTTGGCCGGGATGCCCTCGGCCTTCGGGGTGTATTTCTGCAGCAGGCCCTTGCCCTTCAGCACCTCGAAGGCGTCCGGCGCCGAGGCCCAGAACAGGTCGACCTGCGGGTTGGACTTGGTCTCGTCGAGATATTTCACGCCCGCATTGGTGTTGCGGTTCTGGACGTCGAGCGTGATGCCCGGATTGGTCTTCTCGAACGCGCCCTTGATCGGGTCGGTGACGTCCTTGGAGAAGGAGGTGACGACCGTCACCTTGCCCTGGGCAAAGGCGCCCGTGGCGGTAAACGAGGCGAGCGCGAGGGTGGCCGCGAAGGCGGCGGAGCGGATCATGGGCATTTCCTCCACAAAGGGTTCTTGGCGGCCGTGAGGCTGCTGCGCCCTGTTTGGCAACGCCCGTGCCAGCGGGGGATCGGAAAGGAAATGCCTATAAATTCAAATGGATGGAAAGACAGGCAGTCCCATGCCGGCACCTTGCATGGGTCGTGCGGGTAACCTTCGGTACGGCCCGATGGGTCAGGACGGTAACATCAGTCCTCAACCCCTGCCCGCTCCAGCCCGTACTTGCGCATCTTGAGGTACAGCGTCTTGCGCGAAACGCCGAGCGCGTCGGCGCTCTGCCCGACCCTGCCGCCATGACGCGCCAGCGCGGCGACGATGGCCTGCCGCTCGGCGGCATCCACGGCGGCGTCGAGCGGAGCGACGGGCGCATCGGCCGGCGCCACGCCGGGCAACTCTTCCAGGCCGAGCACGAAGCGTTCCGCCTCGTTGCGCAATTCGCGCACATTGCCCGGCCAGGGCCGCTCCATCAGCGCCGCCAGCGTGGCGGGCGACGGCGTCTCCGGCTCGGCATCGTGCCGCTCGGCCAGCCTTGCCAGGAAATAACGGAACAGCATCGGCACGTCCTCGCGCCGGTCGCGCAGGGGCGGCAGGCGCACCGTCACCGTGTTGAGGCGGTAGACGAGGTCCTCGCGGAAACGACCCTCCGCCGCCAGGGCCACCAGATCGACCTTGGTCGCCGCCACCACGCGGATGTCCACCTGTATCTCGACATTGGAGCCGAGCCGCTCGACCGAGCGCTCCTGCAAGGCGCGCAGCAGCCGGGTCTGCGCGCCGAGCGGCATGGATTCGATCTCGTCGAGGAACAGCGTGCCGCGACTAGCGTGCTCGATCTTGCCGATGCGCCGCTCGCGCGCGCCGGTGAAAGCGCCGGCCTCATGGCCGAACAGCTCGCTTTCGATCATGTTCTCCGGCAGCGCGGCGCAATTCACCGCGACAAAGCGAGCCCCGCGCCGGCGGCCGAAATCGTGCAGCGCGCGGGCGGCGAGCTCCTTGCCCGTTCCGGTCTCGCCGAACAGCAGCACATCGGTGGGCACGTCGGCGAGCACGGAGAGCGTGTGGCGCACCCGCCGCATGGCGTCCGAGCGCCCGATCAACCGGCCGGCCCAGGCATCGTCCGGCTCGGCGGGCTGGCGCAGCGCGCGGTTCTCCAGCACGAGGCGGCGATGCTGCACGGCGCGGCGCACCGTCTCGACCAGCAGCACCGGATCGGCCGGCTTCTCGACGAAATCCCACGCGCCGCCGCGTATCGCCTCCAGCGCCATCGGCACGTCGCCATGGCCGGTGACCAGCACGACCGGGATGTCGCGGTCGATCTTCGCCACCGCCTTCAACAGCGCCAGCCCGTCCATGCCGGGCATGCGCACGTCGCTCACCAGCACGCCGGGGAAGCCGGGCTCGATCTGCTTCAGCGCGTCACCGGCGCTGGCGAAGGCGGCGGTCTCCAGCCCGTCGAGCTGGAGCGTCTGCGCATAGGCGACGCGCACCTCGTCGTCGTCGTCGACCAGCAGCACGTCGTGGGAAGGGGAAGCGTTCATGCGGCCTCGCGCAGCTCTATGGCGAAGGTGCTGCCCTGCGGCGAGCTTTCCACCAGGATAAGCCGCCCGCCGAAGTCGCGCACGATGTTGAAGGACAGCGACAGGCCGAGGCCGAGCCCCTGCCCCGGCGGCTTGCTGGTGACGAAGGGATCGAACATCTGGGCGCGCATTCCCTCGCCGACGCCCGTTCCGGTGTCGCGTACGTCGATGCGCACATGCGGTCCATCGCGCCGCGCGGAGATGGCGATGCGGCGCTCCCCGGCGCCGTCCAGCGCGTCGAGTGCGTTGGATACGAGATTGACCAACACCTGCTCCAGCCGCACCTCTTCGGCGAGCACCTTCAGCTCCGCCGGGATGTCGCGTTCCAAGACGATGCGCTCCTCGGCGATCCGGCGGGTGAACAGCGACAGCGCCCCTTCCACTGCCGCACCGAGATCGACCGGTCCTATGGCCGGCTCCGGCCGGCGGGCGAAACGCTTGAGGTGACTGATGCTCTGCGCCATGCGGGCGGTCAGGGATTCGATCCGCCCCAAGCTTTCCGCCGCTTCGGCCGGACGCGAGCGCGAGAGCAGCACCGTGGCATTATGGGCGTGCGAGCGAATGGCGGCGAGCGGCTGGTTCAGTTCGTGGCCGATGCCGGCGGCCATCTGGCCGAGCGCGGCGAGCTTGGCCGCCTGCACCAGTTCGTCGCGGGTCTGTCGGAACACGGCGAGCGCATGGGAGAGCCGGTCGAGCTCATCGCCGCCGGTACGCGCCGGCGGCAGGGCAAGCTCCACCGGCCCGCCCTCGGCGATGGCGTCGGCGGCGACGGTGAGCCGCTCCAGGCGCGCGATCAGGCTGCGGCGGACATAGAACCAGCCAACCAGCACGGCGACCACCAGCGACAGCAGCGCGATGCCGAGCAGCAGCCCGCGGCCGATCTCGATTGCCTCGGCCGCCCGCGCGGCGGCGTCGCGCGCCTCGCCTTCGATGCGCCGGGCGACCTCGGCGATGGTGCGGCCGACCTCGCCGACGATCTCACGGTTCTCGGCCAGCAGGCGCTGGCCGTCATCGGCGGCGGCGATCTCGGCGGCGCGCAGGTTCGGCAGGCCGCTCTCTATGTTGGAGAGCGCGACGAGGCGCTCGACGATCTGGCGCACGGTGATGCTGTCGGGCCAGACCTCCAGCCGCTTGCCCTCAACGGCGAGTTCGTCCGCCGCCTCGCCGAGGAAATGGCTGGTCTGCTTCATATCCTCGACCGCGCGCACCGTGGCGACGCGACCCAATATGCCAACGGTAAGGTGCGCCTGTGCGTTGAGCACGAGGATGGCCTCGGTCTTGGCATTCTCGTCGCGCAGCACCTTCTGCGCGTTGGAGGCGGCGTCAGGCTCGCCGACCTGCTCCAGCGCGGCGTGGATGTTGAAGCGGGCGTCGTCCACCAGCGGCTCGACTTCGTCCACGAGATCGGCCTGTAGCCAGCGCAACTCCTCGACGATGGTGCGGGTGCGACCCTCTATGTCGAAACGCTCCGTCGCAGTCCGGTCCACCGCGTCGAGATTGGCGGTGAGGGACTCGGCCTGCCGGCGCAGCGCGCCGAAGCCGGTCGCCGCCCCGGCGGCCGGAGCCGTGTCGAGCAGGCCGCGCAAATCGTCCAGCCGCGCGCGGGCACGGGCCATGGCGCCGGCATGGGCCTCGCGCCGCTCGGCGGTGGCGAGCTCGGTGGCGGCAGCGGTGAGCCGTCCGCCGGCCTCCGACAGGCGCGCGGCGAAGACGAGCGCCGGCACATGCCCGCGCGCCGTCGATTCCAGCTCGGCGCTGAGCCGCGCATAGGAGAGCCAGCCGACGATGCAGGCGCCGACCGCCAGCGCACCGACGCCGATGAAGGCGGTCAGCAGCCGCCCGCCAATGCCGAAGCGCAGCGGTTGCGGAGGATCGGTCGGCAGCGTGTCCGGCGCGGTCATGGCGCGGCAGTTCCCGTTTCGCCTTCCGGCAGCCGGCCGAGCGTCACCAGCCGGGTGCGCGCACCGGCGGCGGCCGCCTTCGCCGCGGCGAGGTTGTCGCCGATCCAGTCGCGCAGCCGAGCCATCAGCTTCGCCTGCGCTTCTGGCGGCTGGAGGCCACGCGGCACCCTTGCCAGCCGCGTCTCCTCTACGATTCGGGCCGCTTCCGCCTCCGAGAAGGGAACGGCACCGAGCAGGGCGCGGGCCTGCGTCGCCGCCTTGGCGGCAGCCTCGTCCGGCGCCTGCGCCAGGCTCGCCTCGACCTCGTTCACCGTTCGCCAGATCGTGGCGCTATCGGCGAGACGGAAGGTTACCAGTTCGTCGAACATCAGATTGATCAGCTCGTAGCGCGCGGCGGAACGGCCGGCGTCGAAGCGCCAATCATCGGCGCCGTCGGCAGTCTGGAACGGGTTCGGTCCGTCGCTCCGACCCTCGGCATAAAATTCCGGCCGGATCGGCTGCCGGCCGACCGCCGGATCGAGCAGCAGCCGCTGGCCCGCTACCGAGAGCAGGAAATCGACGAAGGCATCCGCCGCCTCGCGGTTCTGCGCCTGCCGCAGCAACGCAATGCTAGCGGGGGCGAAGATCTCGGGGTCAGGCACGGTGAAGCGCACGGGGCCAGCATCGAGCCCCGCTGGCTGGGCCAGGAAATCAATGGTGATGCCGATGCCGAAACGCCCGCGCGCCACGCCTCCCGATACGCCGAAGCTGCGCGCCGTGACGGTGGCGAGATTGCCGCCGATCTGGCGCCAGGTCCGCCAGCCCTGCTCCCAGCCTTCAGATTGCAAGAGCGCCTCGACCACCAAATGCGTCGTGCCGGAGCGGGAGGGCGAGGAGATGCCGACATGGCCGGCATAAATCGGTGCTGTCAGGTCCCGCCAGCTGCGCGGAACCAGAAGCCGGTGGCGATCGAGATAGGCTTCGTTCCAAGCGAGCCCGTAGGCGGACAGCGCAAAGCCCAGATAATGGCCATCCGGGTCGTTGACCGGATAGCCCGCCACGGTCGCTGGGGCGCCGGTGTCGCGCGGGGCGAGCGGCAAGAGCAGGCCTTCCAGTTTCAGAAGCTCGAAGGCGTCTGGCGCCGAGGCCCAGAACAGGTCGGCATTGAGCCGATCGCCGCCCGCGAGCTGGGCAACAGCGGCGGTGGTCTTGCGCTGGATGAACTCGATTTCAATGTCACGATGCGCAGAGCGAAAGGCGTTGCGGTAGACCTCGATCATCGACGGAGGGAAGGAGGTAACGACCCGCAGGGGACGCGCCTCGCACGCCATCGTCCAGCCGAGGATGCATAGCCCGGCAACGAACAACCCGTTCCTGAGGATGTTTCCGGCCAAGCATCCACTCCGTCAGCCCACAAGCACGAGGGTGTGCTCGTGGCGCTAGGACCAAAGCAGCTTGGACCTTGCATGGCAAACAGGCTGACAACGACATTGACACGAAATGAAACCGGTTTCATTCTCATCATGAAACCGGTTTCATTGGTGCGAAACTTTGGCCAAGCCACCGTCACACACGTCCGCTCCCACCATCCGCCTCGTCGCGCGTGAAGCAGGCGTGTCTCAGGCCACGGTGTCGCGGGCTTTCTCGCAACCCGAGTTGCTGACGCCCACGACGGTGCAGAAGGTCCTCGGAACGGCACAACGTCTCGGCTACGTGCCCAATCAGGTGGCGCGGGCGCTTTCGACGGGACGCGCAGGCAACATCGCTCTGATCCTTCCGGACGTGGCAAATCCCTTCTTCTCCACGCTCATGCGTGGTGCGCAGGCGCAGGCCTACAAGCGCGGCTATGCCACTTTCCTCGGCGACTCGGACGAGACCGCGCATCTCGAGGAAGTCCTGCTCGGCAAGCTCGCGGCCCAGGTCGACGGCTTCGTGCTCGCCTCTCCCCGTCTTGACGAACAGGTCATCCGCAAGCATGCCGCCCGCCGGCCCGTCGTGGTGATCAATCGCGATCTCGATGGCATTGGCCGCGTGCTGGTCGACACCGCCAGCGGTTTCGAAGCCGCCGTCGGCCTGGTGGCAGAGCTCGGACACCGCACGATCGCCTATGTCGGCGCGCCGGTCTCGTCCTGGTCGAGCCAGCAACGGGCATGCGCCGTCGCCACCGCCGGTGCCGCCCACGGGCTGCGCGTCGTCGAGATAGCAGCGGGCCGCCCGAGCCACGAGGCAGGACGCTCCTGCGTGGCGCGTCTGCTGGAAAGCGGCGCCACCGCGGCGCTCGCCGTCGACGACGTGGTGGCTCAAGGAATCATGGCCGGCCTTGCCGAGCGCGGTCTGTCCATACCGCGTGACTTCAGCGTGGTCGGCTGCGACGACGTCATCGCCTCCACCACCTATCCGCCGCTGACCAGCGTGAACGCCCATTGTGCGCTTGCGGGCGCCAATGCCGTCGATCTGCTGCTCAACGGTTTTGCCAATCCGACCCCGCCGATCGAGAGCCACATCATCAAGGGCGAACTCATCATCCGCGGCTCGACCGGGCCTGCACCCGCCCTTGCGCCGGCACTCGGCGGCAAGGCCCGCGGCCGGAAGGCGGCGCCGACCGAACCCGATCCGTCCAGCAGGAAGTGAACATGATCGACATCCACCTCTACGAGACCAAAACGGCGAACGGCAAGGCGGCTGCCGATTTCGGCGCGACCGCCATCCGCAGCGCCATCGCCGCAAAGGGCAAGGCCAATGTCGTTATCGCGACGGGCGCCAGCCAGTTCGAGATGCTGGAAGCGCTGGTCGCTGCGCCGGGAATCGACTGGTCCAAGGTCACCGCCTTCCACCTCGACGAATATATCGGCATGCCCGAGACGCATCCGGCGAGCTTCCGCAAATACCTGAAGGAGCGCTTCACCGGTAAGCTGCCGACGCTCGGTGCCTTCCACTTCGTCGTCGGCGATGCGCCGGATCTGGATGCCGAACTGGCCCGCATGAACGCGCTGCTCGACGCGCATCCTATCGACGTGATGTTCGCGGGGATCGGCGAGAACGGCCATCTCGCCTTCAACGATCCGCCGGCCGATTTCGAGACCGCCGCCGCCTACAAGGTGGTCGAGCTCGAAGAGCGCTGCCGTCGCCAGCAGTTCGGCGAAGGCTGGTTCCCGACCTTCGACGATGTGCCGACCGAAGCCATCTCGATGACCGTCCGGCGGATCATGTCGAGCGCCGTTGTCGTGCTCACCGTGCCGGACGAGCGCAAGGCCGAGGCCGTCCGCCACGTGCTGGAGGGGCCCGTCACCAATATGTGGCCGGCTTCGATCCTCCAGCAGCACCCCTCTTGCCACCTTTTCCTCGACCGCGCCGCGGCAAGCCAGCTCGCCAAGAAGCCGGCGCCTGCGAACGCGTGAACCTTCCTGCCTCAGTGCCGATCACCAACAACAGCCAGAGTGGAGAGAACGAATGTCTTGCATGAGCTGGAAATCCAGCCTGTTGGCGGCGGGCGCCGTGCTCGTCTCGACGACCTTCGGCGCCATGGCCGAACCGGTCGTGATCAATGTCATCGACGTCGCCGGCGACCTTGAGGTTAGTGGGCCGGCGCTGGAGAAGTTCCAGGCCGAGCACCCCGACCTCGTCTCGAAGTTCGTCTTCACCCAGGCGACCGCTCCCGAGCTCGCCGGCAAGCTCAAGGCGCAGCAGGATGCCGGGCGGGTCGACATCGACTTCGTGCTGACCGGCAATGACGCGCTTGCCGCCGGCATGGAGCAGGGCCTCTGGATGGAGATCCTGCCGAAATACGCCGACAAGTTCCCTAACCTGAAGGAACTCTACATCCCCGGCGCCTATCTGATGCAGGAGATGGCGCGCGGCCAGGCCTTCGTCATCGACTGGTATCCGTCCGGCCCGCTGCTCGAATACGCGCCCGATCGCGTGAAGGACGTGCCGAACACCCCCGAGGCGCTTATGGCCTACTGCAAGGCCAATCCGGGCAAGTTCATGTATGCCCGCCCCGCCAACTCCGGCCCCGGCCGCACCTTCGTGATGGGCCTGCCTTACCTGCTCGGCGACAAGGATCCGAAAGATCCGATCAACGGTTGGGACAAGACCTGGGCCTATCTGAAGGAGCTCGACAGCTGCATCGAGTACTACACGGCCGGCACCACGGCCTCCATGAAGGAGCTGGCTAACGGCACGCGCGACATCATCGCCACCACCACCGGCTGGGACATCAATCCCCGCTACCTTGGCATCGTCCCGGAGGAGTACAAGATCGGTGCCTTCAAGAACTTCACCTGGGTGGGCGACGCCAACTACATGGCGGTGCCGAAGGGTGTTTCCGAAGCCAAGCTCAAGGTCGTGCTCGAGCTTATGGCCTACCTGCTCAAGCCCGCCCAGCAGGCCTACATGTATGACCACGGCTACATGTATCCCGGCCCGGCCATCAAGGGCGTGACGCTCGACATGGCGCCGAAGGACAGCCAGGAGACCATCGCCAAGTTCGGCCGTCCCGAATATGCGAGCCTGATCGCCGACAACCCGACCGAAGCCCCGCTCGATGCCAAGCCCCTCGTCGCGATGTTCGACAAGTGGGACCGCGAGATCGGCGCGGCCAAGATGAAGAAGTGAGGCGTTTCCGGCGGGCCGTCGAGAGGCGGCCCGCCGGAACTCTTTCGACCGTTCCTTTGCACCAGCAGGATTTACGCGCGATGGCGATAGCTTCCGCCGGCTTTCGTGAGCTGCGGCTCGACCGCATGAGCCGGAATTTCGGAGCGCACAACGCGCTGAAGGAAATCAGCTTGACCGTGCAGCGCGGCGAGTTCATCGCCCTGCTTGGTCCTTCCGGTTGCGGCAAGTCGACCGCGCTCAACTGCCTGGCCGGGCTGCTGTCGCTCAGCGACGGGTCGATCTGGCTCGACGACAGGCGCATCGACACGTTGAAGCCGGAAGAGCGTGGCTTCGGCATGGTGTTCCAGAACTACGCCCTGTTCCCGCACATGGATGTGCGCCGCAATGTCGGTTTCGGCCTGCAGATGCACGGCGTCTCCAAGAGCGAGATTGCGCGCCGGGTCGACGAGGCCCTCGGCGTGGTTCGTCTGGGCTCGCAGGCGGCGAAACTGCCCGGCCAGCTCTCCGGCGGCCAGCAGCAGCGCGTCGCCATCGCCCGCGCCATCGCCATCGAGCCGCCGCTCGTGCTGATGGACGAGCCTTTGTCCAATCTCGACGCCAAGCTGAGGCTGGAGATGCGCGCGGAAATCCGCCGCATCCATCGCCTGCTGGGCTCGGCCACCATCTACGTCACCCATGACCAGGACGAGGCGTTGTCGCTGGCCGACCGCATCGTCGTGCTGCGCGACGGCGAGGTCCGGCAGATCGGCACGCCGCAGGAACTCTATCGCCAGCCGCTGCACGCGGACGTCGCGGAGTTCATGGGCTTCCGCAACGCCCTGCGCGGCAACGTGGTGCGGCGCGAAGGCCGCGGGATCGAGGTCGATTGCGGCTTCACGGCACCGCTTCGCGGCCAGGCGGTCGACGTCGCCGGCGACCGGATCATCGTCTCCATCCGCCCCGCCGATCTCGTCCCAATACCTGATGGTCCCATCAATGCCGAGGTGACCGGTCTCGAATATCGCGGCGAGGCCTATTACGGCACGGCGACCGGCCCGGCCGGCCAGGAACTCTACTTCCGCACCGACGAGCCGCTGGCGGTCGGCGAGGCGGTGCGGCTCGGCGCACCCGCAGATCGGACGCTGGTCTATGCCGCGGGGAACGAAGGATGACGGCCCCTCCCGCACGACGGCCCACGCTCGCAGACCGCGGCATAGACGGGGTGACGCTCCTCGTCCTGCCCGCCGCGCTCTTCGTGGTGCTGCTGTTCGTCTACCCGTTCCTCTACGGGCTGCTGCTGTCCTTCGCGCCGAAGGAAGGCGGCCTTCTCGGCAACTACACCCGCTTCTTCTCCGACCCGTACATGTACGGGACGATCTGGCTGACGCTTCGCCTCGCCCTGCCGGTGACGCTGCTCAACATCGCGCTGTCGGTGCCGATCGCGATGCAGGTGCGGCACATGAAGCATCAGCGTCTGCTGACGACCATTCTAGTGCTGCCGATCACCCTCGGCACGGTGCTCGTCGCCGAGGGGCTGCTGAACTATCTCGGCCCACAGGGCTGGCTGAACCGCACGCTGATCTTGTTCGGCCTGATCGAGCGGCCGATTCGCCTCGTACACAATTACTGGGGCGTGTTCATCTCGCTGGTGATCACGGGCTTCCCCTTCACCTTCCTGCTCACCCTGTCGATGATCTCGGGCATCGATCCGGCGCTGGAGCAGGCGGCCGCGACCCTCGGGGCTCGCGCGCGACAGCGCTTCCGTCACATCGTACTGCCGCTAATCGTGCCCGGCCTGGCGGTGACGTTCTGCCTCGCCTTCGTCGACGCCTTCTCGGTGTTTCCCTCGGCGGTGATGCTGGGCGCGCCGGCCGGCGAGACCCGCGTCATCTCCTTCGCGGCGGCGCAAGCGGCCTTCGAGCAATACGATTACTCCTACGCCTCGGCCATCGCGATGATAATGGCCGTGGTGCAGTTCGGCTTCGTCGGATTGGTGCTGACGCTGCGCGGCCTGTTCTACAAGGGCCCCGCGGGCGGCGGAAAGGGCTGAGCACGGCCATGGAAAGCGCGCTGGAACGCCTCTGGCGGACCCTTATCTGGGCCTTCGTCGTCTTCTTCGTGGTCAATGTGATCGCGATGATATCGACGGTCGTCGTCAACTCCTTCGGCACGCGATGGCTCAATTCGTGGCTGCCGGCCGCCTTCACCTTCCGCTGGTACGCCGCGGCGTGGAAGGAGTTCCAGCTCGGCGACGTGCTGCTCGTCACTTTCCAGATCGCTGGGGCTGTGGTGCTCATCTCGGCGCTGATTGGCGTCCCGGCGGCTTACGCGCTGGCCCGGCGCAACTTTCCCGGCAAGCCGCTGGTGATGCTGCTGTTCCTGCTCCCGCTGCTCGTGCCGCCGATCACCTTCGGCGTGCCGCTGGCGACGGTGCTCTACAAGGTCGGGCTCGCCGGCACGATGTGGGGCGTCATCATCGCCAATCTCGTACCGACGGTGCCGTTCACGGTGATCCTGATGATCCCGTTCATCGAGCAGATCGATCCCCGGGTGGAGGCGGCCGCGCGGGTGTTCGGCGCCGGCACCAGGCGCCTGTTCATCCACGTGCTGGTGCCGCTGCTGGTGCCCGGCATCCTGGCGGCGACGCTGCTCGCCATGGTGCGCACGGTGTCGATGTTCGAGCTGACCTTCCTGACCGCCGGTCCGACCAGCCAGACCCTCGTCGTGTCGCTCTACTATTCCGTCTTCGCGGCGGGCGTGCGTGCCGGCCAGTCGATCGACGCTATGGCGGTGATCTACATGCTGAGCACGCTGATCTGGCTCATCGTCGCTCTGCGCTTCGTCAACCCGACGCAGATCGTGGCCCGGGTGAAGAAGGCACCCGCCTGACGGCTCCACGGGCAACGAAAAAGGCCCCGTTCCGGACTGGAGCGGGGCCTTTTCTTTGAAGCGGGAAACGCTCAGCGGAAGCTGGCGAGCATCTCGTCGGGCAGGCGGTCGAGCACGCGCATGATGCCGCGCAACTCGCCGAGGCCCTTCAGGCGCCCGGCAGCGGTGTAGCCGGGGTTGACCACCTTGTCGGATTCGAGATCGACCAGCATACGATGGCCGTGATCAGGCCGCAGCACGATCTTCCGATCCTCCGGCCGCTTGCGGTTCTCGGCCATCAGCATGGCGAGCACGGCGGGCATGTCCACATCGCCGTCGAGATGGTCGGCTTCCTGGAAGCCGAGCTGATCGTCGTCGCGCCGCGTCGCCCGCAGATGGGTGAAATAGATCCGGTCGGCGAAGCGGGCGGCGATGGCCGCCAGATCATTATCCGGGCGCACGCCGAGGCTGCCTGTACAGAAGCACAGTCCGTTTGCCGGTGACGGCACAGCGGTGAACAGCGCTTCGAAATCCTCGGCCGTCGAGGCGACGCGCGGGAGGCCGAAGATCGGGCGCGGCGGATCGTCCGGGTGGATCGTCAAGCGGACCCCGAGCGACTGCGCGATCGGCGCGACGATGTCGAGGAAGGCGATCAGGTTGTTGCGCAGGCGCGCGGCATCGGTGCCGGCATAGGCGGCGAGATAGTCGCGAAACTCGTCGATGCTGAGCCCCTTGGTCGTCCCGCCGGGAAGGCCCGCCAGCACGGTGCGGATAAGGCTCGCCACGTCCTCCTCGCCGAACCCGTCCGCGGTTCTGCGCGCCTCGGCCCGCTGCTCCGCGCTGTAGTCGGCCTCGGCGCCGGGACGCTTGAGGACATGAAGATCGAAGGCCGCGAAGCGCTTCTGGTCGAAGCGCAGCGCCGTGGCGCCGGTCGGCAGCGGCCAATCGAGGTCGGTGCGCGTCCAGTCGAGCACAGGCATGAAATTGTAACAGACGATCCGGGGCCCGACCGCGGCCACGGCCTCGAGGCTGGCGATCCAGGCCTCGATGGCGACGCGTGCGGCCCGTCCCTCACGCTTGATCTCGTCCGCGACGGGGATGCTCTCGACGACGGACCAGCGCAGCTTCGTGCGGTCGCCGGGGGCGTCCTCGATGATGGCGCGCCGCTCCTCGACCTGTCCGCGGGTCCAGGCGACTCCCGGCGGCACGTGATGGAGCGCGGAGACGATGTCGGTCGCTCCCGCCTGCCGGGCATGGTCGAGCGTCACGGGATCGCTCGGACCAAACCAGCGCCAGCCCTGTCTCATCGTCCTGCCTCCGGCTTGAATTCGAATTCCGCGACGGCGCGTCCGGCGCCGACGCGGTAGAGGGTCGACAGCGCCTCACGGACGGCGCCGACAAGGCGTGGATCAGCCGCGAGATCGGTATCGAAGATCTCGCGCGTGCCGAGCAGGCTGGGAACCAGCGCATCCGGCGACGGCCCCGCCGCATCGGCGAGGGCGCGCAGGCGCGCGGCGAGTGGGTCGCGCACATCGATGGCCCGCCCCTGCTCGTCGATCCCGCTCACGAAGCGCATCCAGGCGGCGAGCGCCAGAGCGAGGCGCGCGATGGGCGCGCCGTCGGCGAGGCGGGCGCGGATGGTCGCCAGCAGCCGCTGGGGTATCTTCTGCGAGCCGTCCATCGCGATCTGCCATGTCCGATGATGCAGCGCGGGATTGGCGAAGCGACGGAGCAGCGCTGCCTTGTAGGCGGCAAGATCGGTCTGGACCGGCACACGGAGTGTCGGGGTCACTTCGCGGTCCATCAGGCCGCGGATGAAGGTCTTGAAGCCCGGTGCCGCGATCGCCTCCGCCACCGTATCGTGACCGGCGAGATAGCCGAGATAGGCCAGCGAAGAGTGCGAGCCGTTCAGCAGGCGCAGCTTCATCGTCTCATAGGGCGCCGCATCGGCGACGAGCTCGGCGCCTGTCTCCTCGAAGCGCGGACGGCCGCCAGTGAAGTCGTCCTCTATGACCCACTGCCGGAAAGGCTCCGTCACCACCGGCCACGTATCGGTCAGTCCAAGCCGTGCATCCACGGCTTCGCGGTCGGCCTGCGTCGTCGCCGGGACGATGCGGTCGACCATCGTGCAGGGGAACGCCACCTCGTTCTCCACAAAGTGGCCGAGACCGGCGTCGCGAAGATCGGCAAGACGGCTGGCGACGCGCCGGACGAGCCTGCCATTGGCCGGGAGATTGTCGCAGCACAGCACGGTGAAGGGGGCGATGCCAGCCGCGCGGCGGCGTGCCAGCGCCTCGACCAGGAAACCCGGCGCGCTGCGTGGCTGGTCGGGCGTTGCGAGATCGTGGAGGATGTCGGGATGGTCCTCGCGCAATTCGCCGGTCGCAGGATCATGGCAATAGCCCTTCTCCGTCACCGTCAGCGACACGATTCGCACCTGCGGGGCGCTCATCGCCTCAAGCAGGGCCGCGGGCGCTTCCGGTGCGACCAGAAGGCGGGACACCGAGCCGACGATCCGCGCGCGCTCGCCCTCCTCGTCGCGCTCGACCAGCGTGTAGAGGCCGTCCTGTGGCGCCAGCGCGTCACGCGTCTCGGGCGAGCGCAGGCTCGCGCCAAGGATCGCCCAGTCGCGCTCGCCGGCCGCCATGCGGTCGTCGACGAAGACGGCCTGATGCGCCCGGTGAAAGGCCCCGATACCCAGGTGAACGATGCCGACACTCTGGCCGGCGCGATCATAGGCCGGCGACGCGATGCCTGGCGCGAGTCGCCCCAGCGACGCAGCCGAAAGCCTTGGCACCGAGAGCCTTGGCAGCGAATTCATCGCGTGGGCCTGTCCTTATGCCGCACGGTGCGAAGCGGCACCGCGGCCGGCTCGCCTTCCGAGGTCGTGCGCACATCGGCGTCGAAATAGTCAGGGCGCGCGCGTAGCAATTCGTCGAGGCCAGGCAACACGTTGCCGAGATGCTCCGCCATCGCCCGGTCGGCGGCGTTGGGGTCGCGGGCAGCGAGGCCGGCGAGAATCGCGCGGTGCTCGCCCATCACCATTTCGCGGCGGCCGGAGATGGGCAGGTGAAGCACGCGGCAGCGATCGACCTGCACCTTCTCCTGCCGCGCCACCCGCCAGAGGTTCGGATGACCCGACAATATTGCGATGCGCCGATGGAATTCCTCATCCTCGGCGTGGAAGCCGGCCCAGTCGCTCGCCTGCTCGCTGGCCTGCTGCCGGTCGAGGATGAGACGCAGTTCGGAGATGTCAGCATCCGTCACCTTCGCGGCGGCGTGGCGGACCGCCACGCGTTCCAGCGCTTCGCGGATCACCATACCGTCGCGCAGCGCCTCGACGCTGATATGCGACACGAAGGTGCCGCGCTGCGGGAAGATGTCGATGAGCCGCTCATCCGCGAGACGCAGCAGCGCCTCGCGGATCGGCGTACGGCTAACGCCATAGCGCTCGGCCAGCTCTTTCTCCGACACAGGCGCACCCGGCAGCATCTCGCCGCCGACGATGCGCTCACGCAGCAGCTCATAGATGCGCGCCGAGGCGGGGATAGCCCGCATCGAGACTCCGGAGATCGGCGATGAGGAGAGCTGCGGCTCTGGACTCTTCATGGTTGGCATGTCCAAACTAATATATTAGCATATCACAAAAGGCAAACTGATCGGCGGGCGATGAGCGACGTATCCCTATCCTCATTTCGGGCAGAGCCGCGCATCCTTCGGCTCGACGGGGCTGACAATGTCGTCGTCGCGGTGGACGCGATCCAGCCGGGCGACCGCACGAGCGGGGTCCTTGCCTGCGACAGGATTCCTCGCGGGCACAAGATGGCCCTGCGCCGGATCAGCGCTGGCGAGCCGCTCATAAAATTCGGACAGCCGATCGGCGTGGCGAGCGCCGACATCGCGCCCGGCGAATGGGTGCACGTCCACAATGTGAGCGCGACCACCCTGCCCCATGGCGACTTCGACGCAGCCACGCTCGCGGTCGATCAGCCCGCCTTCGGCGTTCCCTCGACCTTTCAGGGGTACCGCCGCAGCGACGGGCGTACCGGCACGCGCAACTACATCGGCATCCTCACCTCCGTGAATTGCTCGGCCTCGGTTGCGCGCTTTGCCGCCGAAGCGATAGAGCGCTCGGGTCTTCTGGATTCTTATCGGAACATCGACGGCATCGTGCCGATCGTCCATGGCACGGGCTGCGGCCTCGCCGAGCGGGGCGAGGGCTACGAGGTTCTGCGCCGGACGCAGTGGGGCTATGCCTGTCATCCCAATTTCGCCGCCGTGGTGATGGTCGGCCTCGGCTGCGAAGTGCTGCAGATCGCCCGGATGAAGAAGGAATGTGGGGTCGAGGAAAGCGACGGCTTTCGGACGCTGACGATCCAGGAGACCGGTGGTACGCGCCGTACCGTGGACCAGATCTCCGGCACCATCCGCGAGATGCTGCCGCGCGCAGCCTCCGCACGGCGCGAGACGCGCCCCGCCAGCGAACTCATGCTCGGCCTGCAATGCGGCGGCTCGGACGGTTACTCCGCTCTCACCGCCAATCCCGCGCTCGGCTTCGCCTCGGACCTTCTGGTGCGCGACGGTGGCACCTCGATCCTCTCCGAGACCCCGGAGATCTACGGCGCCGAGCATCTGCTGGTGCGCCGCGCATCTCCCCGCGTCGGAGACCGGCTGATGGAGCGGCTGCGCTGGTGGGAGGGCTACACCGCGCGCAACGGTGCCGAGATGAACAACAACCCCTCTCCCGGCAACAAGGCCGGCGGGCTCACCACCATATTGGAGAAGTCCCTCGGCGCCGTCGCGAAGAGTGGCCAAGCCGTACTGCAGGCGGTCTATGAATATGCGGAGCCGGTGCGCTCGCACGGCCTCGTCTTCATGGACACGCCCGGCTTTGATCCGGTCTCGGCCACCGGCCAGGTCGCCGGAGGAGCCAACCTCATCTGCTTCACGACCGGGCGGGGTTCGGTATTTGGCTGCAAGCCGGTGCCTTCGCTGAAGCTTGCTACCAACAGCGAAATGTACCACCGCATGACAGATGACATGGACATCAACTGCGGCGAGATACTCGAGGGCGTCTCGCTCGAGGCAAAGGGCCGCGAGATATTCGATGCCCTGCTGCGCGTGGCATCCGGCGAGCGGACCAAATCGGAGCGGCTCGGCTATGGAGACGCCGAGTTCGTACCCTGGCAGATCGGCGCGGTGATGTGAGCGGCGTCACGATAGAACCCGCTCAATGACCGCTATTTTCGCCCCTGCACAGGCCACCGACCTTTCGGCATGGCTGAAAGGCCGATTCATCCCTCGCTGGGTCGAGCGCACCTGCCGACCGGGCCTCCGCGGATATGTGGAGGAGTATCGCGCGAGCGAGCAATGGCAGCCCCTGCCGAGCGAACACACCACCATGGTGACCGGCCGGCTCGTCTACACCTTCAGCATGGCATATCGGTTCGACAAGGCGCCGGGAACGCTGCGTGGCGCCGAGCATGGGCTCGCTTTTCTCCTCGATAGCTGCCGTCTCACAACGGGGCATTTTGCGCATCGCGTGGGCAGCGACGGGCGGGTCGTCGATCCGCGCGGCGATCTGTACGATCTCGCCTTTGTCCTTCTGGCGCTTGGCGGCTACAGCGCGGCGACCGGAAAGACGGAAGTGCTAACGGTCGCCGAAGAGATCGCCGTTCGTCTCGACAGCGAATGGCTCGACCCTCTGGGAGGCTATCGTGAGCCTTCGGGGGCGGAGCTTCTCCGTCTGCAATATCCCCAGATGCACCTGTTCGAGGCGTTTCAAATGCTCGCCGCTGCCGATTCGAATGGTGGATGGCTCGGACGTGCAGAACGGATCGTCGACCTCGCGGCGCGCCTCGTGGACGAACACGGCGCGATCGATGAGTGGTTCGGCCCCCAATGGGATGCCGTCGAGCCCAAAAGGCGGCAGAGGGAGATCGGCCATCATTTCGAATGGGCTTGGCTCCTCTTCGTCTATGCCACGAAAACCGGCTCGACACGCGCAACTCACCTGGCTTGGCGTCTGTTCGACTTCGGCCTCAAAGCCGCCGGAGTTCCTGCCACAGGACCAGATCAAACGATCCCGAATTCCATCGACGCCTGGGGTACGTTCACGTCGGCCCGCCGCCCATTCTGGCCCACGGTCGAATTGGCGAAGGCATCCCTCGCAGCTGCGACCTTGGACGGAAAAAATGACCGCCGCACCTTAGCGGCGCGAAGCTTGGAAACTGTTCTTTCGCAAATTGATCAAAATAATGATACTTGGATAAATGAAATAGAATTTCATAGTTTAAATATCTGCGCCTCCCTACCAACCAGGACATTATACCACATAATTCCGTGCCTTATATTCTATGCTAACATAAATAATCCAGAAGTATATTTAGATAATATCAATATTCTCGATCCATTTAGATAAAGATAAACGCATATTCGCATATGTCACGCGTATCTTTCTAGAGACGTTGACTGTTACATTCCGCTGATGCGGTGATGGCTCCAGAGCCCAAAAATTAGCAAAGCACCTCCTGGCTTTTCTCTCCTTTTGGCGGAGAACGTCCTGCGCTTCCTCGCGCTCGATGACGTCGTAGCCGGTCGCGACGACGGCGATGAACCGCAGCCGCCGCACCTTCGCGAGCGCGGCGGCGATGACGGGCACCTTGTTGGTGATGACGACGTCCGCCCGCTCGATGTGCGCGCTGACCTCCTCGGGCGCGGACGCCTGATGGAGAACTACCTCGCTGGAACGCGAAGAACTACCTCGCTGGAGGGCGAAGGACGGCAAGGACATGTCGTTCAGGAAGGTCGAGCGGTCGAGAAACAACACGTAGCGGCTCAGCCGTCATCGGTCGATCTCCGGTTCTCGCTTGAAGGGAACCATGCCGTGGGGGGCGGACGGGATTGATGCGTTTGCAGGCGCCGAGGCCCTAGCTATCTCAGGCGTCTGGCTTTCCACTCGTCGGTGGCTGCCAGCGACAGCAGTGTTTCCACCGCCACCTCGGCAACCGCCATCGTGGCCCGCGAAGACGGCCGGTTCAGCGGCGTCGCCAGGTAGACGGTACGACGGAAGCCCGGATCGACAATGCGGAACGTATGGATCGGCAACCTGCCCGCCAGGCTCGATATCGATCCGGGATGACGGGCCGCCAGGGAACAGATCGTCGCGCCGTGGCCGCGACGCACCAGTTCGAAGATCTGCGGCGAGGCATCGATCTCGATGGCGATATTCAGGGGGACGGCGTGGCGCCGTGCCGTCGCCTCGACGAGCACCCGCAGACCATGCTCAGGACCCGGCATCACCAGTTTCAGATGCTGCACGTCGCGCATGCGGATCTCGTCCCTGTCGCTCAGGAAGGGAGCAACCACGGCCCGATCATACGTGGCGATATAGAGCTCCTCCTCGGCGATAGGGCGCAGCGAGGCACTGCGATCGCTCGCGGCACCACCCCCGAACACCACGGCAGCGTCGAGCGTGCCCTCGCGCAGCCAACTCGTAATATAGCCGGACATGCTCTCGACCACCCGCAGGCGGACCTGCGGAAAGCGCGCGAGACAGGTCTCGATAAGCTGTGTGGTCAGCAGCCCGACCAGCGAGCCGGGCACGCCGAAACGAACGGTGCCGACCGGAGGCTTCTCGCGGCTGAGCATGCTCGCCTTGGCATCCTCCGCCTGTTTGAGAATGGCATAGGCATGGGAGAGAAACTCCCGCCCCTGCTCGGTGAGCGTGAGCCCGCGCGCCCACCGCTCGAACAGCGCCGCGCCCAGTTCGTCCTCGAGATCCCTCAGCCGGGCGCTCAGCGAGGGAGGGCTGCTATGCAGAACCTTCGCGGCGGCTGCGAGCGAGCCGGTTTCGGCGATCGCTACGAAGGCACGCAGATCACGAAGGTCCATATCGCTTCAGGCCCGCTATGCGACTCGCGCTCTTTGCACCCTCATATCAGCCAGACTTGCCGCCCGGGCAAGAATGGCGCGGGCGCGATCTGCCACGGGCAGATCGACCATCGCGCCGCGGAAGGTGACCGCTCCCCGGCCTTCGGCGAGCGCCTGCTCGAACACATCGAGCGCCCCCCGCGCCCAGTCGATCTCGCTCGGCGAAGGCGCGAACACCTCGTTGAGGATGGGCACCTGACTGGGATGGATGCAGAAGCCGCCGGTAAAGCCCATTTCCCGCGCCTGCTGGATGGTGCGGCGGAACTTCGCCTCGTCGGCATAGTCGGCGACCGTGCCGACGAAGCCGATGGGCTGGATGCCGGCATTGCGCGCGGCGACCACCGCCTGCGCGTTGTGGATGTAGAGCGTGTCGTAGGTGGGCGAGGCGCCGAGCGAGACGGCGAGATCCTCGGCCCCGACGATCATGCCGGTGACGCGCGGATGGGCGGCGGCGATCGCCGGCATGTTGAGCAGGCCCTCCGCGGTCTCGATCATCACCACGAGCCGCGTGTGGCCCGACGCCATGCCACGCTCGCGCTCCAGTTCGTCGATGATCTCGGCGATGGCGCGCACATGGGAGGCATCGGGGACTTTCGGCAGGGTGAGACAGCAGACATGCGGGCAGATCGAGGCCTCGATGTCGGCCGTCGCCTGCCGCCATGGCCGGTTGATGCGCACCACCACATCCACCCCCTGCCCGGCGAGACGCGCGGCCGCCGACGCCACGGCGCGGCGGGCCTCCTCCTTTTGGCCCGGAGGAATGGCATCCTCCAAGTCGAGTTGGATGCAGTCCGCATCGCGTTCCGCCGCACGGGCGAGGAAGCGTTCATTGAGGACGGGAACAAACAGCATGGAACGCCATGCCGATGGAGAATTCGTCATCAGGAAACCTCTGCCGGCTGCGGGGTTGTCGCCATCCCGAGCTCCCGCCGGAGCTCCTCCGTGTGCTCGCCGATTTCGGGAGCGGCGCGGCGGAACGGGGCGGGCGTGGCGGAGAAGCGCGGAATGATGTTGTGCATCGGCACGGAGCCGAGATCGCGGTCCGGGATCTCGACGATTGCCTCGCGACCCTCCACGAAGGGGTGGTCCATGAGGTCGGCCACCGAGCAGACCGGCCCAACGGTCACCCCGGCGGCTTCGAACAGGAGAAGGTTTTCGGCCTGGTCGCGGCCAGCGATGAAAGCGGCGATGATCGCGTCCAGCTCGTCACGATGGGCGACACGCGCCGCATTATCGACGAAGCGCGGGTCGGTCTTGAGCTCAGGTCGGCCGATCGTGTCGAAGATGCGTTCGGCCATGGACTGCATCGAGCCGGACAAGGCCACATAGGCGCCATCCGCGCATTCGTACACATTGCGCGGCGCGGTGTGCGACGACTGGTTGCCGGCGCGGGGCGTCGGCTCCCCGGTGAGGCGGATCTGCGCCGCTTCGGCGCCGATCAGCGAATGGATGGGCTCGAACAGCGACAGGTCGAGCACCTGCCCCGGCGCATCGCCCAATTCGACCGCCCGCAGCGCTGCGAGGATCGCCGCCGTGCCGTAGAGGCCGGCCACCATGTCTGCCATGGCGAGCGGAGGCAGCGTCGGCGGCTTGTCGGCATGCCCGTTCATGAAGGCCCAGCCCGACATCGCCTCGACCAGCGTGCCGAAGCCCGGACGCAGCCGCCAGGGGCCCGTCTGCCCCCAGCCCGAGACGCGCAGGATCACAATCTTGGGGTTGCGGGCGAGCAGTTGGTCCGGCCCGAGCCCCCAGCGCTCCAGCGTGCCCGGTACGAAGTTCTCGACGAGCACCTGCGCCGTATCGACGAGACGCAGCAGCATCTCGCGCCCGTCGGCGGCGTGGATGTCGAGCGCGACGCTCCGCTTGTTGCGGGCATAGACCTTCCAGAACACCTCGACGCCCTCGACGCGCCAGTTCCTGAGGTCGTCGCCCTTGCCGGGACGCTCGATCTTGATGACGTCGGCGCCGTAGTCGGCCAGCACATGCGTCGTCATGTTGCCCGCGACGAGGCGGGACAGGTCGACCACGCGCACGCCGTCGAGCGGGCCGCGCCCGTCGGGCGCGAAAGGAATGGTTCGGGGCATGACCGACCTCCTCCTCAATCCATCACGATGAGCGGCTTGATCTCCTGCAACGCGTGCATGCGCTCGAGTGCCGTGTTGACCTCGTCGAGGCTGTAGCGGCCGGTGATCATCTTGCCGAAGGGGATGCGATCGATATGCGCGGAGGCGAACTGCAGCGCCTTCCAATAGGATTTCACGTCGCCGGAGAACGAGCCGATGACGCGGATGTTCTTCTTCACGATCGTGGAAGGGCTGAAGGTGGTGGTGCCGCTGCCGAGTTGGCCGACCGTGAGGTAGCGTCCGCCCTTGCGCACCAGGTCGAGGCCCTCGCCGAAGGCATTCGGATGGCCGGTGAACTCCATCACGATATCGGGGCCGCGTCCGTCCGTGACCTCGCGCAATGCCGCGAGGCGCTCGTCATGGGTCGTGCCCTCGATCGTGAAGGTGTGCGTCGCCCCGAAGTCACGGGCGAGCGCAAGCCGGGTCTCCGGCGCGCCGATGACGCTGACCGTGCACGCGCCGTTGACGCGGGCGACAGCCGCCGCCAGCACGCCGAGCGGCCCCGCACCCTGGATCGCCACATGCTCGGAGGGCTCGATACCGCCGAGATTGTCGAAGGCGTTCATCACCGAGCGGAAGGCGCAGCTGCACAGGCTGGCGACGCCGTCGTCGAGGTTGTCCGGCACACGCACGCGGCCCGATTCCGGCAGCACGTAGCCGTATTCCGAGAAGCCGCCGAGAAGATAAGGCGGCTTCTCGATGTTCTCGTACATATAGGCGCGGCGGTTCTCGCACAGCGTCGGCTGCCGGGCGATGGTGCAGTAGAAGCAGTGGCCGCAGGCGGTGTGCGTCCACAGGATGCGGTCGCCAATGGCGAGTTTCTGCCCGACGCTGTCGCGCTCGGCGCCCTCGCCGATGGCGACGACACGCCCCACCATCTCATGGCCGAGGATCACCGGCAGGTCGACGGCCAGGGACAGGTTGCCCCGCGACAGATGCACGTCGGTACCGCAGATCGAGCAGGCGGTGGTCTTTACGATCAGGGCGCCGGGTTCGGGGCCTGACGGAACCGGCACGCATTCAATCTTCACCGGCTGGCCGAACTGGCGGACCACCGCCGCGCGCGAGAAGTCGGGAAGCTTGGTTTCGCCCTTCATCAGCATTGGGTCACACACGTTTAGAGGTAACGGAACCAGAGGGTCACGAACGGCACGAAGGTGATGATCGCCTGACCAAGCAGCGCCGCGCCGAAGAACCATCCGAGGTAGGGGAGCATGTCGGCGAGCCGGGCATTGGCTGCCCGCGCCGCGACGTAGAGATTGGCCGCCATGGGCGGGGTCAGCAGGCCGATTTCCAGATTGGTCGCGGTGACGATGCCGAAATGCACCGGGTCGATGCCGAACTTCTCTGCCGCCGGCGCCAGCAGCGGCCCCATCAGAAGGATCGAGGCATTGGTCTCCATGAAGGTGCCGACCAGCAGCAGGACGATGTTGACCATCAGCAGGAAGGCGAACGGGCTCTCGATATGGGTCGCCACCCACAGCGCGATGTCCTGCGGCACCTGGTTGAGCACCATGGCGCGGTTGAAGACGCCGGTCATAGCGATGACGATGAGGATGCCCGAGCCGGTGATCGCCGCCGAGCGGAACGCCCGCGCGAAATCCTGCGCGGTGAGCAACCTTCGCAGCAGCGAGACGCCGACCGCGTAGAGGCAGCCGATCGCCGCAGCCTCGGTCGGGGTCATGATGCCCCCGTAGATGCCACCGAGAATGACGACCGGAAGCGCCAGAGCCGATGAAGCGTCCAGCAGGACAAGTCGCTTCGGCTTATCCTTGGCGAGCACGTCGCCGCCATCCGGCCGCGCCTCGGCCCCGTTCTCCAGCAGCCGGCGCGACAGCGCGTTGTGCACGACGAGGAACAGCACCGCCATCAGCGCCGCCGGAACCAGCGTGGCGATGAAGAGCTGCGAGATCGAGACGCCGACCGTGGCGCCGTAGAGGATGAGCGGGATCGACGGTGGCACCAGCACGCCGAGCAGGCCGGCGGAGGAGGTGAGCGAGGCGACGTAGCCCTTCGGATAGCCACGCTTGATCATGGCCGGGCTGACGATGCCGCCGATCGCCGCCACCGTGGCGACCGACGAGCCGGTGATCGCCCCCATCATCGCCGAGGCAGCGATGGTGATGTAGCCGAACGCCGCCCGCACGCGGCGCAGCATGAGTTCGGCCAGCGCGATCAGCTCGGCGGCCATGCCGCTGCGGTTCATCAATTCGCCGGTCAGCATGAACAGCGGGATGGCCACGAGCGGGTAGCTCGAGATTTCCTCGTAGGGAATGTTGCTCAGCCCGGCGATGGAGAGCCCATAGGCGCCCATCTGCAGGAAGATGACGAGGCCGAAGGTGACGGCGAGCGGCGCGCCGAGGACGAGGAGGAGGGCCATCAGGCCGAAGGTCAGCGCCATGGATTGTACCCTCCCGGGTCGCGGCCTTCCAACGCGCGCCAGATGTCGAGGGTCGCGTGGAAGGTCATCAACATCGCCCCGGCCAGCACGAAGCCGGCGGGAATGGCGACGGGGGTGCCGAGGTCGATCAGACGCTCGCCCGAGGAGCGGGCATAGTCGAACAGATCCCAGGCGAGCGCGATGAGGAACAGACCGAAGACGAGGCAAAGCACCGCCGCCACCGCGTCGAGGGTGCGGCGGAGCCGACCGGGCGGAAGCATCTCGACGATGTCCGCCGTCAGGTGCCGGTGCAGATGGCTGCACAGAGCTCCCCCGATGAAGGTGAGCGGCGACATCGCGACCATCGCCCACTCGCCCGTGTCGGGGATCGGCAGGTTGAAGAACCGGATGGCGACCGACATCGCCACCGCCGCGATGGCAACCACCATCGCCGTGATCACGACCGCGTTCTCCATCCGCGCCAGGACCAGCTCGACGCGCATGAGCGCGCCGAGCAGGGAACCGGCACTTCGATATGTCGCCGGGCCGGCCCCCGGATCATGGCCGGTCATCGGGGTGGTCTCGTCATAGGCCATCGCCGCCTCACTCGCCCCGGGCCGCGGCGATTTCCTTCTTGAGCGCAGCGATGCGTTCCGCGCCATAGACCGGCTCGAGCTTCTGCCAGCCGATCTGGCCGATGCGTGCGAACTCGGCCATCGCTTCCGGCGTAGGTACCAGCACCTGCACGCCACCGGCCTTGATCTTCTCGAGGAAGGCGGCGTTGGCAGCACGGTTGAGAGCGACGCCCTGGCTCGCCGCTTCCTCGGCGGCCTGCTTGACGATCTTGCGCTGGTCCTCGCTCAGCCGGTCCCAGAAGCGCTTGCTGACGGTGATGGCCCCCATCGCGTAGACGTGGTTCGTCAGCGTCATGTATTTCTGCGCTTCGAAAAGGCGCGAGTTGTAGGTAATGCTGGCGCCGTTGTCCTGGCCGTCCACCGTTCCCTGCTGGAGGGCGACGAACAGGTTCGGCATCGGCATGGTGACGGCCTGCGAGCCCGCCGCCTCGAAGAAGCTGCGGATGGAGGCGGAGCCCGGCACGCGGACCTTCAGATCCTTCAGGTCGTTGGCATTCGTCACCGGATGCTTGGAGTTCGTGACGGCGCGAAAGTCGAGCTCGAAATAGGCCAGCGCCACCATATTGTGCTTGGCCAGCGTCTCGCCGAGCGTGCGCTGGAGAATGCCATCCGGATTGTAGAAGATCTTGTCGACTTCTTCATTGTTGGTGGCGATGTAGGGCAGATAGTGGATGTCCAGCAGCGGATCGAGCCCGGTCAGCGAGCCGACATTCAGAAAGGCGAACTCCACCGCTCCGCGGCTGAGGTCGCGGCCGAGCGCCTCGTCGCCGCCGATCTGGCTGTTGGGAAACACGGTGATGTCGATCTCGCCATTGGTCCGCTCCTTCACGAGCTTGGCGAAGATCTGACTGGCTTCGTCGGCGGCGTTGCCCTGCGCGAACACATGGCCGAGGCGCGCCTTCTGTGCCGCTGCCGGCTGCGCGATGGCAACGAGCGAGACGGCCGCGAGAGCGGCGATGATAAATTTCTTCATGATTTCCTCCCAGTAACTGCCGTCTTCGTTTTGTTTTTGGGAAACGACAGTCGATTTTCAGGTGTTGTGGTCAATGACCACCGTCTTGGCGACGGTGTACTCCTTCAACGCTTCGAAACCTTTCTCGCGGCCATGGCCGCTCTTGCGGAAGCCGCCGAACGGCAATTCGATGCCGCCGCCCGCCCCGTAGCCGTTGATGTAGATCTGGCCGGCGCGGATACCCTTGGCCATGCGCATCTGGCGGCCGCCATCGCGCGTCCACACGCCGGCGATGAGGCCGTAATCGGTGCCGTTGGCGAGACGGAGCACGTCGTCCTCATCGTCGAACGGCAGTGCCGCGAGCACCGGGCCGAAGACCTCCTCGCGCGCCAGTTCATGCTCGCGCGGCACGAGGCCGAACAGCGTCGGGGGCACGAAATAGCCGGCCTTGCTGGCGTCGGGATGGATCTTGCCCTGCGCGACCACCTCGACCTTGTCGCGGGCCGCACGCTCCAGGAAGCTCATCACGCGGTCGCGCTGCACGGCGTTGATGACAGGCCCGCTGTCCAGGTCCTGCTCGGGATATCCGACCTTCATCAAGGCCATGCGGTCGGCAAGCTTGCGCATGAACGGCTCGTAGATCGAGCGCTCGATGAGCACCCGCGAGCCCGCCGAGCAGGTCTGACCGGCGTTCTGCACGATCGCGCCGATGATGACCTCGCACGCCTTGTCCTGGTCGGCGTCGGCGAACACGATCTGCGGCGACTTGCCTCCGAGCTCAAGGACGCAGGGCACATGGTTTCTCGCCGCGGCGGTCTGCACCAGCGTGCCGACTTCCGGCGAGCCGGTGAAGGAGAGAAGATCAAGCCCCGCATGGCTCGACAGGGCGGCGCCCGCCTCCTCCCCCAGTCCGGTGACGACATTGATGACGCCTGCCGGAAAGCCGATTTCCTCGGCGAGTTCGGTGAAGCGCAGGCATGAGAGCGAGGCTTCCTCGGCCGGCTTCAGGATGGCGGCGTTGCCCGCTGCGAGCGAGGCCCCGAGCGTGCGGCCGAACATGGAGGCCGGATAGTTCCAGGGGATGATGTGGCCGGTGACACCGCGCGGTTCGCGCAGCACGATCACCTGATAGCCGGAGAGGAACGGGATGGTGTCGCCGTGGATCTTGTCCGCCGCCCCGCCATAATATTCGAAGTAGCGGGCGGTCACGCGGATGTCGTTGCGCGCAAGCTTCATCGGCTTGCCGGTGTCGGCCGCCTCGATCTCCGCGAGTTCCTCGAGCCGGTCGAGAATAAGCAGGCCGAGCCGACTGAGAAGCCGGCCGCGCTCCACTGCGGCCATGGCGCCCCATGTGCCTTCGAAGGCATTGCGCGCGGCCGTCACGGCGCGGTCGATGTCAGCCGTTCCCCCGCGCGCGATGCGGCCGATGATCTCGCCGGTGCTGGGATTGACCACCTCGAGCGTGGCGCCCGAGGCCGGTTTCACCCAGCGGCCATCGATGAAAATCTCGTCGCGCCCCATCGGCATCCTCCGCACTCCTTTTTTGCGTTTGCGGGATGCTCTTACGATTGGTCGCCCTTCGACAATGGCGAAAAATCATAAGCTCCATTCGGATTTTCCGAATGCTGTGCCTTAGGCGGGGATGCTTTTTGGCGAAGCCCAGGGGGCTTCGTCGGAGTACCGGCAGCACGTGAGCAAGCGGCGCTGCGCGGCGATTGAGCTTCTTTCGCACAGGGAGGCTAGCAAAAGACGTGCTGAAGCTGCTCATAAATGTGCGATCGGCCGCCCTCGGCACCTCAACAGATCGTCTAAAATTTCATGGAGATCGAGGCCTGCGATTTCGTCCAGATCTGGAAGCTCGACTACATCTATGCGCCGTTGGCCATTTCTTCATTGGTAATGCGGGCTCTTCCCGCAGCCGTCGCCCTCCCACTGGTAGGGCTGACCCATTACCGGGCGTGGCGGCTCGGTCAGGCGGGACCGTCCGCACCGTGCATCGAGCTACCGAGGAGGCAGAACAGCGCATCGTCGCATTGGCGCCCATGAAGGCCGCCCTCCGGACGTTCGGCGCGATGATGAAGAGTATGGCGCGCTGGGGTCGTCGCTGACGGAGTGACGCTGAAAAACTCAGTTATCTGGAGTTAGGGCGCATAGATTAAAAAGGATGCCGTCGTCGCCGCTGCGATGCGATGGCTTAGCAGGGCGACCTCCGAGACCTCCTGGCTGCCGACGCCGGCATAGACGACGATGAGAATGCCGAGGCCGAGCGAGCCGCCGAGCTGGTGCGCGACATTGACAAGGCCGAGGCGGCGCCGTGATCGCATTCGGCTACACGCGAAACGCCGGCGACCGTGAGCGGTTCAAGGCCCGCTCCATTGCCCAGCCCGATGAGGATCATCGGCAGGGCGATGTCGGACCAGAACGTCGCTTATGGACCGGCGTGGCCGATCTCTTCCTGCCAGCAGATGGTGCGGGCGGTCTCCTACCTGAGAGAATCCATAGGCGGCGTCGCTCAGTTCGCCCTTGCCATGCGCGGCGCGGGCCTGGCGTGTCGACGAGCCGCTATTGTGTCAGCTTCTCGAAGAATTAGCGTAAAATGGGCTCACCTGTGCGTCGGGCAGATAGTCCTCGTAGAACTTCTTCACATGGGGGAACACGGCAAGGCCGAGTTCGCGACGTGCGACCTCCTCGGCGCTGCGCGGCGTGGCGAGCGTATCGGCGATCTCCGCCAGCACCGCGTCGCGATCCACCTTGGTGAAGCGCCCCTCCTCATAGACGACTTCGCCATTGATGACGACCGCGTCGACCGCCCCGGTCTTGGCGCGCTGCACCAGCGCGTCGAGCATCGGGATGTCGGGATCCTGGAAGGGATAGGTCGCCTTGGTCCAGTTGATCAGCGCCGCGTCGAAGAAGCGCCCTTCGTCGAGCCGGCCGATGGAGGCGCCGAAGGCCGTGGTCATGGCGCCCGCTTCGGTCGCCATCTTCACCACCTGCGGGCAGGTCGGCACGTCCGCGTCGTCCATGCCCGGCACGCGATGGACGCGCAGCGCGAGGCGCAGCTCGGAGAGCATGTCGCGGTCGTCGTTGATGCCCGCCTCATCGAGCCCCATGCCGACATTGATGCCCTTCGCCTCCCACCTGTTGAGCGGGGCGAGGCCCGAGCGCAGGCGGAAGTTGGAGGAGCAATTGTGGCAGATGCAGGTGCCGGTCTCGGCGACGATGTCGATATCCTCCTCGTTCAGCCACACGCCGTGGCCGAGCGTCATGTGCGGGCCGAGCACCCCGAGATCGTAGAGATGGCGCAGCGCCGTCTTGCCGGTGCGGCGGCGGGCATATTCCTTCTGATAGATCGTCTCCAGCAGATGCATGTGCATCGGCACGCCGGCCGCCTTCGCCTTGGCGTCGAGCGCTTGAAGCCCCTCATCCGTGCACCAGTGCAGGTTCGCCGGGGCGAGCTGGATGCGGGTGAGGCTCTGGCCGGCGTTCTCGGCCGTGAGCTGGTCGAACAGCTTGAGGAAATCGTCGAAGCGCATGGCCTGCGCCTTCAAGTGCCGGGCGAGCTTCTCGCCGAGCTCCGCCGGCAGCCGGGCGCAGAAATCCTCGTCGGCCTCGTAGACGAGGCGGTTCTGCTCGCGCACTGCGTAACAGTAGGAGGCGCGCATGCCGAGCGCGCGATAGGCACCCAGCACCTTGCTCGCCGCGCCGTGGATCGCCTCATAGCCGCCCGGCATCCAGCCATGGATGTGCTGCACCGTGGTGATGCCGGAAGCGATCATCTCGAAGGCCGAGTAGAGCGTGTCGAGCGTCAGGTCGAGCCGACGCGCCGGCAGGCGGCTGGCGAACCACAGCTCCAGCGCATGGTCGGGCGAGCCGAGCTGTAGGGGCGTCATGCCGACATGGTGATGGCTGTTGACGAAGCCCGGCAGCATGGCGTGGTCGGGGTACTTGCGGATCTCGGCTGTCGGGGCGAGCTTCTGCATCTCCTCCAGAGCGCCCGTCGCGACGATCACACCGTCACGCGACAGCACCGCTCCATCCTCGATGACGATCGGCGTAAAGCGATCCTTGATGCCGGTGACGACCCAGCGGGCCTGGACGATCAGTTCAGCCATGATGCTTCCTTGGACTGTAAGGGCAGGCGCAGGCGCCGTGCCGTGGCATTGGTCTGCCGGGCGCGGGCGATGCGCTCCGGGTCGAGGGAAAGAAGGAGGGGCCGGGTGTCGCCTTGCGGCAGTCCGGCGATGAAATCCCCGTCCGGGCCGAAGGCGAGGGTCTCGCCGTCATGGTTCACCGGGCGGCCGGAGACCGTCTCGGTGCCGTAGCGCGACGCCGCCAGCGCATAGACGGCGTTGGCGCGGGCACTCGCCCGAAGCTCCGCGGCGAAAAGCCCCTCCGGGTCGCCCGGAGCCGGTCCACCCACGAGAACCGCCACCAGATCGGCGCCCGAGGCGGCCGCGGCACGCCAGCATTCCGGGAAGCGGCGGTCATAGCAGACGAGTGCCGCCACCCGCAGCGCCCCGATCGCTACCGAGCCGATCTCCGCCGGGCCGGGCGCGAAGTGATCCGCCTCGCCGAAAGGCTCGCCCATGCCCGCGGGCGGCAGGTGGATCTTGGCGGCGGCCCGCTCGATCCGCCCGTCCCCATGGGCGAGCAGCGCCGCGTTGCAGGGCTGCCCATCGTCACGACAAAGCGACAGCCCGAACAGCACGGCGATGCCGTGGGTCGTCGCGACATGGCGCATCCGCGATACGGTGGGCCCGTCCTCCGCTTCCGCCAGATCGGCCCATGCCTCCGGTTCTTCGCCGGCTACATAGGGATGGGCGAACAGCTCGGGCAGAACGGCAAGCATCGCGCCGGCGCGGGCGGCGGCGGCGATGCCGGCCTCCGCCTCCCGCCATTGCGGCGCAGGATCGCGGCCAGCCGGCCCGATGGGCACGGCGGCGACGGTGAGCACGCGGTTCATGGCAGACTATACCGCTTCCTGTTCAGCGAAGGCGCGGTCCACCTCGTCCGCAAGCAGCTCGGCGAACATGTCGCGATAGGCGTGGTAGCGCGGATCGCGACTCTCCCGCGGGCGTGGCAAGTCGATCGGCACGATGGTCTTCACCCGGCCGGGACGGGCGGTGAACACCACCACGCGGTCCGCCAGCGAGATCGCCTCGTCGATCGAATGGGTGACGAGCAGGATCGAGGCCCCGCTGTCGCGCCATATCTGCAGCAGGAAGTCCTGCATGCGCGCCCGCGTCTGCACGTCGAGCGCCGCGAAGGGCTCGTCCATCATCAGCACCTTCGGCCGCATGGCGAGCGCCCGGGCGCAGGCGGCGCGCTGGCGCATGCCGCCAGAAAGCTCGTCAGGCTTCTTGTCGAGCATGTCGCCCAGACCGACGCGCTTGAGCATCTCCACCGCGATCTCCCGCCGGCGAACCGGCTGGACGTGCTGGACGGAAAGCCCGAAGGCGACGTTGTCGGCGATGGTCAGCCACGGAAAGAGCGAGGCTTCCTGAAAGATGAGGCCCCGTTCAGCGGAAGGCTCGGTAACGGGCTCACCGTCGCAGGCGATGCGCCCGCCGGAGACCTCTTCCAGCCCCGCGATCATGTAGAGCAGGGTGGACTTGCCGCAGCCCGAAGGGCCGAGCAGGACGATGAACTCGCCCGGCGCGACGTCGAAGGTGAGGTCGCTCAGGGCTTGCACGGGCGCGCGGCCTTCCGGCGTCCAGCGCTTGGAGACCGACTGGATCGAAACGGCGGGGCGGGTCATCGTGCGCCTCCCTGGTTCGGCGCGATCCACCACAGCATCTTGTGCTGGACCTGGCGCAGCGCGAAGTCCGAGAGGAAGCCGAGCAGGCCGATGATCGCCATGGTGAAGAAGACCAGCTTGGCGTTGAAGGTCGAGCGCGCCATGGAGGTGATCTGGCCAAGGCCCGTACCGACACCAACCGTCTCGGCGATCAGGACCACCATCCAGGCGGCGAACAGGTTTAGCCGCAACGTCATGAACAGGCTCGGCAGAATGGCGGGCAGGATGACCTTCCAGAAGGTCTGGCGCTGGCTCGCGCCCATGATGCGGGCGACATGGATGTAGTTCTTCGGCACGCTTTCGATCTGCGCGCCGGTCGAGAGCACGATGGCGAAGAACACCGTGATGAAGACGAGGAAGATCGCCGGCACGTCGCCGATGCCGAAGACGAAGATCGCCACCGGCAGCCAGGCCACCGGCGAGATCGGCGCCAGCAGCAGGATGGTCGGCAGCAGCAGGTTGCGCAGGAGCTTCACGTAGTGGATCGCCGCGCCGACCGCGACGCCACAGGCGAAGCCGAGCGCGAGACCGACCACCACGCGCATCAGCGTCCAGCCCATGGTGGCGAGCAGCGCGCCGACGCCGCCGCCCGTCGCCACCGAGCCGATGCGGTTGGAGCGATCGAAAAACTGCAGCGTGCCAGGAATGTCGGCGAGGAAGAGATGCGGCGGCGGCAGCAGGAGCGGGTTCAGCATGCCGAAGAACCACAGCGCTTCCCACAGGCCGGCGAACAGGCCGACCGACACCAGCCCCCAGCCAACGGCCGAAAGGCGACGGCGCCAGGCCGGAGACAGGAGCAGCGGGGCGGACGGTGCCGGCCGCGCGGGCCCGGCATCGCCCAGACCGGAACGTCCGGCATCTGCGCTCATCGTCATGACGTCCTTCCTGAGTTGCGTCGGGCAAAGGGCTCCCGGCCGGGCACGGGCACCGGCCGGGTGCGAGCGGGGCTCAGGCCGACTTCAGCTTGAGGCTGTCGTAGAGCGGCTTGTCGGCGGCGATGACCGCCTCCATGAGGCTCCAGTCGAACGCCTTCTCGTCAGGCATCTTCTTGACGTAACCGAGTTCCACCATCGACTTGCCGCGGTCGATGATGAACTGGGTCTGGCTGCGCTGGTCGACGACGATCGGCTGCTTGCTGGAAGCGTCGACGGCCGCCTCCATGCTGGTCTTGTAGTACTTGCCCACCGTGTCCTTCAGCGCGGCGCTCTTGTCCGCCTCCGCCTGCGACTGGGCGACGAACAGCGCCTTGATGACGGCCTTCACCGCCGCCGGATTGCTCTCGAGCAGCGGCGTGCGCACGGCCAGCACGCAGTCCGAATAGCCCTTGCCGTAGACGTCCGTGCCGTTGGAGAGGACCGTCGCCCCCTTGCGGCCGAGCACACATTGCGAGGCGTAGGGCTCGATGTGGCAGATCGCGTCGATGGCGCCCGCCATGAAGGCCTGGGCCAGCTCCGGGGAGGTGTCGAGATACTTGATCTCGACGTCCTTGAAGGAAAGGCCGGCCTTCTTCAGGTAGTCATAGGGAAGAACTTCCAGCGTATCGGCCTGGAAGGTACCGAAGGTCTTGCCCTTCAGGTCAGCCGCGGAGGTGATTCCTTCCTTGGCGACGATGATGCAGCCCTCGACGCCACCGCCGGCGACGATCTTCACCGGCGCGCCGGCATCGTAGAGCGTAAGGAAGTTCGAATAGGGGATCATCGACATGTCGACGAGCCCCGCGCCGAACATAGTGGTGATCTCGGTGTTGGACGGGGTGACCACGAACTCCAGATCGACGCCGTCCGCCTTGGTCAGCTCCCGCTCCTTGGCGAGGAAGATACCCATGTTGCAGAAGCCGGAGCCGTGCGTCGCCTTGATGGTCGTGTTGGCGGCGCGTGCCGCGCTCGTCGCCAGAAGGCCGGCGAGCGACGCCGGCAGCGCGATGGTCGCCGCGGCGCCGGCCACGGACGATTTCAGGAAACTGCGCCGCGAGAAATTACGAAAGAAGGTGCCGTCACGATCACACATGATCCCCTCCGGATCTTGAGAACCGATACGACCCCATCCTGCCAGCCCGATCGTTGTCGAACCGCCGGATCAGCCGTCACGGCCTGGTGCCGCAACAGCGGGATCCGCGGACGGGATCACGATGATGGGCACGCCAACCCGAAAGAGCATTTTCGCCCTGCGCTACACCAAGGGTGCGGCGAAAACAGCCGCAACTATACTCGGCAAATACGACCTAGGAAGCGCAAATAAACGTCTCGAATTCTGCCATTTGACTAAAAAATATGCCGACGACCACCAACCTACTTGATCTGTGTCGTCACCCAACGCGACCGACGGCACGACCGTAAACGCCGGTGCGGCTCCTCCGACATCGCCCCGACAGGACAAGACGAATCCCGAGGCGCCGAAATGAGCACCTCCTTCAGAGCCTTCCGGCGGTTCGCGGGAGGGAAGTAAAAGCCGGCTCCCAAGGCCGCGCAAGATTTTTCTGTATGTTGAATACAATTTACTCTAACAGGCTACGATGCAGGCATAATGTGATTATAATTGCAGCGCCTGAACGACGACCCGCAGCCGGCGGGCATGGTAGGATTGAGCGGTGACGGAACAGTCGGACATCCCGAGAAAGAGAGGGCGCCCGCGTAAGCTCCGCCCCGCGGACGCCGCCGGCGCGGAACGGCTTCCGCGCGCCGGTCTGCATGAGCGCGCCGCTCGTCAATTGCGCAGCATGATTGTTGCCGGCAAGCTTCCGGGGGGCGCTCCGATAGTAGAAGCCGAGCTTTGCGAGGCTCTCGGCATTTCCCGCACGCCGCTGCGCGAGGCGGTGAAGATGCTCGCCGCGCATGGACTAGTGGAACTGCGCCCGAACCGCAGTGCCCGCGTCGCGCCCATGGATGCGAGCCACGTCACCGATCTGTTCGAAGCATTGGGCAATGTCGAGCGGATCGCCGCCGAATATGCCGCCCTCCGGCTGACGGCGACGGAGCTCTTATCCCTGCGGCAGATGCAGGAGACCATGGAGCGTCACTACGGCGAGGGCGACCTAGCCGCCTATTTCGCGGTCAATCAGGCCATTCACAGCGCCATCCTTGCCGGCGCCCACAACGCCACGTTTGTGGAGATGCACCGCTGGCTGTTCACCCGCGCCGAGCGCGCCCGCTATTTCGCGCTGGGCCGGCACTCGCGCTGGGTGGAATCCATTCAGGAGCACCGTGACATCCTTGCCGCGCTGGAAGCGCGCGACGGCTACCTCGCAGGGCGCCTGCTCGCCGCGCATGTGCTGCACACTGGAACCAACGTGCTGGCGATGTTGGCTTCCGGCGGCGGCGTCGACGCCGCCGCCTGATTTGGAACATTTTGACCCGTGGCGAACGCCGCTCCCAAGCCTTCAAGCGCACCGTCGGCGACTGCCGGCACTCTTATGGGCCGGCTGCTTGCCTGACGGGTTGGCGAATAAGCCGATCTTCCCGCAGCGGCTGCGGGAGCGACGTCGATGAAGGGTGGTACAGTCTACGCGTGCTCAGGTCGCCAATGCGGATAGATGACAGGGCGGCCCGCCAAGGATCGCACCTCAGAGTAGACAACTCCGAACATAGGTCTGACCACTAAGAGCCGTTGGACTAGGCGCGCTGCAGCTTACGTCGTGACCGCTGCCATGCAAAAAATCGCCCTCCGACGAGAACGGCGCCCCGAAAATGCGGCTGCGGGGGCGCTAAGTTTCACTAATAATCAATATATTTCAATATTTTAGGAGATGCAGAACTAGCGCCTATTGGTGCTCATTTGTTAAGCTTTGGCTCGATCAAAATTTAGGATTGCGCGGTTCATGAACGAGCGTAACGTAGCAAGAGGTCAGACCAATTTCGATCTCCGAACTCCGTTTAGGTAGGACTCACCCATGCTTCGTAATCCGACGGCCGGAATCCCCACTGTCGCGCGAGCGAGCCTTCCATTTTCCCCGGCTGCCGCGCGGCGCACGGCAGCTGGCTTTGCAGCGGCGCTACTGGGTGTGAGCCTCGTTGGGAGCTTTGCGCCTACAGCTCATGCGCAGGGCGCCAAGACCACCCTCGTGGTCGCTGCACCGCGCACGCCGGAATCCCTCGACCAGGAATACCCGCCGACCGAGGCCGGCCATGAAGTCCGCCGCAACGTCAATGAGCGCCTGCTCGCCTACGCTCAGAAGAAGGGCGACGACGGCGTGCTCTATGAGGACTTCACCACCATCACCGGCGCGCTGGCGGAGAGCTACGAGCTCTCGCCCGACAAGACCTCGATCACCTTCAAGCTCCGCAAGGGCGTGAAGTCCTACCGCGGCAACGAGCTCAACGCCGACACGGTGATGTGGTCGTTCGAGCGCGGCTGGAACATGAAGTCTAACTTCCACTGGTACATGACGCAGATCTTCAAGATCCAGGATCCGAAGGCTGCCTTCACCAAGATCGACGACTACACCGTGAAGGTGACGATCCCCAATCCGTCACCGCTGCTCGACCGCATCTGGATCAATAGCGATCTCGGCATCCTCGATGCGACGGAGGTGAAGAAGCACCTCACATCCGACGACCCCTGGGCGGGGCGCTGGCTCTCGACCAATACCGCCTCCTTCGGTCCCTACCAGATCACCAAATACGCGCCAGGCCAGGAAGTGGTCTATGAGGCGAACACCAATTACTGGCGCGGCCCGGCCAAGCTCACCAAGGTGATCCTGCGCGAGATGCCCACTTCCGCGAACCGGGTCGCCGCCCTGCAGGCAGGATCGGTCGACGTTGCGGAATATCTGCTGCCGCGCGAGCTGGCGCTGCTGGAAAAGATGCCGGGCGTCACCGTCCACAAGGTGTTCGGCAACTACATTCACCGCGTGGAGTTGAACAACGCCAAGCCGCCCTTCGACAATGTGAAGGTGCGCCAGGCAATGAACTATCTCGTGCCGCGCGAGGAAATCCTCAAGAGCGTCTATTTCAACACGGCGCGCTTCACCAAGAGCCCGATCTCCGAGATCTACCCCGCTTTCACCGACGAGTATTTCTTCTTCAAGAACGACCCGGCCAAAGCCAAGGCGCTGCTGGCCGAGGCGGGCATGCCCGAGGGCTTCAAGACGCAGCTCGCCTATCGCACGGGCGACCAGATCGAAGAGGAGATCGCGGTCATCCTTAAGTCGGCCTTCGCCAAGGCGGGCGTCGAGGTCGAACTCCTGAAGATGCCGGCCTCCACGCTGGTCGAGCGCTACACCAAGGGCGAAGTGCCGATGTACTTCTTCCGCGACATGGCGATCGTGCCGGACGCGGCTTACGTCGCCAATCTCTGGCTCAACAGCGCCTCCGCCATCAACTACTCGAAGTTCAAGAGCGAGGAAGTCGACCAGAAGATCAATGCCGGGCTGACCAGCACGGACGAGGCCCAGCGCGTCGCCGACATGAAGCGCGTGCAGCAGCTCACCATGGAATCTGCGCCCTGGGTGTTCCTGATGAACCCCGGCTACCAGCTCGCCACCCGTTCCAACGTCAAGGGCTACTCCTGGTACACGCCGAACGGCAACGCCTTCTACGACATGTACAAGGACTGACCCCGGCACCCGCGCGCTCCGGCGTCCGCGCCGGAGCGCATCGCTTCCCGAGAACCGACGAGCCGAGATGAACGCAGCCCGCGCCGGCCTCTCACGCTTCTGGAACCCCATCCCCCGCCCCCTGCGCATCGTCGCGGCCCGGCTCGCCATGCTGGTGCCGCAGATGTTCGGGGTGATGATGGTGACGTTCCTCCTCGTGCGCCTGCTTCCCGGCGACCCCGCTTTGCTGCTGCTCGGCAACATGGCAACGCCGGAGACGATCGCCGCCTTCCGCGAACGTCTCGGTCTCGACCTTCCGGTATGGGACCAGTTCCTGCGCTATGTCTGGAACGCGGCGCATGGCGATCTCGGCGTCTCGATCTTTACCTCCAATCCCGTCGTCACCGACCTCATGGAGCGTGCGCCGGCGACGCTGGAGCTCATCGGCTACGCCATGATCCTCACCATCCTCGTCGGCGTCACTCTGGCGGTCATCTCGGTGGTCCGGGAGGGCGGCGCGGTCGATATCGGCAGTCGCGTCTACGGGCTGGCGGCCGGCGCCATTCCCGATTTCTGGATCGGCCTGCTGCTGATCTACTTCTTCTTCTACACCCTCGGCTGGGCACCTGCCCCCTTCGGACGCATCGACACCTTCGTCTCGCCGCCGCCGACGGTGACCGGCTTCTACACAATCGACAGCATCATCGCCGGCGATCCCGCCGCCTTCTTCTCCTCGGCGGGGCGGCTGGTGCTGCCGGTGGCGACGCTCGCCATTGTCAATGCCGGGGCGCTGATGAAGATGACCAAGACGGTGTTCTCCGACGTCTACCGCAGCGACTTCATCCGCCACGCCCGTGCGTCCGGCCTGCCGGAGCGCGTCATCCGGCGCGCGGCGCTGCGCAATTCGCTGCCGCCGATCATCACGCTGGTCGGCTTTCTCGTCGGCTTCCTGCTCGGGGCGGCGGTGCTGGTGGAGACCATCTTCGCCTGGGGCGGGCTTGGGCAATATGCGGTGCAGTCGGTGGTGAACAGCGACTATCCGGCCCTGCAGGGCTTCGTGCTGGTCGCCGCCGCCTTCATCCTCACCGTCTACACCATCGTCGACATCCTCTACGAACTCGCCGATCCGAGGATCAGGGTCTGATGGCGCATTTCCTCCGCTATCTGCGTCGCCACCCCGCCGCTGTGGTCGGGCTCGCGCTGCTTCTCGTGCAGATCATCGCCATCATCTTCGCGCCCTGGCTGACCTCCTATTCGCCGGTGGAGGCCGACCCGCTCTCCTCGCTCCAGCCGCCCTCGGCCGAGCACTGGTTCGGGACGGATGTGTCGGGCATGGATATCTATGCGCGCGTCATCTACGCCACCCGCATCAACCTGCTCATCTCCATCGTCGCGGTCGCCTTCGCCTTCATCGTCGGCGTGCCGATCGGCCTGTTCATCGGCTTCTACCGCGGCTGGCTGTCCTCGCTGGTGATGCGGCTGTTCGACTTCATCCAGTCCTTCCCCGTCTTCGTGCTCGGCATGGCGCTTGTATCCGTCATGGGGCAGGAAATCTGGAACGTCGCCATCGTGCTCGCCGTGCTGTTCATCCCGATGTTCGCGCGCGTCATCCGCGCCGAGGTGCTCTCGCTGCGCGAACGGCCCTTCGTCGGCGCCGCGCGGTGCAGCGGCGCGACCGATTTCTCCATCATGTTCCGCCATATCCTCCCCAATGCGTTGACGCCGGCCATCGTGCAGATATCGATCAGCGTCGGCCTCGCCATCCTGCTGACCGCCGGCCTGTCCTTCGTCGGCGCCGGCGTGCGCATGCCGACGCCGGAATGGGGGCTGATGGTCTCGACCGGCGCGCAGCAGATGATCCTCGGCGTGTGGTGGGTGGCGCTGTTCCCCGGCATGGCCATCGTCATCGCCGTGCTCAGCTTCGCGCTGATCGGCGACATGGCGAAGGACCTGTCCGACCCGACGACGAGGGACCGCTGATGCGCGCGCCCGGTGGAATGCCGCTGCTCAGCGTCGAGGACCTCACTGTCGACTTCGGCGAGGGCACGGCGAAGGTCCTGTCCGATGTCTCCTTCGAGCTGCGCCGCGACGAGGTGCTCGGCATCGTCGGCGAGACCGGCGCGGGCAAGTCGGTGCTGGCCCGCGCCCTGATCGACCTGCTGCCGGAGGGCGGGCGCATCGTCGGCGGCGACCTGCGGCTCGACGGCGCGTCCATCCTCGATATGGACGCGGCCGAGCGCCGCCAGATGCGCGGCGGGCGCATCGCGCTGATCGGCACCAACGCCAAGGCGCTGCTCGATCCCGTGGAGACGGTCGGCGCCCAGATTGCCCGCGTGCTGCGGGCCCATAAGCCGTGCAGCCGAAAGGAAGCATGGGCGGCGGCGGTGGACCTGCTGGCGCAGGTCGGCATCGTCAATCCGGAGCGCCGTGCGCGGGCCTATCCGCATCAGCTTTCCGGCGGCATGGCGCAGCGCGTCGTCATCGCCATGGCGATGGTTGCCAATCCGGAGGTGGTGCTGGCCGACGACGCCACACTCGGCCTCGACGCCACCATCCAGGTGCAGGTGCTCGACCTTCTGGTGAAGCGCTGCCGCGACCTCGGCGCCGGCGTGGTGCTCATCACCCACGATCTCGGCATCATCGCGCATTACTGCGACCGCGTCGCCATCATGAAGGATGGGCGCATCGTCGAGCTCGACGAGGTCGGCCATTTCCTCGAGGCGCCGAAGGACGGCTACAGTCGCACCCTGCTCGACGCCGCCAAGGTCCGCCCTACCCCGCGGACGGGCGAGGCGGCGGACGAGACGGGCGAGCATGCGCCGTGCCTTCTGGAGATCGGCCGGCTGGTCAAGACCTTCCCCATATCCGGCACCACCGAGGTGGTCCGCGCCATCGACGACGTGTCGTTCAGCGTGCGCAAGGGCGAGACGCTGGCGCTGGTCGGCGAGAGCGGCTCGGGCAAGACCACGGTCGGCCAGTGCCTCGTGCGGCTGCTGGAGAGCGACAGCGGCGGCATCGCCTTTGACGGCACCGACATCACCAACATGCCGGCCCACCAGTTCCGGCCGCTGCGCCGGCGCATCCAGATGGTATTCCAGGAACCCTATGTAGCGCTCAATCCACGCTGGCCTGTGCGCGCGCTGATCGGCGAGCCCCTGCAACTCGACCCGGCGCTGGACCGCGGGGCCCGCGCGCGGCGGGCGCGGGAGCTGCTCGACCTCGTGCATCTTCCGGCAAGACTGGCCGACTCCTATCCGCACGAGCTCACCGCCGGCGAGCAGAAGCGGGTCGGCATCGCCCGGGCGCTGGCCACCGGCCCGGATTTCGTGGTGTTCGACGAGCCGACCACGGCGCTCGACATCCGCGTGCGGGCGCAGATCATCGACCTCGTGCGCGACCTCCAGGCGGAGATCGGCATGTCGGCCCTGTTCATCACCCACGACCTCAACTCGGTGCGCTCGCTCGCCCACAATGTCGCGGTGATGCGCCACGGCAAGATCGTCGAATATGGCGAGACCGAAGCCATCTTCGCCCGCCCGGCGCAGGACTACACCCGCATGCTGCTCGCGGCCGAGCTGCCGATCGAGCAGGGCGCCGCCCAGCGCGAGCGCGCCGAGACCCTCCGCCTCGCAGGAACCGCCTGAATGGAAAAGTGCATCCTCGTCACCGGCGGCGCCGGTCTGGTCGGCAATGCCGTGCGGCGCCGGCTGGAGGCGCAGGGCCGCAAGGTCGTCGCCATCGATCTGGTCGAGCGCACCCGCGAGGGTCTGCCGCTCGTCGCCTGCGACCTCACCGACATCCACCGCCTGCACGCCATCGCGGCCGAGCATCCGGTCGAGGCCATCGTCCATTGCGGCGCCCATTCGGGGCCGATGGTGGCGCGCGACAATCCCTATTCGATGGTGCAGGTGAACGTCGTCGGCACCGCCAACATGCTGGAGCTGGCTCGCATCCACAAGGCGCGGCGGCTGGTGTTCTGTTCGTCGACCAGTGCCTATGGCGACACGCCGGAAGGGCCGGTGCCGGAGGACGTGCCGCTGCGCCCGACCTCGGTCTATGGCGGCAGCAAGGCGGCGAGCGAGGCGCTGCTGTGGACCTATTGGCGCCAGTTCGGCGTCGATGCGCTGGCGATAAGGCTGTCCTGGGTCTACGGGCCGGGCCGCACCACCGACTGCGTGATCCGCACCATGATCGAGGATGCGCTGGCCGGCCGTCCGACCCGCATGCCCTTCGGCGCCGACTTCCACCGCCAGTTCATCCATGTCGAGGACGCGGTGGGTGCGCTGCTGCTAGCGCTCGACGCCGGGGACACGCCGCGCCGCGTCTACACCGTCACCGGCGACACCTATCTCACCCTAGGCGAGGTCGGCGACGCCGTGAAGCGGGTGCTGCCACAGGCCGACATCGCGCTCGCGCCCGGACCTGACCCGGTCGACGAGGTGCACCGGCGCTTCGACATCTCGGCGGCCAAGCGCGACTTCTCCTATGCGCCCGCCTACGACCTCGAGACCGGCATCCGCTCCTATGCCGAGTGGATCGCCGCCCGCAACGCCCTGGACCGGAGCCCGTCATGAAGGAATTCTCGCTCGAGGGCCGCACCGCGCTCGTCACCGGCGGCAGCCGCGGCATAGGCGGCGAGGTGGTGGAGCTTTTCGCGCGCTACGGCGCCCGCGTCGCCTTCTGCCATTATGGCGACGGCGCCAATGCCGCGGCGCTGGAGGCTCGGCTGGCGACGGCGGGGCACGAGGTGCACGGCAAGGAATGCGACGTCGCCGACGAGGCGGCGGTAGACGAGATGGCCGATTGGGCCAAGCGCACGCTCGGCCATGTCGACATCCTCGTGAACATGGCCGGCATCGGCGGCGACAAGCCCTTTGTCGACCTCTCCGTCGCTGATTGGGACCGCATGATCGGCGTGCATCTGCGCGGCACCTTCCTCGTCACCCGCCACTTCTTCGGGCCGATGCTGGAAAAGGGCTGGGGCCGGGTGATCAACTGCTCCTCGCAGCTCGCCTATCGCGGGGCGCCAAACCTCGCGCATTACGTGGCGGCCAAGGCGGGCATCGCCGGCTTCACCCGCGCGCTGTCCTATGAGGGCGCGCCGCACGGGGTGACGGTGAACGCCATAGCTCCCGGCGCCACCGAGACGGTGCTGCTGAACGGGCTTACCGAGGAATGGCGGGCGATGAAGCTCAGGGAGATCCCGCTCGGCCGGTTCGGCGAGGTATCGGAGATCGCGCCGACCATCCTGCTGCTGGCATCGGATGCCGGCGCCTTCTACGTCGGCCAGACATTGTCGCCCAATGGCGGCGACATCATGATGTGAGGACAGATCGATGAGCGACTACGATCTCGTCATCCGCGGTGGCACCGTCGTCACCGCTTCCGACACCATGAAGGCGGATGTCGGCATCCGCGCGGGCCGCATCGTCGCGGTAGCCGAGAGCCTAACCAATGCCGCCAAGGCCATCGATGCCTCGGGGCTGCTCGTCATGCCCGGCGGCATCGACAGCCATGTCCATATGGCTCAGCCGGCCTTCGGTGGTCCGGCCATGGCGGACGGCTTCGAAAGCGGCACCCGCTCGGCCATCGCCGGCGGCACCACCACGGTGCTGCCCTTCGCCCTGCAGCCGCGCGGCGCCAGCCTTCGCGCCAGCGTCATGGATTACCACAAGGAGGCGGATGGCCAGTCCTATTGCGACTACGGCTTCCACCTCATCGTCAGCGACCCGAGCGCGAGCGTACTCGGCCAGGAGCTTCCCGCACTGGTGGCCGACGGCTACACCTCGTTCAAGGTGTTCATGACCTATGACGATCTGGTCCTGAACGACCGGCAACTGCTCGAAGTGTTCGACTGCGCCCGTGGCTGCGGCGCCCTCGTCATGGTGCATTGCGAGGGCTACGACGCCATCCGCTTCATGACCGAGAGGCTGGAGCGTGCCGGCAAGACCGCGCCCTACTACCACGCCATCTCGCGCCCCCAGTCGGTCGAGCGCGAGGCGACGCACCGCGCCATCAGCCATGCCGAGCTCACCGACGTGCCGATCATGGTGGTGCACGTCTCGGGCCGCGAGCCGATGGAGCAGATACGCTGGGCGCAGCAGCGCGGGCTCAAGGTCTATGGCGAGACCTGCCCGCAATATGTCGCGCTCACCGCCGACGACCTCAAGGGCCTCAACATGGACGCGAGCGGCGGCAAATATGTCTGCTCGCCGCCGCCGCGCGACGCCGCGAGCTGGGAGGCGATCTGGGAAGGCATCCGCACCGGCGTGTTCCAGACCTTCTCCTCCGACCACTGCCCGTTCTTTTACGAGGGCGAGATGGGCAAGCTGAACCCCAAGGCACGCACTTCCTTCCGCTGGGTGCCGAACGGCATCCCGGGCGTCGAGACCCGGCTGCAGATCCTGTTCTCGAAAGGTGTCGTCGAGGGGCGTATCTCGCTCAACGAGTTCGTCGCACTCACCTCGACCAACCACGCGAAGATGTACGGCCTCTATCCGAAGAAGGGCTCCATCGCCCCCGGCTTCGACGCCGACATCGTGCTGTGGGACCCTAATCGCAAGGAAACCATTCGGCAGGAGCTGATGCACCACGGCGCCGACTACACGCCCTATGAGGGGCTCGCGGTGACCGGCTGGCCCGTCATGACGCTGCTGCGCGGAAAGGTGGTCGCGGAAGAAGGCAAGATACTGGGCGCGCTGGGCGACGGCGGCTTCCTCAAACGCGCGCTCTCGCCCTATGCGGTGCCGGCCGGAGGAGCGTGAGCGATGGAGGAGAGGCCCGTCCTCATCATCACCGGGGCCGGCATCGGCATCGGACGTGCCACCGCCCTCGCCTTCGCCCGCGCCGGCTATTATGTCGTGGTGACGGACGTGCTGGAGGAGGAGGGCCGCGACGTCGCCCGCCGCATTCTCGCCGAGGGCGGCCGGGCCGAATTCGCCGCACTCGACGTCACCTCCTCGGCGGCGACCGATGTGCTGGTGGCCGATGTCGAGGCGCGGCACGGGCGCATCGACGTGCTCGTCGCCAATGCCGGCATCGCCAAGAAGCTGTCATTGGCGCAGATGTCGGATGAGGAATGGGATCGCACCTTCGACGTTGACCTCAAGGGCATCATGCGGCTCGTGCGGGCGGCCGCCCCTCGCATGCGGGCTCGCCGGTCCGGCCGTATCGTCGCGCTGTCCTCGATCATGGGCGTCGCCTATGGCTGGGACGAGCATGTGCATTATTCCGCCGCCAAGGCTGGCGTGGTCGGACTGGTGCGCGGCCTGGCGGTGGAACTCGCGCGCAACGGCATCACCGTGAACGGCGTCGCGCCCGGCTATATCCGCACCGCGCAGGCGCTCTCGAAGGAGCATTCGCTCGGGCCGGAGGGGCTGGAAGCGGCGGCATCCTTCATCCCGCTCGGGCGCGTCGGCGAGCCCGAGGACATCGCCGACGTCATCCTCTTCCTCGCCTCGGAGGCGGCGCGCTACATGACCGGGCAGGTCGTCACCGTCGATGGCGGGCTGCTGGTGGGCCGCTATTAGGCCGCGGCGTCGCCGGCCGGCCTCAGGCGATTGAACGCCTCGAAGGAGCGCTGCACCAGCGTGGGATCGAGCCCGCGCGCGATCACCACGATCTCGGTGAGCGGGACGCCGCGCGGCCACGCCTTCAGGTGCAGCGGGGCGTGGACGATATGCTGCACGCCCTGGATCACCACCGGGCCCTCGACGCCTTCCAGCGCCAGCAGGCCCTTCAGCCGCAAGATCGCGGCCCCGTGGCGGTTCAGCAGCATGGAAAGCCACAGCGCGAAGCGCGGCCATGCCAGCGGCTGCGCGTTGCGCAGCACGAAGGCGCGGATGTCGCGATGGGCATTCACGTCGTGCGTGCCATGCGCATGGAAGCGCCAGCGCGTGCTCGCCACCGCGTCCAGCCACCGCGCCACCTCGGCGGGGCGGGCCGTCTCGTCATGGAGATCGGCGAGCAGCCGTTCCGGGTCAGGCACCGCGTGCTCGTCCAGCGCGACAAGGGTGGCGGTCGGATTGACGGCGCGCAGGCCCGCTTCCAGCGCTGCGATTTCCTCCGTGTCCGCGAGGTCGGCCTTGCTCACCACCAGCCGGTCGGCCGCCGCCACCTGCCGCAGCGATTCCGGGTAGGCGTCGATGTTCGATAGCCCGTTCGGCACGTCGACCACGGTGACGATGTTGCCCACGCGGAAATGGTGGCGCAGCATCGGGTCGGCGGTGAGCGTGGCGACGATGGGCGCCGGGTCGGCGATGCCGGTGGTCTCCACCACGATGCGCGCGAAGGCCGGAATCTCGCCGCTGCGGCGGCGCTCCATCAGCGTGACGAGCGCATTCTTGAGGTCGCCGCGCACGGTGCAGCACACGCAGCCGCTCTTCAGCAGCACGATGTCCTCGTCCACCGCCTCCAACAGCAGGTGGTCGAGGCCGACCTCGCCGAACTCGTTGATCACCACCGCGGTGTCTCCGAGCGCCGGCAGCGCCAGCAGGCGCCGCAGCAGCGAGGTCTTGCCGGCGCCGAGGAAGCCGGTCAGCACGTGCACGGACAGCTTGTCGCCGCCGTTCATCGCTATGTGGCCTCCAGCCGCGTGATCAGCGCCTCGTCGAGCGGGTCGCAGGGCTGCCCGGCAAGGCGCTCGGCCTCCGGCCATATCGCGCCGAAATGCTCGACCACCGCCATGCGGCCGGTGCGCGAGCGCAGGGTGAAGCGCCCCGCCCATTCGCCGAGCGAAAGGCCGTAGAACGCCAGCACTTCATTGGCAGTCGCGGCGCGGGCACGCCGCTCCGCGGTCGGCGTGGCGCCGGCCGTCTCCGCGCCGGTGCCCGCCGTCCAGTGGTCGCTGCCGCCGAAGGCGCCGCAGAGCCCGCACATCGGCGTGGCTCAGGGTGCCGGCCGCGCGCTGCCGCTGCGCGGATAGCGGCGGGCGAAGTCATCCGCAATTTCCTCCATCGTGACGAACTTAACGCCGGAATGGCCCTTCATGTAGTCGAACAGGCGCTCGTGCATCTTCAGCACGTGCGGGCGGCCCGACACGTCGGGATGGATGGTGATCGGGAAGACGGCGTAGTTGTAGTTCTCGTAGACCCAGTCGAACTGGTCGCGCCAGGTGTCCTCGATGTCGCGCGGCGAGACGAAGCCGTGGCTGTTCGGCGCGGCCTTGATGAACATCATCGGCGGCAGGTCGTCGAGATGCCAGGAGGCGGGGATCTCGATGAGATCGGTCTCCTCGCCCTGGGCATAGGGCTTCATCCAGGTCGAGGGGTGCTGCGAATAATCGATCTTGGTCCAGCTGTCGCCGACCGTCACGTAATAGGGATGATGGTCGTTGTGCATGAGGGAGTGATCGTATTTCACGCCCTTCTGCTTCAAGAGCTCGTTGGTCTTGGAGCCGAACTCCCACCACGGCGCCACATAGCCGCGCGGCGGCTTGCCGGAGAGCTTGGTGATCAGCTCGACGCATTTGTCGAAGATCGCCTCCTCCTGCTCCGGCGTCATGGCGATCGGATTCTCGTGGCTGTAGCCGTGCATGCCGATCTCGTGGCCGGCGTCGGCCACCGCCTTCATCTCGTCCCAGAAGCTCTCGATGGAGTGGCCGGGGATGAACCAGGTGGTCTTGATCCCCCATTTCTCGAAGAGCCGCAGCAGCCGGGCACTGCCGACACGGCCGGCGAAGGCGCCGCGGGAGATGTCGCAGGGGCTGTCCTCGCCGCCATAGGAGCCGAGCCAGCCGGCCACCGCATCGACGTCGATTCCGTAAGAAACGAAGATTTCCTTGGCCATGCGCAATCCTTTCCGAGAAAGCCGACGGCGTCCGTCGCGCTGGAGGTTCAGACGAACTCGGTGATGGCGATGCCGGCGCGGTCCGCGGTGCGGCTGAGGTGCCGGCGCATGTAATAGCCGGCGCCCTCCGGATCACCCATCTTGAGCGCCTCGACGACGCGCTCGTGCTCCATGACCGGATCCCACAACTTGTCGCGCTTCACCGGCAGGCGCGAGCTCTCCAGCAATATGCGTGCGAAGCTATGGTGCATGTCGGCCAGCAGCCGGTTGCGCGAGAAGCGCATGATGAGCTTGTGGAATTCGAAGTCGATCTCGGCGAAGGCGGCGAAGTCGAGCGCATGGGCCGCCTTGCGGAACGACTGAAGGTTTTCCTCCAGCTCCTCGATCTCGGCATCGGTATGGTTCATGGCCGCGAGCTGCGCGGCATGGCTCTCGGCGATATAGCGGAACTGGTAGACCTCCGCCGGCGAGTAGCGCGCGGCGAAGCGCCAGGAGGGCGTCGCGGTCGCCTCGGCCGCGTCGCTCGCGGCACGCACGAAGGTGCCGCGGCCGGGTTCGATGGAGATCAACCCAATCGTCGCGAGTATCGAGAGCGCCTCGCGCAGCGTTGCGCGGCTGACGTCGAGTTCCTGCGCCAGTTCGCGCTGCGGAGCCAGCGGCTGGTTCGGCGCCAGCCTTTTCTCCTCGATCATCTTCGTCAGCGTGGCGACCACGACCTGCGCGGCGGAAGGCATGGGTTCGCGCTTGCGCTTCGGCGAGATTGCGGTCTGACCAATTTCGCGGGAGTTCACTTGCACCGTTCTACGCATATCATTACTGTCTAGCGATCATGAAAGAATTGCATCCACGTCCCGGTCTGACCAGTCCAAATTTTCGTCACTTCCAGCATCGATGGGCCGGTCTCGAACCTTGCTGTATGGATAGCGGCGGCATCAGGTTGAAATATACGTGAGTGAGCTTTCGAAGCGTGACGAGGTCGGCGCGGTCGATCCTGCCGGCGCGGCAGACGGCGCACGCGCAGGCAGTGACGCGCGTGTGCCAGAGCGAGACTTGGCGCTAGAACTCCAACTCGTCAACGAGGAGCTTTTTCGCCCCTATGGGGCGCTGGTGCAGCCCGCCACGCTGCACCCTTTGCGGGTGAATGCCGGCACCGCCTTGCGGCACGACGTAACATCGTTCGATCGGGACCAGCGGTCCAGCAGCCGGCTGATCGCATCCGTCTTCGAGACACAGCCGCAGGCGCTGCCTCTTTCCATCGATCTCTTGGAGCGGCATCCCTACTCGCAGCAAGCGATCATCGAGATGAGCGGCGCGGATTTCGTCCTTGCGGTGTGCTTGCCGGACGGAAATGGCGACCCGGAGCTAGGCTCGTTGCGCGCCTTTCTTTTCCCACGAGGTTCTGGGGTGATCTACCACCGGGGCGTCTGGCACACGCCCATTATCGGCACCGGGAAGACCGGCAGGTTCTTCGTGCAATCCTGGCAGGATGGAACCGCCAGCGATTGCCTGGAGACCGCCATTGCTCGGCATTTGATCTATTTGAGCGGCCAGGCCGGAATGTGATTGCTCCGCGGCAGGCTAGGATAATCCGCGCGGCGACGGAGTCCGGAGACGTCCCTCCTGGTCATTTCCGCCCGCCGTCGTCGCTTCCGGCTATAATGGCGCATCGAACGGTCGAGGGAATTATGCCACGCTGCGCCGGAAGCGCCGGGCTGCTTTTGCATACGGGCCGGGTGCCGCCATGGCTGGCGGAGCGCATGACGGAGCTCGGCGCGGTCATCAGCGAAGCCATTATCCGCCATTATAGCCGCGACGAGCTGCTGCGCCGGCTGGCGCATGCCTTCTGGTTCCAGTCCTTCGGCGCCGTCAGGGGCACGGACCGGCACTCTTCACCCGGTTACAAGCCGCCGGCGCCGGCAGCTATCTTGCCGCCCTCGAACATGGCCGCAAAACCGACCATGCATTAGATTGGAGCCGGACCACTCAAGCGGGGCAGGCTAATGTCATGAATTGGCGGATGCCGGTCGATGCATACTGCCACAGGCGGCGATCTATCGCGGGGCACGGGTCGACACGATCTGGCCGAACCTGCTTGGCGCTTGTCGGCATCGAGCGCCGCCGTCTTCACCCTCACTGGCCTTCTGCCGGTTCTGTGGACACGAGGTTAAGCTAATTTGGCTCGCTCCTCGAACTCGACTGGGCTGAGATAGCCCAGTGTCGAGTGCCTGCGGCGACCGTTGTAGAAGCGCTCGATATAGTGGCAGCGAAAACAGTCCGCATGAGCGCCGGTCTTCGGTTAGAAGGCCAGTTTCGACTCGTAAAACAGGCGAAACACGCTGAGACAGGTTCGCACGCGACTACGCGCTCCGCCAGCCAGTTAAATAATTGATATAATTAACATTTTGGCTCCAGATACGCCGCGATAACCGCCGGAAAGTCCGGCACTTCTCCGGATCGCGGCCTTCTCCAAGGCGCCAGTTTCCGTCTTTGAACGGCACGCTTAAGTGAGTTTTCTCTCCCAGCTGGAAAAACGTCTCCAGCACCCCTGCAAGCATCGTCACATCAGTCGGATCCGCTAGACGCCGGGCGTGTAGGAATGAACACGCCTCAACACATTCAGGAATACTTTTATGCGCTGACTGATAGGTCGCGCGGTCGAGAATATCGCGCAACCCTCGTGCTGGAAGATCGGCCCATTTTCCTCGATCATCAGATTGAAACGGTTCTTTATGAGGTCGCCGTAGTGGGTCGGCAGCATCCCCTGATAGAAGCCCGTCGCCACCATGGCGGCGACCGCATCGAGGCCCGCGGCCTCCGGGCCAAGGTTGTACCGTCCGGACTGAATGGCTTTCTCCACATAGGGATGCGGACGATAGACCAATGGCAGCCAGCGCGTTTTCGAGGCCTCCACGGATTGCGCGACGTAGATCCTGTGCACCTCGCGATACAGCGGCAGATGGAAGAAGTCGCGATCGTCGGTATATTTGCCGCGGATAACCAGATCCACCCGACCGTCATTCAATGACTGCGCCAATTCAGTGAACGTCATCACGAAAATCTGCGGCTCTACCCCCGGAGCGAGGCTCCGCATGGCGGCGAGGGCTTCGGGCAGCTTGCAGTCGGGATGGGTCAGCGTGTGCTCGCCGATCCCGATCGCGAGCCGCCCCGACAAGATGCCATGGACGGCATCGATCTCGGGGCGGATACGCCCGAGCGCCTGAAAGGCCGCCGATGCCAGGTCGAGCGCGACCTCGCCCTCCTGCGTCAGGCGGAACCCTCTGCGCCCTCTTTCGCACAGCTTGACGCCGAGGCGCGCCTCGACCTCGCGGACGTGGCGGCTGATCGACGGCTTTGACATTGCGAGCCTCTTCTCGGCCGCCGCGAAACCGCCGGCCTGCGCCACCGCGCAAAACACTCGCAGGGAGCGCAGATCCCGCTCGTCGAAATCAAGCTTCAGCATGCGCGATACCTATCAGAAAATGAAACAGTGGTCGCAAAAAAATCGCTTTTCGGGGTGTGACGAGGCCCCTACTGTCAGGAAGCTCATAAGAATATCCGTGCAGATCTTCTGATCGGCTCCGCTCGCGGAGCCACTCATGAAGCTTGCATACAAGCATAAACAGGACGCAGCGATGGCCCACACCAGAATTCGTAAGTTCAATACCAAGGACACCTATCCCGAGCAGAACATCGACAACGACCTCTGCCAGGCCGTCATTGCGCGTGGAACGACCGTGTACCTGCGCGGCCAGATCGGCCAGAATCTCGACACGTCCGAATGCGTAAGCGTCGGCGACGTCGCTGGCCAGACCGAGCAGGCGATGAAGAACATCGACATGCTGCTGAAGGAGTGTGGCAGCCAGCTCGATCACATCACCAAGCTGACGATCTACATCTCCGACCCCCGCTACCGCGAGGATGTATACCGCGTGGTCGGCCGCTGGCTGAAGGGCGTCTTCCCGGTCTCGACCGGCATCGTCGTCACTGCGTTCGCCCGCACGGAGTATCTCGTCGAGGTGGACGCGACGGCGGTCATCCCGGACTGAGTGTCCCGAACACTCTGATCCAGCCTGCCAAGACGGTTCCGCGGTGCACCCACGGAACCACCCCGACAACATCAACCTTCCAGCTATAAAGGTGTAGGCAATGACCACACGTATTCTGTTCGCCGCCGCCATTGGACTGATGGCAACGCTTGGCGCTGTTCCGGCCGTCGCCGACGCGCTGGACGACATCATCGCCCGCAAGACCATTCGCGTCGCCGTCCCGACCGACTATCCCCCGTTCGGCTCCGTCGGCGCCGACATGCAGCCGCGCGGCATGGACATCGATGTCGCCAACCTGATCGGCGAAAAGCTGGGCGTGAAGGTGGAGCTGGTGCCGGTCACCGCGCCGAACCGCGTCGCCTTCCTCCAGTCGGGCAAGACCGACCTCACCATCTCCTCGCTCGGCAAGACCGAGGAACGCGCGAAGGTCATCGATTTCAGCATCGCCTACTCGCCCTTCTTCGATGCCATATTCGGCAAGAAAGAGCCACCGGTGAAGGAATATGCCGACCTCTCGGGCAAGAAGATTTCGGTAACGCGCGGCTCCATGCAGGACAAGGAACTCGCGGACCTCGCGCCGAAGGCGGTCGTTCAGCGCTTCGAGGACAACAACAGCACCATCGCGGCGTTCATGTCCGGTCAGGTCGAGATGTTCGCGTCGGGCACCCCCGTCGCCGCCGCCATCAAGCGCCGCAATCCGGATCTCGACCTCGAACTGAAGATCGTGCTCGCGAACTCCCCCTGCTATGTGGGCGTCGTGAAAGGCGAGACGCGGCTTCTGGACAAGGTCAACGAGATCATCCGCGAGGCCAAGGCCAAGGGCGAGATCGACAAGCTGTCCGTGAAGTGGCTCGGCGCCCCCGCCGGCGAGCTTCCCGAGTGACGAACCGTCACTGCTGATACCCGGTATAGGCGGTCCGCAATGAGTCTCGCTCCCCAGCCCCCCACACTGCTCCTGTCGGAGTGGGCCACAGGCGTGACCGCCGCCGGCATTCCCGATCGTATCCGCCAGATCGTGACGTCATGCGTGATCGATACCATCGGGGTCGCCCTCGCCGGCGCGCGGACCCCGGTGGCGGGCACCGCCCGCCACTTCGCGGCACGCAACCATCCTCCTGGACGCGCGGAAATCTGGGGAACGACGGACAAGATGTCGGCCCTCGCGGCAGCGTTCTGCAACGGGACGGCTGCCCACGCGCTCGATTTCGACGACAATTGCTATGCCGGCTTCGTCCATGGCTCGGCCGTCATTGTGCCTGCCGCCGTCGCCGTGGCGCAGGACTTCGGCGCGACGGGCGCGCAGCTGATCACCGCGATTACTGCCGGCGCGGAATGCGAATATGCGGTCGGCGCTGCCGCCGGCCAGGGACTCTACGACAAGGGTTGGTGGACCACCGGCCTGCTCGGTCCCATCGGCGCGGGCGTTGCCGCCGGCCATCTTCTGAGGCTCGACCCGCGGCAGATGCGGTCCTGCATCGGGCTCGCCGTCACCAGCGCGGGTGGTGCCAAGACCTGTTTCGGGAACGACGCTAAAGCTCTGCTGGCCGGTCAGGCCAGTGAGAGCGGCGTCAAATGGGCGACTCTGGCGGCCAATGGCGCGAGCGGCGCGGACGAGCCCTTCGTTTCGCCGAACGGCTTTGCCGCCCTCCATATCGATGGCCCGTTCGACATCTCGGCCTTCACCGATCTCGGCCGTTCATGGCGTCTGGAGACGCCCGGCATCGACATCAAGAAGTTTCCGATCTGCCTGTCGTCCCATGCGGCGGTGGATGTCGTGGTCGAGATCATGGTGCGGGAGGGTTTTTCGCCGGACGATGTCGAGGAAGTCCTATGCGACGTTCCTCCCGTCGTCGTGGCCAATCTGAAATATGGCTCGCCCGCCACCACGCGCGAGGCGCAGTTCTCCATGGAGTTCGCGATTGCCGCGACCCTGTGCTTCGGCGCACCGGGGCTCGAGCAGCTGAACATGGGCGTTCTCGAGAGCCCCGCCATGCAGGTGATGATGCCGCGCGTGCGCATGGCGGTCGGCCCCATGTGGGACGCGGAGCGGCGCGCGGCGGCCCCGGAGGGAGCCTCCGTCGTCATTTCCCTCAAGGATGGCCGCCGTTATTCCGGCTATCAGTCCCACGCGCTGGGAACCGCCTTCAATCCCGTGCCCCCCGCGCATCTGCGGGAGAAGTTCCTGCGCTGCGCGGAGCCCGCGATCGGGGAGCCCGCGGCGCAGCGACTTCTGCAGGCCCTTGAAGGTCTCGACGCGGACGTGCCGGTTCGTGACCTCCTGAACGCCGCCCTCTGACACGCCCAATGACGCGGAAGCCTGTTGAATGAGCCTTTCATCGTTCATTGATGTCCTCCATAGCTGGCCGAGCCTGCTCAACGGTCTGGGCATGACCGTCTTGCTCACGCTCATCTCGTGCCTGCTAGGGGTGATCCTCGGCACTCTGTGCGCCTGGGCGAGCCTGAAGGGGCCGAAGCCTCTTCGCTGGTTCATCCGCGCTTATGTCGAGTTCTTCCGCAACACGCCGTTCCTGGGCCAGATCTTCTTCATCTTCTTCGGGCTGCCCGCGCTTGGCCTGCGGATGGACCCGTTTACGGCGGCGCTGGTCGCCCTCACCATCAATCTCACGGCCTATGCCTGCGAGATCATCCGCGCCGGCATCGAGGCGACGCCCGCCGGCCAATTCGAGGCGGCGAGCAGCCTCGGGCTGAAGCCGGCGCAGGCCTTCTTCCTCATCATCATTCCCCCGGCGTTCCAGCGGGTCTGGCCGGCGATGACCAGCCAGCTCGTGATCATGCTGCTGGCTTCGGCACTGTGCAGCCAGATCTCGGTGGCCGAGCTTTCCTACGAAGCCAACATGATCGCCAGCCGGACCTTCCGGAATTTCGAGGCCTACATCGTCGTCACGATCATGTATCTCGCGCTCGCCGTCCTGTTCCGGGAATTGCTGACCTGGGTCGGCCGCCGCTTCGTCTTCGGCGAATTTGCCACGGCGGGTCAGCGATGAGTGAGTTCTCGACCTGGGACGTCTTCCGCAACCTGCTCGCCGCGGTTCCGTGGACGATCTACCTCTCGCTCATCGCCTTCGCGGGCGGCGCCGTCGTCAGCCTGATCCTGCTCAGCCTGCGCCTCGCCTTTCCGCGCGTCGCCGGCAGGCCGGTGCATCTCTACGTCCAGGTGTTTCAGGGAACGCCGTTGCTGATGCAGCTCTTCCTTGTCTATTTCGGACTGGCGCTGATGGGCATCCAGACGACGCCCCTGCTCGCCGCGAGCCTCTGCCTCTCGGTCTATAGCAGCGCTTATCTCACCGAGACCTGGTATGGCTGTGTCCTCGCGGTGCCGAAAGGGCAGTGGGAGGCCTCCTCCAGCCTCGGCCTCCCGCACTGGCAGCAGATGCTCCTGATCATCCTGCCGCAGGCCCTGCGTCTGTCCGTCCCGCCGACGGTCGGGCTCATGGTGCAGATCGTCAAGAACACCTCGCTCGCCTCCATCGTCGGTTTCGTCGAACTGACCCGCGCGAGCCAGATCATCGCCAACGCGACCTTCGAGCCGTTCCTGGCCTACGGCGCCGTGGCATTCATCTACTTCGTCATCTGCTTCTCGATCTCGCTGTGCGGCAGACATCTCGAGAAGAGGATCCGGATCTGACCCGGCCGGGCGCAGCAACGCGCCTGTCTCGGACAGAACGCCCGATCCAACCGCATGGAAGGCTCACGCTCATAATGTCGAACCTCGCCCCGTCTGCTCCGCCCGCGCAGGCCGCCCTCACCTCTGCCGCCCTCACCTCATCCGCGCTGTCCGGCGTCGCCGTCGAGCTTTCCGGCGTGCACAAATGGTATGGCGAGTTCCATGTGCTGAAGGACATCAACCTGCGGGTGTTGCGCGGCGAGCGCATCGTCATCTGCGGGCCGTCGGGCTCGGGCAAGTCGACCATGATCCGCTGTATCAACCGGCTGGAGGAGCACCAGCAGGGCTCGATCATCGTCGACGGCATCGAATTGACCAACGACCTCAAGCGCATCGACGAGATCCGCCGCGAGGTCGGCATGTGCTTCCAGCACTTCAACTTGTTCCCGCACCTCACCGTGCTGGAGAACCTCACTTTGGCGCCGATCTGGGTACGCAAGACGCCCAAGAAGGAGGCGGAAGAGCTCGCCATGCACTTCCTGCGCAAGGTGAAGATCCCCGAGCAGGCCAACAAGTACCCCGGCCAGCTCTCCGGCGGCCAGCAGCAGCGCGTCGCCATCGCCCGCGCGCTGTGCATGAAGCCGAAGATCATGCTGTTCGACGAGCCGACCTCGGCCCTCGACCCGGAGATGGTCAAGGAGGTGCTGGAGACCATGGTGAGCCTCGCCGAGGAGGGCATGACCATGCTGTGCGTGACCCATGAGATGGGCTTCGCCCGTCAGGTGGCAAACCGGGTGATCTTCATGGATGCCGGGCAGATCATCGAGATGAACGAGCCGGAAGCGTTCTTCTCCCACCCGCAGCACGAGCGCACCAAGCTCTTCCTCAGCCAGATACTCGGACACTGACGAGAGCCGGACATCCCCTCCTCACGGCCGGGCAGCACCCACCGTACCCGCCAGAGCCGGACCATCGCTCGACATCGGCCATGGCGAACTCGACGCCGACGACAAGGAAAACGCGTATGCCCCTCACGATCCCTGCCAAGCCCGAGCACACGACCTTCCTCTATTCCGAACCCTGCGCCGATCTCGATGCGCTCAGCGCGGACATCGCCTATCTCGGCATCCCCTATGGCGAATCCTACACCTTCGGCGAGATCGCCAGCGACCAGAGCCGCGGCGCGCTGGCCATGCGCCGGGCGACCGACCGGATCCTGCGCTCCATCGAGCGCTATGACTTCGACATTGGCGGCCCGCTCTACGATAACCGCCAGATTCGCGCGGTCGACTGCGGCGATGTCTATGCCGATCCGCGCGAACTGAAGGACCACCTCAAGCGCGCCGAGGATGTCGTGCGCAAGATCGTGGCCTCGGGCGCGATGCCGATCGTTCTGGGCGGCGATCACTCGATCCCGATCCCCGTGATCAAGGCCCTCGACGACCAGGGGCCGATCACCCTCATCCAGATCGACCAGCACCTCGACTGGCGCGAAGAGATCAACGGCGTCACCCACGGGCTGTCGAGCCCGATCCGCCGCGCGTCCGAAATGGACCATGTTGGCGAGATCTTCCAGATCGGTCTCCACGCCAGCGGCAGCGGGCGTCAGGAGGAGTACGATGCCGCGAAGGCCTATGGCGCTCACCTAGTCTCCGCCTACGACGTCCACGAGCGCGGCATTCAGCATGTGCTCGACATGATCCCGGATGGCGGCCGCTACTACCTCACGGTCGATCTCGATGCCTTCGAGCCCGGCATCGCGCCGGGCGTCGCGGCCCCCTGCGCGGGCGGCATGACCTTCATGCAGACCCGCAGCCTGATCCATGGACTCGTGAAGAAGGGCCGGGTCCTTGGCATGGACGTGGTGGAGATCACCCCCGCCACCGACGTGAACCAGATCACCTGCATCACGGCGGGTCGCCTGATCGTCAATCTCGTCGGCGCGGCGGTGCGGGCCAACTATTTCGAGCCCAAGTAGAACCGCCGGATATCCGTTAGACGAACATGACCGAGCGCCGCGTGGAGCACTCCCGCGCGGCGTCTGGGCTTCGGTCCGACAGCCCGCCCCCTTCAATCCGATGCGGAGCCTCCCGGAATGAACGTCGTCCAGATCCTCGAACGCCTGGTGAGCTTTCCCTCGGTGGTCGGCACACCGAATGGCGACGTCGTGGACTGGATCGTGCGTTATCTGGAAAGCCATTTCGTCAGGGTCAACGTCCTGCCCGGCCCGGAAGGCGATCGCGCCAATCTCTTTGCGACGCTGGGACCGGAAGACCGACGCGGCTATATCCTCTCCGGACATATGGACGTCGTTCCGGCGCAGGAAGCGGAATGGCGCTCGGACCCCTTCACGCTCCGCGCAGAGGGGGAAAACCTTTACGGGCGCGGCACAAGCGACATGAAGGGCTTCCTCGCGGCCGTGCTCGCAAGCGTGCCCGCGCTGCGGGCCCTGCGGCTCGACCATCCGATCCACATCGCGTTCTCCTATGACGAGGAAGCCGGCTGCCGCGGCGTGCCCCATCTGATTTCCCGGCTGACCGAGCTGTGCGCGCCTCCCCTCGGTGCGATCATCGGCGAGCCGAGCAACATGCGCGGCGTACGCGCCCACAAGGGCAAGGCCGCCGCGCGCATCAGCATCGAAGGCCGTGCCGGTCATTCGTCGCGGCCCGATCAGGGAATCAACGCGATCCACCTCATGGTGGATGTGCTCTCCAAGGCCGTGGAAACGGCCGGGGCGCTGACCCAGGGCCCGCATGATCCGACCTTCGAGCCGTCCTATTCCTCGATGCAGGTCGGCACGCTGAAGGGCGGGCAGGCGCTCAACATCATCCCCGATCTGTGCGTCGCGGAAATCGAGGCGCGCGCCATTCCCGGCATCGCGCCGACCGCGCTGCTCGAGCCGGTGCACGCCGTTGTCCGCTCGCTCGCCGCGCACGGCATCAACGCGACATGGGAGCCGCTGAGCGACTACCCGGCGCTCTCCCTTCCCCCCGACGCGCCGTTGTCGGCGCTGGTGGAACGGCTCACCGGAGCGCCCTCGCTGGCCGCGGTGAGCTATGGAACGGAAGCCGGGCTCTACCAGAACGCCGGCATCCCCTCGATCATATGCGGACCCGGCGACATCGCCCGCGCGCACAAGCCGAACGAGTTCATCCGCGCGGAAGAGCTGACTTCATGCCAGACATTCATCGAGGCGCTGGGCGGATTCCTGTCGATCAGGTCTTGAGGTATCGGCTTTGCGCGAGTTTTGCTTTCTGCCGATACCGGACATACAGAACTTCGACTTTGAGAGGGGGCTAAATCGCAAACCTCTACATCAAAACCCGAGAAATCGGTTGAAACAGACGCGACACCGCCCGGCGGCGGCGCGATTGGTCGTGACGACGGACATGGTGTGGCGACCGTGGCGGTGCGGTGCAGTGATGTTGGTACACATCGACGTGGCGCCACACGGCTCACGTTCACCGCCGGCGCGAAGTGCAGGCTTACCCCGGCTCGGAGCATCAAGCCGAAGCGGTTGGTCGGTAGGCCGACATCCTCCAGCGGCCGGAACAGCAGCGCGCCGCTGTGGATCTCATTCTGCACGCCGATCGGCGTCATCACCGAGACACGGTCGCCGAGCAAGGCAAGCTCAACCAGCATGCGGATGGAATCGACCTCGACCAGCGGCTGCAGCACCAGCGCCGACTTCTGCAGGAATGGCTCGATGACGTTGCGGATCGAGATCTCCGGTTTGGCCACCGCCATCGGATGAGCGATGCAGGCCGCCAGCGCGCGCTGGCCAGCGGCAGGGCTTGTGCAACGGCATTGCAGGACTTCTGGTAGGCACGACGCGCACGATCGCGCCTCTCAGCCGGCCCGTTTGGCACGGCATAGACGATGCCTACCGCAGGCCGGAATAGTGCCGATGTTCCGGCGGTCGCCGTTGCCACTTGCGCACGGCATCCGCGCCGCCGGCTTCAGAGCGAACCTCCCGGGTCATTCCCTCGATGTTCCGCGGCGGCCTGTAGTTCGTGGCGCAGGCGTTCATTCTCGCGCCGCAGGGCTGCGAGTTCGTCGCGCACGGGAATGAGCACGACCTCGAGCTCGGCCTGCGTGAAGCGCGGCGTGATGTGCTGCGGGCAGTTCCAGTCGAACGCCTGCACGGCGATGAGGACGAGGCGCTCGACGCGGCCGGGATAGCCCGGCACGGCCAGCCGCTCCGCAAGGGCGGGATCGTCCGCGGCGTCGATGATCCGCATATGGCCGAAGATCTTCAGGCGGCGCCGGTGCGCATAGTCCATCAGGAACAGCGAAACCCGGTCGTTCGCCTGGACATTGCCGGTGGTGATGTACTGCCGGTTGCCGCGAAAATCGGCGAAGCCCAGCGTTCCATCATCGATGGTCGATAGGAAACCCGCCGGCCCGCCGCGATACTGCACATAGGGCCAGCCGGTCTCGGAGACGCTGGCGAGATAGAAGCCGTCGCGCGCGGCGATGAAGGCGAGTTCCGGCGGACCGAGCCGCTGGCTCTCGGAGGTTTCGCCCGAGCGGCCACGCGCGCCGATGCGCGCCCATTGGACCGCGCTGCCATAGTGCTCCTGCGCGGCGGCGACGGAGGGCGTCGTGGCGATGTCGAGATATTTGCTCATATCGGTCGTACCCCAGCGGCGCCGGCGCGGCGGCCGGCGCAGCCGATTTCAACCCTGAAACGCCCAGTCCGCCACCTGCCAGCGCATCTGCCCCCGGTCGGCGACTATACGGCCGAGCCCGGGGAAGGGCATGTGCGTCGCGGCGATCAGCGCGCCTTCCGAGGCGGCGCGGGGAAAGAAGCGATCCCGCATCGCCTGCGCCGCCGCGCGGTCCTGCTCGAACAGGAAGAAGACATCGGTCGTGCCGGGATGCACGACCGGAAAGATCATGTCGGACACCATGATGAGGCTCTGTCCGCCATCCTCGATCCGCACGCCGATATGGCCGGGCGTGTGTCCGGTGAGATCGACGATGGAGACGCCCCGCACGATCTCGCGCTCACCGTCGATCGCCTGCAGCTTCGGGTAGAGGCGCACGACCTCCTCCGCCATGCGGAAGCTGGTTTGCAGATAGTCGGGCGCCCCGTTGCGCTTGGCCGGGTCGGTCCAGTGGGTCACGTCGCGGCGGTCGATATAGAGTTCCGCCTTCGGGTAGTTGTTCTTACCGCCGGCGATCAGCCCGCCCATGTGGTCCTGATGCATATGCGTCACGATCACCGCGTCGATCTGGTCCCGCCGCAGGCCGAGCGCATTCAACGCTTCCGGTAGCGCGCCGGTCTTCCCGATCGAACCCGCCGGACCGGCGTCGATCAGGATGCGGCGCTCGCCATCCTCGACGAGATACTGGTTGAACAGGAACCGCACGCCGCTCGGCCGGGCGGTGAACTGCGCGGTCGCGGCCTGCTCGACTTCCGCGGCGCTGCGCCCCGGGAAGAAGGCGTAGGGCATGTCGGCATAGCCGTCCGTCAGCGCCGTCACGGTGAAGCGGCCGATACGAATCTGCGCCAGCGGCGTCACGCTGACGGGCATCGGGGACGTTCCGGCGGCTTCCGGCGTTGCGCCGAACGCAGGCGCGGAAGCGCCGGCCATCAGGCCGCCTCCGAGAAGGCTTCCCCCGACGAGGCCGAGGGGGAGTGCACCGGCAAACGCACGGCGGGACAATTGAGGCATGGCACTCTCCTTCCGGTGTGTTGGCGTGACGAAGCTATGCCATCCATAAACAGACGGGTATCCTGCCGGTCTGGGAGATGACCTCCCGAATTTCGGAAGGATGCCATGGATCGTTTCGAGGCGATGTCGGTGCTGCTGACGGTGGTCGAGGCGGGCAGCCTTTCAGCCGGCGCCCGCCGGCTCCGTGCGCCGCTGGCCACGGTCAGCCGCAAGGTCGGCGAACTCGAGAAGCACCTCGGCGTGCGCCTCGTCCAGCGTACCAGCCGAGGCCTTGTGCTCACGGAGGAGGGCCGCACCTTCGTCGCCGCATCACGCCGCATACTGGAGGAACTGGATGCGGCGGAGCGGCAGGCCGCCGGCGATCATGGCGCCCTGCGTGGCGGACTTCATGTGACCGCGCCGATCGCTTTCGGCGAGCGCCATGTGCTGCCGATCGCGCTGGAGTTCCTGAAGGAGCACCCGGAAATCGATCTTCGCCTGACGCTCGCCGACCAACAGGTCAGGCTGGCCGACGAGCATATCGACGTGGCGCTGCGGATCGGGCATCTGGAGGACAGCGCGCTGATTGCGACGCGCGTGGGCGCCGTGCGCCGGGTGATCTGCGCAAGCCCCGCCTATCTCGCCCGCCGGGGCATCCCGCGCCAGCCGGACGATCTCGCCGAGCATGACGGGATCAGCTTCCAGGGATTTGCGACGGCGCCGGAGTGGCGCTACCGGAGGGACAGTCCGGCCTTCGCCGTGGAGCCTCGTCCCAAATTCGCGGTCAATACGACGAATGCCGCCATTCAGGCGGCGCTGGCGGGTGTCGGCATCATCCGCGTGCTGTCCTACCAGGTCTCGGAGCACCTGCGCTCGGGCGAGTTGCAGGAGTTGCTCACGGAGTTCGCGCCCGAGCCGCTGCCGGTAAGCCTCATTCATGCGCCAGCCGATCCCCTGGGACGGAAGGTGCGGAGCTTCCTCGACTGGACCGCACCCCGCCTGCGCGCCCGGATGGCTCACTAGCACGCGCTGTCAGCGCGCCATAGGTCGTGTCTCGCTCCAGCAGATAGATTGCGTTCGGTCGCCTCGGCGCTGCGCCTCAGCAGCTGGAAACGGGTGATGCCGGCATCGCTCCAGGTGATGCCGCAATAGCCGCTCGCCGTTTCGAAGACGACCTGATCTCCTCACCCACTCACAACAGGCCGGGATTAACGGTGCGGGTCAGCAGCGTGTAGTCCGACTCGAGTACCATGATGGCGACGAAGACCAGCACCGCGCCGACCGGCAGCAGGATGGCATAGACCAGGGTCAGCCGCTCCCAGGCCATATGCATGAAGACGGCGACGATCAGTCCCGCTTTGAGCATCATGAACAACAGGATCAGCGAATATCTGAGATGCCCCTGCAGGTGGAAGTAGTCGACCAGGTAGGAGCAGGTGCTGAGCACGAACAGCCAGCCCCATACCACGAAATAAAGCCGGATCGGGTGCTGCGCGGTGTCATGGGTTGCGACATGGGTCATTTTGCTCACCACAGATAGAAGAAGGCGAAGATGAAAACCCAGACCAGATCGACGAAGTGCCAGTAGAGGCCCATGATCTCGACGGATTCGTAGCTCCCCTTCCGGCTGGTGAAGAAGCCGCGCCTTCCCGTATCGAAATCTCCGCGCAGCACCTTGCGCGCAATGGCGATGAGGAAGATCACGCCAAAGGTGACATGCGTGCCGTGGAAACCGGTGATCATGAAGAAGCTGGAGCCGAACTGCGCGGCGCCCCACGGATTCTCCCATGGCCGGACGCCTTCATGGATCAGCTTGGTCCATTCGAAGGCCTGCATGCCGACGAAGGCGGCGCCCAGCACCGCCGTCGCCAGCATGAGCATGGCGGTGGTGACGCGGTCGCGCCGGTAGCCGTAATTCACCGCCATCGCCATGGTGCCGCTGCTGCTGATCAACACGAAGGTCATGATGGCGATCAGCAGCAGTGGGAACGACGTGCCGCCGATCTCCAGCGCGAACACCTCGCTGGGATTGGGCCAGGGCACCGTCGTCGACATGCGCGCCGTCATGTAGGAGATCAGGAAGCAACTGAAGACGAAGGTGTCGCTCAGGAGGAAGATCCACATCATGGCCTTCCCCCAGGAGACGTTCTTGAACGCCCGCTGGTCGGACGAGAGGTCGGCGGCGATGCTGGCAAGGCCGGAGGATTGCCGGACCTCGTCCGCCTCGTTCCTCAGCGATATCTGCACCATCGACCGCTCCTTCGGCTCAGGACATCTTCAGCTCAACACCTGACGACAGATCTCGAAGAAATCGCCGGCCCAGCCGGCGATCAGCGCAAACAGGACCAGCCACACGACGAGCAGGAAATGCCAGTAGATGGCGCACAGCTCGACGCCGAGCGGCAGCCTGCCCCGTTCGCCGGGGATTTTATCGCCTCTGGCCTCATCGGCGCCGAACGCGCGAAAGGTGACGCGCGACAGTGCGACGAGCCCGCCCAGCACATGCAGCCCGTGCAGTCCGGTCATCAGATAGAAGAAGGCATTGGCGGGATTGGAGGCGAGAAAATAGCCCTCCCCCACCAGTTCGCGCCAGACCACGAGCTGGCCGATGACGAAGGCGAGCGTGAAGATGCCGGCACCGATCAGCCCGAAGCGCACGCCGTCGAGGTTCGCATGGCGGGATTGCACCTTGGTCCATTCCAGCGCGGCACTGGCAAGGATGAGCAGGCCGGTGTTGAACCAGAGCAGCCGTGGCACCGGCAGCGGCCACCAGTCGGCGGCCTGCAGCCGCATCGAATAGGCGCTGATGGAGAGCGCGAACAGTACCCCGGCAACCGCCAGGAAAACGCCGAGCCCGATCTTCGCCGTCGGCGGCGGGTGTGCGCTCGGCGGCTCGTCGATGACGCCGATCTCCAGCCAGGGCTTGGACATGATCCGCTGCGTCGACAGCCACCAGGCGGCGATGCCGATGAGGATGGCGAGAAAGGCGAGGACGATGCTCATGGCGTCCGGCTCGCCATCTCGCCGGCCAGCGGCGGCTGGTTCTGTGGGATGAAGTCCTCCGGCGCGCCGGGAACGTTGTAGTCATAGGCCCAGCGATAGACGATCGGCAGTTCCTTGCCGAAATTGCCGTGCGGCGGCGGCGTCACCGGGGTCTGCCATTCCAGAGAGCAGGCGCGCCACGGATTGCCGCCGGCCTCGCGCCCATGGCGCAGGCTCCAGATCAGGTTGAACACGAAGGCGAGCTGCGCCGCGCCGACCAGCAGCGCCATCACCGTGATGAAGATGTTCAGGTCGTGCGCCGACTGCGGATAGATCGCGGTCTCGCCCATCTCGTAATAGCGCCGCGGCACGCCCATCAACCCGAGATAGTGCATAGGGAAGAAGATCAGATAGGCGCCGAGGAAGGTGACCCAGAAATGGAACTGTCCGAGCGGCACGTTGAGCAGCCGCCCGGTCGCCTTCGGATACCAATGATACATGGCGCCGAAGATCACCAGGATCGGTGCCACGCCCATCACCATGTGAAAATGGGCAACGACGAACATGGTATCGGACAGCGGAACGTCCACCACCACATTGCCGAGGAACAGCCCCGTCAGCCCGCCATTGACGAAGGTGACGATGAAGGCGAGCGCGAACAGCATGGGCACGGTGAGGTGGATGTCGCCGCGCCAGAGCGTCAATACCCAATTATAGACCTTGATCGCGGTCGGTATCGCGATGATCAGGGTGGTGGTCGCGAAGAAGAACCCGAAATAGGGGTTCATGCCGCTGACATACATGTGGTGCGCCCACACCACGAAGCTGAGCGCGCCGATCGCCACGATCGCCCATACCATCATCCGGTAGCCGAAGATGTTGCGCCGGGCATGGACGCTGATGAGATCGGAGACGATGCCGAACGCCGGCAGCGCGACGATATAGACCTCGGGATGGCCGAAGAACCAGAACAGATGCTGGAACAGGATCGGGCTGCCGCCGCCATAAGGCAGGCGCGCGCCCTGCTCGATGATCTCCGGCATGAAGAAGCTGGTGCCGAGCAGCCGGTCGAACAGCATCATCACGCACCCGACGAACAGGGCGGGAAAGGCGAGCAGCGCCATCACGCTGGCGGTGAAGATGCCCCACACGGTGAGCGGCATGCGCATCAGCGTCATGCCGCGGGTGCGGCCCTGCAGCACGGTGACCACGTAGTTGAGGCCGCCCATGGTGAAGCCGATGATGAAGATCATCAGCGAGACGAGCATCATGATGATGCCCCAGGCGAGGCCCGGCGTACCGGCGGTGATCGCCTGAGGCGGATAGAGCGTCCAGCCGGCCCCGGTCGGCCCGCCCGGCACCGCAAAGCTGGCGAACAGCACCACGACCGCGAGCAGATAGAACCAGAAGCTCAGCATGTTGGCATAGGGAAACACCATGTCCCGCGCGCCGAGCATCAAGGGGATCAGGTAATTGCCGAAGCCGCCGAGGAACAGCGCGGTCAGCACATAGACCACCATCATCATGCCGTGCATGGTGATGAGCTGGTAATAGGCATCGGCGTCGATGAAGGAGAGCGCACCGGGGAATGCCAGCTGCAATCGCATCAGCCAGGACAGCATCAGCGCGACCAGACCGATCGACAGCGCAGTGACGGAATATTGCACGGCGATGATCTTCGCGTCCTGGCTGAACACATAATGCGTCAGCCAGCTCTTCGGATGGTAGAGCTCGACATCTTCGACTTCGGCCCGCGGTACGCCAGCCGCGCCAAGCGGAACATCGACCATCGGCACCCTCCCTCGGCAAGGTAGCCCTGCCTATTGTTGCGCCTTCACTTCAGCCTTCTGCCCTTTGGTTCCGTCCTGCTGCGCGATCATCCGCCTCTGCTGGCCATCCAGCCAGGCGTCATAGGCAAGCTGCTCCTCGACCACGACCGATCCGCGCATATAGGGATGGCCGGTGCCGCAAAGCTCCGCGCAGAGGATGTCGAACGTGCCGGTGCGTGTCGGGGTGAGCCAGAAATAGGTGCTGGAGCCCGGCAAGATGTCCATCTTGGCCCGGAACTCCGGCACGTAGAAATCATGCAGCACGTCGGTGGAGCGCAGCACCACCTTGACCGGCTTGCCGATCGGCAGATGCAGATCCTCGCCCTGCAGCACGACATCGTCCCGGCCGTCGGGATCGCTCCTGTCCAGGCCGAGCGGGTTGTCGTCGGCAATGCGGTCGACGCTGGTCCTGCCGAGCTTGCCGTCCTGGCCCGGCAGCCGGAAGCTCCATTGCCATTGCTGGCCGACGACCTCGATCGCCGAGGCGTCCGACGGAACGTTGATGAAATGGCTCCACACGAAGAGGCCGGGCGCCAGCATCGCCGCGACCCCGAGGCCGGTGATGACGGTGAGGCCGGTTTCGAGCCTGCGGTTCTCCGGCTCGAAAGCGGCCCGATGGCCCTCGCGGTGGCGGAAGCGCCAGACGCAATAGGCCATGAACACCAGCACGGCGACGAAAACGACGCCGGTGATCCAGAAGGTGATGATGATGGTGTCGTCGATATATTGCCAATTCGACGCGATTGGCGTCCACCACCACGGGCTCAGGAAATGAAACAGAACGGATCCGACGGCCACCAGAACTAGAACCAGGACGACATGCATCACATATATCCTTGGCCGTCGTTCGATCCGCGATCCCGTTACTGCTCGTTGCTATTGGACGACCTTGCGATAGAGATGCCACGTGGCATGACCGAGCACCGGCATGACCACGACGAGGCCGACCAGCAGCGGAATGGCACCCAGCACCAGCCCGCCGGCGACGATGAAGCCCCAGGTGAGCATGGGGACCGGATTGACCATGAAGGCGCGGACCGAGGTGCGCACCGCGACCGACACGCCGACCCGATGATCGAGCAGCAGCGGGAAGGACACGGCGCTTATGGCGAGCACCGCCACCGCGAACAGGAAACCGACCCCGACGCCGACCACGATCAGCGCCCAGCCCGGCCCGGTGGTGAAGACCGCGGTGACGAAGGCCGACACCGATTCCGGCAGGTCGGGGCCCAGCGTCATCTGGTAGATCCCCATCGCCACGAGCAGCCAGACCAGGAAGATGCCGACCAGCAGCAAGCCGAGCTCGATGATGGCGGCGAGCGAGGGGGAGGTGAGCACGTTGAAGGCGTCGGTCCAGGTGACCGATTGGCCCTGTTCGCGGCGCCGACTCATCTCATAGAGCCCGGCGGCGGCGAACGGACCGAGCAGCGCGAAGCCGGAGACCAGCGGGAACAGCAAGGGCAGGAGGCCGTTGCCGAGCGTCGCGGCCCCGATCAACAGGCCGGCGAGCGGGTAGATCAGGCAGATGAAGATCACATCCGTCCGATAAGCGCCGAAGTCGCTAAACCCCCGTCTCAGCACATCCTTGAGATCGGCGACGGTGATCCGCCGCACCTGAGGGACCACCAGACTCGCTTCTTCCGCCGGGTGATGGAAAGCATGCTCCACAGATTTGACAGCGCCGAAGGTCTGCCTGATCTGATCGAAGCTCCATACGACAGGATTCCGGATCGTCATCGCCATTCCTCCCGAACGACCTGCCCGAGGAGATGTCCGTCGCGATTGGACGCGCCCAAGAAATACAGATCACGGACGTGCCGCGACTACTGAAAAAGCAGTATACGCCGAGCGACTTCTCTTGTCAGCTTGCTTCTTGGGCGTCCGCGACAGCACAATAGGTCAACAGTACTTATCGAGCGGTGCAGCACATCGCGGCTGTGTGCGTACGTGTTTGCAGGTCCGCCGGAACGCAGGCGCGGACGCCCGCGTCGAGGATGACGCTTTTCATCTCCCGAAGGGGCTCCAGCGCCGGCGAACCGTGGTTACGCAAGCAGGACGGGCAGCGGCACCACCTCGATGCCGGCCTCGTCCAATGCAGTTCGCACCTGCTTCATGACGGGCACCGCGGTCTGTTCGTCGCCGTGGACGCAGAACGAATGCACCTTCGCCGGAATCCGCCGGCCTGAGAGGCTGATGAGAGCGCCTTCCTCGATGATCCGGAGCACCTGCTCGGCCGCGCGAGCCGGATCGCGGATGACCGCGTCCGCGCGCTCGCGCGAGAGCATCTTGCCGTTGTCGTCGTAGGCCCGATCGACATAAGCCTCATTGGCTACCCGCAGCCCGAGGCGCTCGCCGGCACGCATCATTTCCGAGCCGACATTGGCGACGTAGATCAGGTTGGGGTCGGCGGCCCGAATGCCCCGCCCAACCGCCATGGCGTAGGCTTCATCGTCATGCGCCATGTTGTTGAGCGCTCCATGCGGCTTCACATGAGTCACCTTGGCGCCGACCATACCCGCCAGCGCCTGAAGCGCGCCTATCTGATAGGTCACAAGGTATTCAAGATCGGTCGCATCCATGCGGATCTGACGTCGACCGAAACCCCAAACGTCGTTGAAGCCGGGATGCGCGCCCACTGAAACGCCGCTTGCCAGCGCGCTCTTCAGCGTCGCTACCATGATGGTGGGATCGCCGGCATGCATGCCGCATGCGATGTTGGCCGAGCCGATGAGCGGCATCAGCTCGGCATCGTTACCGACATGGAACTTGCCGTAGCTTTCCCCGATATCCGCATTGATGTTGATCTGCACGGGCGGCCTCCTTGGCGCGTCATGACCCCGGTGACGACGCGCCGGAATCGGGGTTCACAGGAAGGATCGGCACTCTATGTTGCTATCTTACTAAAATTAGTATGTTATGCCGTCAACTCGCTGATCCTTCTATTATTGCGCGTGAGATTGGATCGGAAGAGCCGGGTGATGCAGTACGTGAGGGCGGAATGACGGACCAGGGAGTGGGTTCACGTCTCCTGCGCAAGGAGGACGACCGCTTTTTGCGCGGGCGCGGGCAATATGTCGGCGACATCCGTCTGGCGGGCATGAAGGACGTGGCGTTCGTGCGCAGCCCGCTGGCACATGCGCGGGTCCGGGGCGTCCATGTGCCCGAGCACCTCGCCGGCTCGGTGTTCACCGCCGCGTCGCTGGCGGGCGTGAAGCCGATCCGCGCCGTGTCCGGCCTCCCCGGATTCAAGCCGTCCGACCAGCCCGTGCTCGCGGTCGACAAGGTCCGGCAGGTGGGCGAGCTGCTCGCCATGTGCGTCGCCGACACCCGCGCCCTGGCGGAGGACATGGCGGCCGAGGTCGATCTCGATCTCGAGGAGCTTCCCGCCGTCCACGACATGCTGGAAGCGCGCAAGCCCGGCTCCGCGCTGCTGCACGAGCAGTGGGGCGACAATGTCTTCCTGGAGACCCATGTCGAGGTGAACATCGAGGCCGCCCTCGACGCCCCGATCAAGGTCACCCGCGAGATCACGACCTCGCGCCAGAGCATGGCGCCGATGGAAGGCCGCGGCACCGTGGCCTATTGGGACAGCCGGATGGAGCAGTTGGTGCTCTACACCGGCAGCCAGATGCCGCACATTGTCCGGCAGGGCCTCGCCGAATGCCTCGGCCTGGAGCAGGAAAAGATCCGCATCGTCTCGCCCGATGTCGGGGGCGGCTTCGGCTACAAGGGTATTTTGCTGCCTGAGGATGTCTGCCTGGGCTGGCTTGCCATGCGCTGCGGCCATCCCGTGCGCTGGATCGAGGACCGCCGTGAGCACCTGACCGCGGGCGCGAATTGCCGCGAGCACCATTACCTCATCACCGGCTATGCCGACCGCGACGGCAGGCTGCTCGGCATCGACTGCGAGGCGACGGTCGATTCCGGCGCCTATTCTTCCTACCCCTTCTCGGCCTGTCTGGAGGCCGCACAGGTCGCCAGCATCCTGCCCGGCCCCTATGATTTTCCCTATTATCGTTGCCGCACCTGGTCGGTCGCCACCAACAAGTGCCCGATCCTGCCCTATCGGGGCGTGGCGCGGACCGGCGTGTGCTTCGCGCTGGAACTTGTGCTCGACGCCATCGCCCGTGAGGCCGGGATCGAACCGCACGAGGTGCGCCTGCGCAATCTGGTGCGGCCCGAGCAGATGCCGTTCGACAACATCACCCGCAAGCATTTCGACAGCGGCGATTATCCCGAGGCGCTGCGCCGCGCCATGGCGGCCATCGACCTCCCTGCGATCCGCGCCCGTCAGGCCGCCGGCGAGTCCGACGGGCGGCTGATCGGCATAGGCCATTCGATCTATTGCGAGCAGGGCGCGCACGGCACCTCGGTCTATGCCGGCTGGGGCATTCCCATGGTGCCCGGCCATGAACAGGCCACCGCCCGGATGACGCCCGATGGCGGGCTGGAACTGCGTGTCGGCGTGCACTCGCACGGGCAGAGCATGGAGACGACGCTGCCCCAGGTCGCGCACGAAATCCTCGGCATCGATACGGCGCGCATCCGTCTCGTCCATGGCGACACCGAATACACCCCCTTCTCTACCGGCAGCTGGGGGTCGCGCTGCGCGGTGATGGCCGGCGGCGCCGTCGCCACCGCCTCGCGCGAACTGGCCTCGCTCGCGGCGCGGATCGGCGCCCACCTCCTGCAGGCAGACCCGGCCGACGTCGTCATCCGCGACGGGCACGCAGTGTCCCCGACCGGATCGATCAGCCTCGCCCAGATCGCCCATGCCTGGTACCGGCGCCCGCAGGATCTGCCGGCCGACATCGATCCGCGCGGACTGGAAGTCACCATCGGCTACAAGCCGGTGCGCGACAGCGGCACCTTCAGCTACGCGGCCCACGCCGTGGTGGTCGCGGTCGATCCGGAAATGGGGGATGTCGAGATCCTCGACTACGTGATCGTCGAGGACGGCGGCAAGCTCATCAACCCGATGGTGGTGGACGGGCAGATCTATGGCGGGCTGGCGCAGGGCATCGGCACGGCGCTCTACGAGGAGATGCCCTTCGACGCGGCCGGGCAGCCGCTCGCCTCGACCTTCGCCGACTATCTCCTGCCCGGCCCGACCGAGGTGCCGGAGCCGCGCCTCGACCATATGGAATGGCTGGCGCCCTACACCGAATTCGGCGTCAAGGGCATCGGCGAGGGCGGGGCCATCGCGCCGCCCGCCGCGATCGGCAACGCCGTCAACGACGCACTGCGGGGGCTCGGCGTCGAAATGCTGCGCGCGCCCATCACGCCACGGCGCATTTTGGAAGCCATTGCGACGGCCGGCCATGCGGGGAGCGCATCATGAAGCCCGTCCGCTTCGATTATGAGCGCCCGGCCGACCTCGACGCCGCCGTCGCTCTTCTTCAGGACGACAGCCTGTCCATCAAGCTGCTGGCGGGCGGGCAGTCGCTCGGGCCGATGCTCAACATGCGCCTCGTCCAGCCGGACCTTCTGGTGGACATCTCGGCGCTCGACGCGCTGCGCCGCGTCGACGAGCGCGCCGACGAGATCATCGTGGGGGCGTGCGTCACCCATGCCGATTTCGAGGACCGGCGGGTTCCCGACGTCACCGCCGGCGCCCTTCCCGGCGTCGCCCGCGGCATCGCCTATCGGGCCGTGCGCAATCGCGGCACGGTCGGCGGCAGCCTGACCCATGCCGACCCTTCCGCCGACTGGATATCAATCCTATCGGCGGTGGGGGCCGGCGTGACGCTGCGCGGCGCCTCGGGCCTGCGCGAGGTGCGGGTGCAGGACTACATTCTCGGCGCGCTGTCGGCGGACCTGCAACCGGGCGAAATCCTCGAGGCCGTCCGCATCCCGCGCTGCGGTCCCCGCACCCGCTGGGGCTACTACAAGAGCTGCCGCAAGACCGGCGAATTCGCGCAGGCGATCGGCGCGGTCTTCTTCGATCCAGACCGGGATCTGTGCCGCGCCGTGATCGGCGCCACCGAGGCCCGGCCCATCGTGCTCGACGATGCCCGCCCGCTTTTCGGCGGCTCGCTGCACGATTTCACCACCGCGACCTTCGATGCCGATGCCGTGTCCGACGCGATCACGGCGGCCGGCATGAGCGATCCGTTAGACCGGCGTACCCATGTCGTCGCATTGCGGCGCGCCGTCCAGCAGGCAGAAGCGGCATGACCCTCGTCACTCTCAACGTCAACGGACGCGCGCTCACCGCCGAGGCCGAGCCGCGCACCCATCTCGCCGATTTCCTGCGCGAGACTCACAACCTGACCGGCACGCATATCGGTTGCGAGCATGGCGTGTGCGGCGCCTGCACGCTCATCATCGACGGCGAGCCGGCCCGCTCCTGCATCACCTATGCGGTGTCCTGCGCCGATGCCGAGGTCACCACGATCGAAGGGCTCGACGACGACGAGGTCGCCACGCAGCTGCGCGCCGCCTTTCGCCGCGAGCATGCCCTCCAGTGCGGCTTCTGCACGCCGGGCATGATGGTGTCCGCACGTGACGTCGTGCTGCGCCTGCCCGAGGCGAGCGAGCATGAGGTGCGCGTGGCCATGAGCGGCAATCTGTGCCGCTGCACCGGCTATGTCGGCATCGTGCGCGCGGTGCTGTCGGTCCTCGCCGAGCGGCGGGAAGCGGGCCAGCGCGGCGCCTCGGATGCCCGCAGCCGCCTCGGCCCGGTCGGCTCGGGCCATGCCGGTGCGACCACGCCCGAGGCCGGTGCGGCTGCGCAGCCGCGCAGAGCCGATGCCCGGCCGGCCGGCGCGCGCCCGACCGCTTCCGCGCGCGGCGTGCCGATCGAGCCGGACTGGACCCCGCAGACGACCTTCACCAAGGACTTCACCGTCGCCCACCCGCCGGAAAAGGTGTGGGACTTCTTCGGCGACGTGTCCGCGGTCGCCCGCTGCCTGCCGGGCGCCTCGCTCGTCGGCACGCCGAGCGACGAGCATGTCGAGGGCCAGATCCGCGTGAAGGTCGGGCCCATCACGGCCGACTTCCAGGGCGTCGCCGACATCAGCCGCGACGACGCGACCCGCAGCGGCCGGATCATCGGCGCGGGGCGCGACACGCGCAGCAATTCCGCCACGCGCGGCCTGATCACCTATGTGCTCAAGCCGGAGGATGAGGGACGCTCCACCCGCGTCGAGGTCTCGATCGGCTACACGCTGACCGGCATGCTCGCCCAGTTCGGGCGCTCGGGCCTCGTGCAGGACATCGCCGGGCGGCTCATCGGCGCCTTCGTGCAGAACTTGGAGGCCAGCCTCGGCCACACCGGGTCGGGCGGCGGCGCCGAGCCCGCCATGGTTTCCGAGCTGAATGCGGGCGGGCTCGTCTTCTCGGTCATCGCCGAGCGCCTGAAAGCCTTCTGGAACCGGATTTTCGGCCGATAGGGAAATCCGGCGCACCGGATTGATCGGATGCAGCAGAATTCCTCTATCATACTAACATTAGTATGATAGATTCACTTGGCGGAACGGGACGAGTATCTGCGTCCCGTCCCTGCCCGCCGCGAGAGGCCGCGTCACGGCCTGCGCTTCATCATGGGAAGTGAAATGCCAAGCGATACGACAATCGGAATTCTGGGCGGCACCGGCGATCTGGGCTCCGGCCTCGCCAAGGCGTGGGCGCGCGCGGGCTATGCCGTCATCATCGGCTCGCGCTCGGCGGAAAAGGCCGAGGCTGCCGCCGGCGAGATGGAAGGCAAGGTGCGCGGGGCCGGCAATGCCGACGCCGCCCGTGAGGCGGATGTCGTCGTGCTCGCCGTTCCCTTCGCCAGCCACGAGGCGACGCTTCTGGAAGTGCGCGAGGCGGTGCAGGGCAAGATCCTCGTCGATGCCGCCGTCCCGCTCGTGCCGCCGAAGGTCTCCACCGTTCAGCTTCCCGCCGAGGGTTCGGCGGCACAGATCGCCCAGAACCTGCTCGGTGACGGGGTCCGCGTGGTCTCCGCCTTCCACAATGTCGGCGCCGCCAAGCTGCATTCCGGCGGGCGTGCCGATTGCGACGTGCTGGTCTTCGGCAACGACAAGGAGGCCCGCGAGGCGGTCATCGAACTCGCCGGCGCCGTCGCCACCCGCGGCGTGGACGGTGGCGTTCTCGCCAATTCGGCCGCCGCCGAGGCCCTCACCTCGGTGCTGATCGGCATCAACCGCCGCTACAAGGTGCCGGGCGCCGGCATCCGGATCACCGGTCTCGATCTCTCCTGATCCCTCGCGCCGCCATGTCTTCCGCCGCCTCCATGCAACCCGTCTCCTGCTTCCCGATCCCGGGAATCCCGCTCGTCGAGCCGGGAGACGATCTGGCCGCGCTCATGGAGGCGGCGCTCAGGGACTGCGGGGTGGGACTGAGCGACGGGGATGTCCTCGTCCTCGCGCAGAAGATCGTCTCCAAGGCCGAGGGCCGCTATCTCGACCTCGCCGCCCTCGAGCCGTCGCAGCGCGCGCGGGAGATCGCGGCCCGGACCGGCAAGGATCCGCACCACGTCGAAGCGGTGCTGTCCCAGTCGGACGAGGTGGTCCGCGAAGGCCCGCGCGTCGTCGTCGTGGCGCACAGGCTGGGCTTCGTGATGGCCAATGCCGGCATCGACGAATCCAATATCGAGCATCCCGACGGCACCCGGCGTGTATTGCTGCTGCCGGAGAATCCCGACGCCTCGGCGGCCGCCCTCAAGCAGCGCCTCGACGCCGCCTTTGGCGTCGAGATCGGCGTCGTCATCAATGACAGCTTCGGCCGCCCGTGGCGTAATGGCGTGGTTGGCGTCGCGCTCGGCGCGGCCGGCGTCGCCTCGCTCGTCGACCGGGTGGGCGCCACCGATCTGTTCGGCCGGCGCATGCAGGTCACCGAGATCGCGGTCGCGGACGAGATCGCCGCCGCCGCCTCCCTCCTGATGGGGCAGGCGGACGAAGGGATTCCCGCCGTCCTCATCCGCGGCCTTCCACGGCACGGCCCGTCTCGCCCCGCCGCCGACCTCGTCCGCCCCCGCGAGAGGGACATGTTCCGATGAGCGGCACGCCATATTCCGGAACCTATGTCGCGCTTTCCGGTGGCGTTGGCGGCGCCAAGCTGGCGCTCGGCCTTTCGCGCCTCCTGGGTCCGGCGCTCTCGGTCGTGGTGAACACGGGCGACGATTTCGATCATCTCGGCCTGCGCATCTGCCCGGACATCGACAGCGTGCTCTACAAGCTCGCCGGGCTGAGCGACGAGCAGCGGGGATGGGGACGGGCCGGCGAGACCTGGAACTTCATGCAGGCGCTGGCCGGGCTCGGCGGGGAAAGCTGGTTCCAGCTCGGCGACAGGGACCTCGCGCTTCATGTCGAGCGCACCCGCCTCCTGCGCCAGGGCGAGACGCTCACAGAGGTGACGGCGCATATCGCCCGCCAGCTTGGCGTCGCCTCGCACATCCTGCCCATGAGCGACGATCCGGTCTCGACCGAGATCGATTCCTCCGAGGGGCGCCTGCCCTTCCAGCGCTACTTCGTCGAGCACCAGTGCCGGCCGGTCCTGCACGGCCTCCATTATGCCGGCGCGCGCGTCGCCCGCCTGAGCGACGCCGTCGCCCGTGCGCTGCAGGCGCCGGACCTGCGCGGCATCATCATCTGCCCGTCCAACCCCTATCTCAGCATCGACCCTATTCTGGCCATGCCGGCCTTCCTCAAGGCGCTTCAGGCGGCGGACGTGCCGGTCGTCGCCGTCTCGCCGATCATCGCCAACGCGGCGGTGAAGGGCCCCACGGCGAAGATCATGCGCGAACTCGGCGTCACGCCGAGCTCGCTCACCGTCGCCCAGCATTATCGCGGCCTGATCGACGGGCTCGTCATCGATTCCTCCGACCATGCCGAAAGCGACGCAATCTCCCTGCCCGTCCTGCAGACGCCGACCTTGATGAAGACGGCGGAAGACAGCGAGCGGGTCGCCCGTGCCGCGCTGGAACTCTGCGCGCGGCTCGCGGGCGAGGCGCGGAAGGTCGCGCCATGAGGGGAAGCGTCGAGGACAGCCGCCCCTGGGCCCTCGTACCGGTAAAGCGCCTCAGCCAGGCCAAGCAGCGGCTCGCGACGGCCCTTACTCCCGCCGAGCGCGCCGAGCTGGCGCGCGCGATGCTCCACGACGTCCTTGCCGTGCTCTCCCGCGCGACGACGCTCGCCGGCGTCCTCGTCGTCACCCCCGACGCGGAGGCCGCCGCGCTGGCACAGCGCTACGGGGCGATCGTCCGCGACGACCCGCTCGAACAGGGGACGAACACCGCCGTCCGGCAGGGACTGGAGTTCCTGCAGGAACAGGGGCGGCCGGGCGTTCTCGTCGTGCCCGGCGACGTGCCGTTCCTGACCTCGCTGGAAATCCGCGAGGTCGTCGACACGCTGCACCGGACGCCGCTAGTGCTGGTGCCGGCCACGCGCGACGGCGGCACCAATCTTCTGGCCGGCACGCTGCCGCTTTCGATCGCCCCGGCCTTCGGGACGGGAAGCTTCGCCCGCCATCTCGCCGCCGCCCGGGCTCGGGGCATCGCGCCCGCCCTCATGCACCTGAAGGGGCTCGGCCACGACGTCGACACGCCGGCCGATCTCGTCAGGCCGCCATCCCGCGCCGTCCGCACCTGCGCCGCGCTCGACCGGATATCCGCCCCGCGCCGGCGCCCTGCTCCGGCAGGAGCCTGCCTACCGAGGAGCCTTTGACGACATGACCCGCCATGCTGTTCTGGAGCGGCTCGCCGAGGGCTCGCGCCTCACCCCGGAAGAAGCCTATGCCATGGTCGAGATGGCCGATCTGTCCGGCCTCATGGACCTCGCCAGCCGGCGCCGCGATGCCTTTCACGGCCGCACGGTGTCCTATTCGCGCAAGGTCTTCATTCCGCTGACCCAGCTCTGCCGCGACGTCTGCCACTACTGCACCTTCGCCCACACGCCGAAGAAGAATGTGAAGGCGTTCCTCACGCGCGAAGAGGTCCTCGCCATCGCCCGCGCCGGCAAGCAGGCCGGCTGCAAGGAGGCCCTGTTCACCCTCGGTGACAAGCCGGAGCTGCGCTACCGCGTGGCGCGCGAGGAACTCGACCGGCTGGGGCACCCGACGACGCTCTCCTATCTCGCCGAGATGGCCGAGGCCGTGTTCGCCGAGACCGGCCTGCTCCCGCATGTGAATCCCGGCCTGCTCACGGCCGAGGACATCGCCATGCTGCGCAAGGTGTCGATCTCGCAGGGCATCATGCTGGAAAGCGTGTCCGAGCGGCTCTGCGCGAAGGGTGGTCCGCATTTCGGCTCCCCGGACAAGATCCCGGCCGCCCGGCTGGAGACCATGCGCCTCGCCGGCGAGCGGCGCGTGCCCTTCACCACCGGCATCCTCATCGGCATCGGCGAGACCCGCGCCGAGCGGGTCGCCTCGCTGCTCGCGCTGCGCGATCTCAACGACGCGCACGGCCATATCCAGGAAATCATCATCCAGAACTTCCGGCCCAAGCCGGGAACGCGGATGGCCGATGTCGAGGCGCCGTCGCTCGACGAGCATCTGTGGACCATCGCCGTCGCGCGCCTGCTGTTCGATCCCGGGATGAACATTCAGGCGCCGCCCAATCTCAGCCCGGGCGCGCTCAACCGGCTCGTCGCCGCCGGCATCAACGACTGGGGCGGCGTGTCGCCGGTGACGCCCGACCACGTCAATCCCGAGGCGCCGTGGCCGCATCTGCGGGTGCTGGACGCCGCCACACGCGCCGCCGGCAAGGTGCTGACCGAACGCCTCGCCATCTATCCGGAATACGCATCGCGTGCGAAGCGCTGGGTCGATGAGCGCCTTCGCCCCGCGCTGCTCGACCGGATCGACGCGGAGGGATGGCCGCGCACCGACGAATGGTCGCCCGGCGACCTCGGCCGCCCGCCGGAGAGCGAGACGCGGCGTCTCGCGCCTTCCTTCGTGGCGGAGCCCGGCGCGGCGGTACGGGCCGTGCTGGACCGGCTGGCCCATGGCGAGCCGGCACGCGAAGAAGACATCGTGACCCTATTCCGGGCGCGCGGCTATGACGTCACGGCGATCTGCCGCGCAGCGGACGATCTGCGCCGGCGGGTGAATGGCGACGTGGTCAGCTACGTCGTCACCCGCAACATCAACTATACGAACATCTGCTACTTCAAGTGCCAGTTCTGCGCCTTCTCGAAGGGAAAGCTCAGCGAGAACCTGCGCGGGCGGCCCTACGATCTTTCCATGGAGGAGGTCACCGGGCGCGTGCGCGAGGCCTGGGAGCGCGGCGCCTCCGAAGTCTGCATGCAGGGCGGCATCCACCCTTCCTATACCGGGCAGAAATATCTGGAGCTCTGCGCCGCCGTGAAGACGGCGGTTCCGGGCATGCACATGCACGCCTTCTCACCGCTCGAGATCCACCAGGGCGCACATACGCTCGGCATCGACGTCGCCGAGTTCCTCGGCCGCCTCAAGCAGGCTGGCCTTGGCACCCTGCCCGGCACGGCGGCGGAAATCCTCGACGACGAGGTGCGCGCGGAGCTCTGTGCCGACAAGATCAACACCGAGCAATGGCTCGACGTGATGCGCACCGCGCACGGGCTCGGCTTCCGGTCCACGGCGACGATCATGTTCGGCCATATCGACCGCTACGAGCACTGGGCCCGCCACCTGATGCGCATCCGCGACCTGCAGATCGAGACCGGCGGCTTCACCGAGTTCGTGCCCCTGCCTTTCGTGCATATGGAAGCGCCCATCTACCTCAAGGGTCGGGCCCGTCGCGGCCCCACCTTCCGGGAGACGCTGCTGATGCACGCCGTCTCGCGGCTGGTGCTCCACCCGCACATCACCAACATCCAGGTCTCCTGGGTGAAGCTGGGTCCGGAAGGCATAAGGCATTGCCTGTCGGCCGGGGTGAACGACCTCGGCGGGACGCTGATGGACGAGACCATCTCCCGCTCCGCCGGCGCCAGCCACGGCCAGGAGATGACGCCGCAGATGATGGAGGCGACGATCCGCTCGGCCGGACGCGTCCCGCGCCAGCGCGACACGCTCTATCGGGATGCCCCCGCGCCGCTGCACGCGCGGGCCTTCGCCAGCGCCGCGGCGCGCGCCGCCGCCGGTTGCGGGCCGCAGCCCGCCGGACTGTCGCTCAAGGAAAGCCATTCCGCCTGCTGAAACCGCGCGACGGGCTTTGACAGCCCTTCCTGCCCACGATAGATGTCTATCATACTAACATTAGTATGATAGACATCTAGTCAGATCCCAGGTTGCGAGAGAATGACCGAGCCGGCGACACAGCCCTCCATGATCGACGCCGAAACGCGCCGTCGCGCCATCGGTCAGGCACAGGCCCGCGGCATCCGGCTGCCGACCTTCCGTGAGCTGAGCGCGCCGGATGCCATTCCCGCCGCCATCTCCGAACGGCTCGCCGCCATCGACCCCGACGCCGCCGATCCGATGAACCTGTGGCGGATCCACTGGTACAACGGCGCCGACCGGCGCAGCCGGGCGGAGATTCCCGGTCATCTCGTGTTGCCGAAGGAACTCACCGGCACCGACGCGACCATCGTGGTGATGCTGGGCAACCGCTTCCCGATGATCGGCGCCCACAAGGTGCTGCCGGCCTATGCCGGTCTCGTCGCGGAGCTCGTGACCGGCCGCTTCGATCCCGGCCATCACCGGGCGGTCTGGCCCTCCACCGGCAATTACTGCCGGGGCGGCATCGCGGTCTCGCGCATCCTCGGCTGCTCCGGCATCGCCGTGCTGCCCGAAGGCATGAGCCGCGAGCGCTTCGAATGGCTGGAGCGCTGGGTAACCTCCCCCGAGGACATCGTCCGCACGCCGGGCACCGAGAGCAACGTCAAGGAAATCTACGACGCCTGCCACGAGCTGGCGCGGCACGACGAGAACGTGATCCTCAACCAGTTCTCCGCCTTCACCAATTACGTCGCGCACCGGGCCGTGACGGGACCGGCGTGCGAGCACGTCTTCCGCCATCTGCGGACGCGCAACCCGCACCTCGCCCTGTCCGCCTTCGTCTCCGCCACCGGTTCGGCCGGCACCATCGCGGCGGGCGACCATCTCAAGGCCGGGCACGGCACCCGCATCGCCGCCGTCGAGGCGCTGGAATGCCCGACCCTGCTGGAGAACGGCTATGGCGAGCACAACATCCAGGGCATCGGCGACAAGCATGTGCCGCTCATCCACAACGTGATGAACACGGATTTCGCCATCGCCGTTTCCGACCGCGCGAGCGACCATCTGAACCTGATGATCGCCAGCGAAGCGGGGCGCGGCTATCTCGCGCGCCGCCGCCGGGTCGATCCGGAACTGATCGCGCAGCTCGACGAGATCGGCATTTCCGGCCTCGCCAACATCGTCGCGGCGATCAAGCTCGCCAAATACATGCGCTACGGCGCCGACGACGTGGTGATGACGATCGCCACCGACAGCGCCGCCATGTACCGCACCGAGCGCGAGGCGTTCGCGGCGCGTCATTATCCCGACGGCTTCGACGAAATCGACGCCGGCACGGTCTTCGGCGAGTTCATCGCCGGCGCCGCGCCGGACGCGGTGCTCGAACTGGGCTTCCCCGACCGGCGGCGCATCTTCAACCTCGGCTACTACACCTGGGTCGAGCAGCAGGGCATTCCGCTCGACCGGTTCGAGGCCCGAAAGCACCAGACATTCTGGGACGAACTCTTCGATCAGCGCGCGGACTGGGACCGCCTGATCGACGAATTCAACGCGCTCGCGGACGGCAACTGAGCCGGCGCGCAAAAACACGTCCGGAGGAGAGATCTGCACATGACGACCGGCGTCGAGCCTTACGTCCAACTACGCGAGAAACTGTCGAAGCGTGACCGCAGCCTTCGCGAGAAGGTCATGTCGCTGGAAGAGGCGACGAAATTCGTACGCGACGGCGACACGGTCGGCATCGGCGGCTCCACCATGTCGCGCACGCCGATGGCGCTGATCTGGCAGCTCATCCGCGACCGCCGCAAGGAGCTGTCCTGCTCGCGCTGCATCATCTCGACGGACGGTGATCTGCTCTTCGGCTCGGGTGTCAGCAACCACATCGAAACCAGCTGGTTCGCGCAGGGCATTCTGTGGGGCCTGTCCAAGGTGATGCGCCACAACGTCGAGAGCGGCGGGGCCCGCTACGATGAGTGGAGCCACATGGCGATGGGCATGCGCTACCGCGCCGGTGGCATGGGCGTGCCGTTCCTGCCGATCCGCTCGATGCTCGGCTCGGACGTCGAGCGCATAAGGCCCGAGGCCAAGGAGATCGACTGCCCCTTCACCGGCGAGAGGCTCCTTCTGGTGCCCGCCCTCAATCCCGAGGTGGCGCTGATCCACGTGCAGCGCTGCGACGCCTACGGCAACGCGCAGATCGATGGCCTGCAGTTCATGGACATCGACCTCGCCCTCGCCGCCAACCGCGTCATCCTCACCACCGAGCGCATCGTCTCCAACGACCAGATCCGCCGGGCGCCGGACCAGACGAAGATCCCGTTCTTCTGCGTCGATGCGGTGGTGGAAGTGCCCTATGGCAGCGCTCCGCACGAATGCTTCGGCGTCTACGAGCCGATGCTCGCGCACATGGACGCCTATGTCCGCCAGGTCAACAAGGACCCGGTCGGCGCGATGCAGGATTATCTGGAGAAATACTTCTACGAGCCGGCGTCGTGGAACAAATACCTCGAGCTCATCGGCATGGAGGAAGTTCTCGAAGCCAGCCGGCGCGGCAGGAGCATCTACAATGACTGACACTCGAAACTACACCGCGTCGGAAATACTCGCGGTCCTCAGCTCCCGCCAGCTCACGGACGGCCAGGTCGTCTTCGCCGGCGTCGGCATCCCGCTGCTGGCGGCGACCCTCGCCCAGCGCCTCGACTGCCCCGGCCTCACCATCCTCTTCGAGGGCGGCGTCGTCGGTGCCTTCGTGGAGCCGGGTAAGCTCCCGCCCTCGACCAACGACCAGCGCTGCACCAAGCGCGCCAACATGGTGCTGGGCAGCGCCGATGTCCTGCTGCTGCTCCAGCGCGGCTATGTCGATGTCGGCTTCATGGGCGGCGCGCAGATCGACCAGTTCGGCAACCTGAACTCGTCCTTCATCGGCGATCCCGCGCATCCGAAGACGCGCCTTCCCGGCACGGGCGGCGGCAACGACATCTCCAGCCTCACCAACATGATCGTCGCGATGAAGCACGAGAAGCGCCGCTTCGTGGAGCAGGTCGACTTCATCACCAGCCCCGGCTTCATCCGCGGCGGCCGTTCGCGCGCCGAGAGCGGCCTGCCGATGGGTGGCATGTTCCGCGTCATCACCGAGCTCGCGGTCTTCGGCTTCGACGACACCGACCGCCGCATCAAGGTGCTCGCCCTCAATCCCGGCGTCAGCCGTGAGGAGGTGCAGGACAACACCGGCTTCGACCTGACCTTCGACGACCAGCTCGGCACCACAGAGCCGCCGACGGAGAAAGAGCTCGCCACGCTGCGCGTGCTCGATCCCGAACGCCTCTTCATCGGATGAGCCAAATATTCCTGGGAGGAATTCAATGACTATGCTGTCCAAGACGTTCGGCATCGCGGCGCGGAACTTCGTCGCCTACCCCAGCATGCCCGATGCCCGCGCTCTGGTTGACTATGGCGTTCGCGTCGAGGAACTCGGCTATGATTCCGTTTGGGTCTGGGATCACATGCTGCTGGGCGTCGACCCGAACTTCCCGATCATCGACTCGCTCACCACGCTGACCGGCATCGCCGCCCGCACCACCAAGATCCGCATGGGCACCGGCATTCTGGTGCTGCCGCTCCGCAACCCGGTCGCCCTTGCCAAGCAGCTTTCGTCGATGGACCAGCTGTCGAACGGCCGCCTCGTCATGGGCATGGCCGCGGGCTGGTACAAGCGCGAATTCGACGCCATGAGCCTGCCCTTCGGCAAGCGCGGCAAGATCATGGACCAGAATCTCGAGATCATGCGCCGCCTCTGGACCGAGGAACTCGTCACCGGCGACTACAAGATCGAGGACGAGGCCACCGGCGTGCAGTTGAACTACAAGCTGTCGAAGGCGGTGATGTATCCCAAGCCCGCGCAGCCGCATCTTCCCATCCTGATCGGCGGTTATGCCGATGCGGCGCTCAAGCGCGCCGGCGCCACCGGCGATGGCTGGCTGACCTATTTCTACCGCGCCGAAGACTTCAAGAAGTCCTGGGACAAGGTGCTCGGCTTCGCCAAGGAGGCCGGCAAGGATCCGAGCCAGGTCATGAACGCCTCGCAGCTGCCGATCATGGTCGGCCCGTCCAAGGACGCGGTCCGCGAGGACATGATGGACTGGCTCAACAAGGAATGGGATTTCCCCGAGCACAGCGACTGCACCCGCGAGAGCGCCATCATGGGCTCGGTCGACGAGTGCGTCGCCCAGCTGAAGGAGCATCTCGACGCCGGCGTCCAGAAGATCATCTTCGTTCCCTACAAGTATCAGATGGACCAGATCGAAACGATCGCCCGCGAAATCATTCCGCGCCTCAAGGCCAGCTGAGGTCCGCAGCGCCGCGGGGCGGCACCGCCGCCCTGCTCTCCCTTCAGGTCACGGAGACAATTCATGAGCACCGTCTCGCGGCAGGACATCCTGTCGGTCATCGACGCCAATCGCGACCAGGCGGTCGCTTTCCTGCAGAAGATGGTCTCCATCCCCAGCGTCACCGGGGACGAGGCCGCCATCCAGGACTATCTGTCCAAGTACATGGCCGGCATCGGCCTCGACGTCGACATGTGGGAGACCGACTGGGAGGAGCTGAAGAAGCACCCCGGCTACCGGCCGGTCGACCGCGGCTATGAGAACCGTCCGAACATCGTCGCCACCTGGAAGGGCCAGGGCGGCGGCCGGTCGCTGCTCCTCAACGGCCACACCGACGTCATCCCGGTCGGCAACGGAGAGGGGTGGAGTGACAATCCGTGGTCGGCCGCGATCAAGGACGGGCGCGTCTACGGGCGCGGCTCCTGCGACATGAAGAGCGGCGTCGCCAGCCACATCCTCGCCGTGCAGTTCCTGCAGGCCGCCGGCGTCAAGCTGAAGGGCGACGTCTACATCAACGTCGTCATCGACGAGGAAGTCAGCGGCCACGGCACGCTCGACACGGTGATCCGCGGCTACAAGGCGGATGCCGGCATTTCCGGCGAAACCAGCGACCTCGCCGTCCAGCCGGCCTGCATCGGCCGCATCTGGTTCGAGATCGAGATCCAGGGCAAGCCGGCCGGCGTGCAGCAGCGCTATCTGGGCGTGAGCGGCATCGAGCTCGGCTACAAGATCACGCAGGCGGTCAACGCGCTGGAGGCGCACCGCGTCGCCACCGTGTCCCACCCGCTTTACCCCAGCGCGATAGATTCCCTTCCCTGCCTGATCGGCAGTTTCCAAGCCGGCAATTATCCGAGCGCCTTCCCGGCGACCTGCCTGCTCAAGGGCAGCATCGGAACGGTGCCGGGCGAGGACCATGAGGGCGTCAAGCAGAGCCTGGTCGATCAGATCGCGAAGGCCGCCGCCGAGGATCCGTGGATGAAGGACCACCCGCCGGTGGTTCGGTTCGTCGGCTACGATGCGCAGGCGTCCGAAATCCCGCGCGACCACGCCATCGTGACCACGGTGAGCGACGTCTACAAGGAGATCACCGGCAAGGCCCCGGTCATCAGCGGCCGTCAGGGCGCGGCGGACACCCGCTTCCTGAACCTCTACGCCGATACGCCGACCGTCATCTTCGGTCCCGGCTCGACGGCCGTGATGCACGCCAATGACGAGTATGTCTCGATCGACGACTACGTCACCGCGATCAAGGTCATGGCGCTCAGCATCCTCGACTGGTGCGAGGCCGCCGAGGGCTGATCCCGCATCTTCCCATCCCTCGACTCGACGCCCCGGCATTCCCCTGCCGGGGCTTTTTTTATGCCGGGCTCACAAGACATCGCGGCGCGCAAAAAAAACAGGGTCGTCGCCGGGTCTGCGGCGACGGCCCTGTCGGATGAGAAGAGGAGGCTGGCGCGGCGCTATGCCGGCCGGCAGGGAGCTAGAGGCTATGCGCCATGCCCCCGCCCAGATAGGCCTCACGCACATGCGGATTGCTGATCATCTGCTCGCCCGGGCCTTCCAGCGCCATGGAGCCGGTCTCGAGGAGATAGGCGTAGTCGCACATCTCCAGCGCGGAATAGGCGTTCTGTTCCACCATCAGCACGGTGGTGCCGCTGTCGCGGATGCCGCAGATGATCTCGAAGGTGCGCTCGACGATGTTCGGGGCGAGGCCCAGCGAGGGCTCGTCGAAGAGGATCAGCGAGGGACGCGACATCATCGCCCGGCCGATGGCGAGCATCTGCTGCTCGCCGCCGGAGAGCGTGCCGGCCACTTGCCGGCGCCGCTCCGCCAGACGGGGAAACTGCTCGAAGGTGCGCTCGAGATCCGTCTCCACCGCCGCCCGGTCCCGGCGCAGATAGCTGCCCATCGCCAGGTTCTCCGCCACCGTCATGTGCGGAAAGACGCGCCGCCCCTCCGGGCAGTGGGCGATGCCCAGCGAGAGGATGCGGGCCGGCGAGGCACGCGTGATGTCCACGCCCTTGAACAGGATCTGCCCGCTGACCGGCGGCACGAGGCCGGAGATCGAGCGCAGCGTGGTGCTCTTGCCGGCGCCGTTGGCGCCGATCAGCGCCACCAGCTTGTTCTGCGGGACGGTCAGGCTGATGCCCTTGAGCGCCGTGACCTTGCCATAGCGGCAGACGATGTTGCGTATCTCAAGCACTCTTAGCTCCCTGGCCAAGATAGGCGCGGATCACCTCGGGGTCGTTCTGCACGACCGACGGCGGGCCTTCCGCGATCAGGCGACCATTGTTGAGAACGACGACGCGATCGGAGATGCCCATCACCATCGGCATGTCGTGCTCGACGAGAAGAATGGTCGTGCCGCGCTCGCGGATCTTCGCGAGAAGCCGCACGAAATTGCCGGTCTCGGTCGGGTTCATGCCCGACACCGGCTCGTCGAGCAGCAGTGCGCTCGGGTTCGTCGCCAGCGCCAGCGCGACACCGAGCAGGCGCTGCTCGCCATAGGGCAGGCTGCCGCCGAGTTCCGACGCACGGTGCTCGATGCCGACGAGGCGCAGGATTTCCCACGCCTGCTCGCGCAGCTCCGCCTCGGCCCGCGTGCTGCTCGGCAGCGCGAGAATGGTGGCCACAAGGCCGATGTGGACGCGCCGGTGCAGGCCCATCAGCACATTCTCGAAGACCGTGCAGCTGTCGAAGACGCTGGTGCGCTGGAAGGTGCGCACCAGCCCGAGCTTGGTCACCTCATGCGGCTTCAGGCCGGTCAGCGGCGTGCCGCGATACACCACCTTGCCCTTGGTCGGGCGCAGGAAGCCGGTGATGACGTTGAAGGCCGTCGTCTTGCCGGCGCCGTTGGGCCCGATCAGGCTGACGAGCTCGCCTTCGCCGACGGTGAAGTGCAGGTCGGAGATCGCGACCAGTCCGCCGAAATGGACCGCCACATGCTCGATGGAGAGCGCGACCGGCCGCTCGAGCGCAGCGGTCGCCGCAACAGGCGCGTTCATGCCCGCTCTCCTTTCCCGGCGACGGACGGCTCGCGGAGCGGCTCCGCCTTCGCCCGGTTGAACCATTGCTCGATGGCCGGGACAATGCCCTGCGGCAGCACGAACACCACCACGATCATCAGCAGGCCGTAGAGGATCCACTGGATCTCCGGGCCGACATAGGAACGCAGCACCACCGGGGCGAGGCCGAAGATCAGCCCACCGACCAGCGGGCCGGCCAGCGTGCCCTTTCCGCCGGTGATGACCATGATGACCATCGTCACCGTGTTGAGGAACATGAAGATCATCGGGTCGATGATCTGGATGTAATGGGCGTAGAGCGCCCCGGCGCAGCCGGCCATGCCGGCCGAGACGATCGCGGCGATCACGAGGTAGCGCGTCACGTCGATGCCGACCGACGTCGCCAGCGATTCATTGCCCTTCAGCGCGATCATCGCCCGGCCGAAGCGGGAGTTCACCAGCCGCTTGATGAGGATGTAGGCGAGGACGATGAAGGCGAGGACGACATAGTAGTTCTCGGTCTTCTCCCACAGCGTCATGTAGCCCAGTCCGGGAAAGCCGATCGTCAGCGGGGGAATGCCGGGAAGCGCGAGCGGGCCCTGCGTCAGCTCCACCCAGTTCAGCGAGACGAGCCGCGTCACCTCCGCGAAGCTGATGGTGACGATGACGAAATAGGCCCCGCGCACCCGGAAGGAGAGCTTGCCGATCACGAAGCCGCAGAGGGCGGCGACGAGCGTCCCGAACAGCAGCCCCAGCACCGGCGGCCACGGCTCGTGGACCACCCGGAACAGGCCGAACAGCTCGACGTCGAAGCCGAGCGCCGTCAGCGCGCTGGTATAGGCGCCGATGCCGAAGAACGCGACATGGCCGAGGCTGAGCTGCCCGGTATAGCCGAGCAGCAGGTTCAGGCTCATCGCGGCGAGGATGAAGATGCCGGTCGTGATGAGCGTGTGGAGGAGATATTGGTCCGTCAGCCACCAGGGAACGGAGGCGAAGAACAGCAGAACGATGATGGGGGTCAGACGGGTCATCCAATCCGCTCCACGCGCGCGAAGATGCCGGTCGGCCGGAACAGCAGCACGACGATGATGATCAGGAAGCCCATGGCGTCGCGGTAGCCGGAGGAGATGTATCCGGCACCGATCTCCTCGACGAAGGCGAGGATGAAGCCGCCGATGGTCGCACCGGTGATGTTTCCGAGACCGCCGAGGATGACGATGGCGAACGCCTTGAGCGAGGCCAGGTCGCCCATGGTCGGCGTCACCACGAAGACCGGGCCCAGCAGCGCGCCGGCGGCGGCCGCGAGGCCCGAGCCGAGGGCGAAGGTCATGGTGTAGATGGCGCGGATGTTGACGCCCATCAGCGCGGCCGTGTCCGTGTCCTGGAAGGTCGCGCGCATGGCGTTGCCGAGCCGGGTCCGGTTGATCAGGAAATAGGTGGCGATGATCAGCAGGATGGCGACGCCGAAGACGAAGATGCGCAGCCACGACAGGGAAATCGGTCCGATGACCAGCGGCTCGGTCGGAAAGGGCGAGGGAATGGACTTGGCGATACTGCCCCAGGCCAGGTGCTCGGTATTCTGAAGCACGATCCAGGCACCGATCATCAGCAGCATGGTGGTGTCGATGTCGGCCCCGCGCTTGGGGCGCAGCAGCACCAGCTCGATCAGCGCGCCCAGAACCATGCCGCCGGCGATGGCGAACAGGATCGAGACATAGAAATTCATGCCGAGCACGACAGCCACGAAGTAGAGGCCATAGGCGCCGAACGCATAGAGTTCGCCATGCGTGAAGTTGACGACGCGCATGATGCCGAAAATGAGCGTCAGGCCGATGCCGAGCAGCGCATAGGTGCCGCCCATGATCAGTGTATTGGCCAAGTGTTGGAGTAACTGGTCCACGTTCATGCCTCATCCGCGCCGCCTCGAGTGGGAGGCTGCTTCCTGCCAGGCCGAGAAAGACGGGCGGGCCCTGTCGGACCCGCCCCGTGCAATTACTGAAGAACTTCGACCTTGCCGTTGACGACCTTGCCGATATAGGTCGCCGGCACGCTCTGGCCGCTCTCACGCCCCTCGGGACCCGCCTTCTGGAAGGCGATGGGACCGTTCAGGCCTTCGGCCTTGATATCCCAGAGCGCCTTGCGGATGGCGTCCGGCTCGGCGACGCCGGCCTTCTCGATGGCGGCGGCGATGACGTTGATGCCGTCATAGCCGCGATAGCTCTCCGTCAGGCCGGCGGCATCGAAGCCCTTCTTGGACCAGGCGGCGATGAACGCTTCGGACTTCGCCGGATAGGCCGACTTCTCCGGCTGCCAGGGCGCGAAGAACACCATGTGCATCGTGCCTTCGGTCGCCTTGCCGGCCTGCGCGATGAGCTGGTCGGGATTCTGCGAGCCGCCGGTGGTGATGATCTGGCGCTTCAGGCCGAGCGCCTCGACCTGCTTCAGCACCAGGGTCAGCTGCTCGACCGCCGCGGTGATGAAGAGCGTGTCCGCGTCGGACGCCTTGATCTTCGAGAGCTGCGCGCTCATGTCCTGCGCCGACTGGTCCATGATCTCGACCAGCCCGACCTCGACGCCGTGCTTCTTCAGCATCGCGGAGAAGTCCGTCGCCGAGCCCCGGCCCCAGTCATTGTTGATGACCAGGAAGTCGGCCTTCTTGATGTTGAACTTGTCGAGGACCTTCGCGAGGTTCTCCGCCTCCAGCGACGACGGCGCCGAGATGCGGAAGACGTAAGGGTTGCCCTGCAGCGTGATCTTGCTCGACGAGGAGGTCTCGACCAGCATCGGCACCTTGTACTGCATCAGCTTCGGCATCACCGCGAGGGTGAGGCTCGAGCCCCAGGCGCCCATCATCACCGGCACCTTGTCGCGGACGATCAGCTTCTCGGCGACGGCCGCCGCTTCGGTCGGGTTGCTCTTGTTGTCCTCGATCACGAGGCGGACCTTCTTGCCCAGCACGCCGCCGCGGGCGTTGATCTCATCGGCCGCGATGCGCGCGCCGTCGGCGACGAAGGTTCCCGAAGCCGCGAAGGCTCCGGTCAGCGGCATGTTCACGCCGATCGCGATGTCGTCCGCAGCCGCCGCTCCCGCGCCGAGCGCGAGGGCAAGGGCGCCCGCGACACCGATCTTCTTCACAAGACCTCTACTCATCATGAGTTCCTCTGTGGAAGTTGATTATTGTGTATTTTTTATTTGATCACTGCTGCGGTGACATCGACGCTTGGACGCTTGTTTCCCCGGACAAGCCCGTCGACGTGACCACTATCCCGCCATATGACCAGGATCATATCATCCTATTGTTAGAATGATATGATGTAAAGTTCGGGACATGCCTGTTTTCCGTGCCGATTCCGCGCGGAATTGCCTCAAGAGGAGGCGCCGCCACCGGGAATTCAGACCGGCGCCGCCGCGCGTCGCGAGGCCACCACGCGATCGGGATCGAGCTGGGTGAGGCGTGTGTAGAGGTCGCGGTCGGTGGCGCCTTCGGTATTGAAGAGCAGCACCCGCGACTCCGCATCGAGGCCCAACTGCTCGCGCGCCTTCGGGTCGGCAAGCACTGCGACGAGCGCTGCGAGGCCCGCGCCGCCGCTCTCCCCCGACACGATCGCCGGATCGCTGCCGATCGGCCGGCCAAGCCGGTTCATCACCTCCGGGGCGCTCGCCTCGTCGACGGTCATGAAGGCGTGGGCGACGCGCGACAGGATCCGCCAGGCAACGAGCGAGGGCTCGTAGCATTCGAGCATCGCCATCACCGTGGGCTCCTCGGCGTCGATCTTGACCGGCCGGCCGGCTTCGTGGCTCGCCAGCAGGCAGGCCGCCCGCTCCGGCTCCACGATGATGAAGCGCGGCGCCTTCTCGCAATAGGCGAGGGAGAGATAGCCCGCCATCGCGGCGGCGAGCCCACCGACCCCGGCCTGCAGGAAGCAGTGGGTGGGCGGTTGCGGCAGTTGGTCCACCACCTCCGCGCCCATAGCCGTATAGCCTTCCATCACCAGCGTCGGGATGCGCTCATAGCCCGGCCACGAGGTGTCGGAGACGAGCGTCCATCCATTGTCGGCGCACGCCTTCTCCGAAGCCGCGACGGAATCGTCGTAATTGCCGTCGACGCGCACGATCTCCGCGCCGAAGCGGGCGATCGCGGCCTCCCGCTCGGCGCTGACGCCGGCGTGCAGGAAGATGACGGCCCGGCATTTGACCAGCGATGCCCCCCAGGCGACGGAGCGGCCGTGATTGCCATCCGTGGCACTGGCGACGACCAGCTTCGAGGTCGCCGCGCGCACCGCCGGGTCGTCCAGCTCGGAAAGCGTGACCGGACGGCCGAGCGCGGCTTCCGCCGCCTCCAGCGCCAGCCGGATCACCGCATAGGCCCCGCCGAGTGCCTTGAAGCTGCCGAGACCGAGCCGGGCGCTCTCATCCTTCACGTCGATGCCGGCGACCCCGAGGTTGCGGGCGAGCGCGGGCAGGCTGAAGAGCGGCGTCGGCACATAATCGGCGCAGCGCTTGAAGACGGTACGCGACCGCTCCGCAGCGGCGGCATCGAGCGCCTCCCGATCCGCCGGCTCCAGCTTCTGGCCCCGATCGGCGAGCACATTGACGACCAGCATTCGTTACCTCCCAGTATAGGCAGAATCGTTTTGCTTATGATTAGTGTCGTGAGCGTCAGGACGCGATGTAGGCCTTCAGCTCCCGGCTTTCGCGCTCGGCGGCCTGAACCCGCGAGTTCACGACATCGCCGATCGACACGATGCCGAGCATCCTTCCATCTTCCATGATCAGCATGTGGCGCATCTGGCGCTCGGTCATCCGGCGCGCGATCTCGCTCACCATGTCCCGCGGCCCGCACACGGCGATCAGCCGCGACATGACCGAGGCGACATCGCCCTGCAGCGCCTGCGGGCCGCGCTCGGCGTAGCGGTAGACGATGTCGCGCTCGGTCAGCAGCCCCACGACCTCGCCGCAATCATCGACCACCGGGAGCGCCCCGATCCGGCGCCGCGCCAGAGTAAGGGCGGCCTCGATAAGAGGAACATGCGGTCCCGTCGTGATGATCTCGGATGATTTGGAGGCAAGAAGAGTTTCGGCATTCATGGCTTCCTCCAGCTATTGGGGGGCTTCAGATATTCTTGACGATATCCTCGACCATTTTCTTTGCGTCGGCGAAGAGCATCATGGTGTTATCGCGGAAGAACAGCTCGTTCTCGACGCCGGCATAGCCGGCGGCCATGCCGCGCTTGATGAACAGCACGGTCTTGGCCTTCTCGACGTCGAGGATCGGCATGCCGAAGATCGGCGACTGCGGGTCGGTCTTGGCCGCCGGGTTGGTCACGTCGTTGGCGCCGATGACGAAGGCGACGTCCGCCTGCGCGAACTCGCTATTGATGTCCTCGAGCTCGAACACCTCGTCATAGGGCACGTTGGCCTCGGCCAGCAGCACGTTCATGTGGCCGGGCATGCGGCCGGCGACGGGATGGATGGCGTACTTCACCTCGACGCCCTCCTCCTTCAGCTTGTCGGCCATCTCTCTGAGGGCATGCTGGGCCTGCGCCACCGCCATGCCGTAGCCGGGCACGATGATCACCTTCGACGCGTTCTTCATGATGAAGGCGGCGTCCTCGGCCGAGCCCTGCTTCACCGGACGGGTCTCCACCGCCCCGCCGGCCGCGGCAGAGGTGTCGCCGCCGAAGCCGCCGAGGATGACGGAGATGAAGCTCCGGTTCATGCCCTTGCACATGATGTAGGACAGGATCGCGCCCGACGAGCCGACCAGCGCGCCGGTGATGATCAGCGCGGTGTTGCCCAGCGTGAAGCCGATGCCCGCCGCCGCCCAGCCGGAGTAGGAGTTCAGCATCGAGACGACCACCGGCATGTCGGCGCCGCCGATCGGGATGATGATGAGGCCGCCCAGCACGAGGCTGACGATCACGATCGCCCAGAACACGGTATGGCTCTCGGTGGCGACGAGAACGCCGATCAGCACGACGAGCAGCAGAGCGAGGCCGGCATTGATGACGTGCCGGCCCGGCAGCATGATCGGCTTGCCGCTCATATTGCCGTTCAGCTTGGCGAAGGCGATGACGGAACCTGTAAAGGTGATGGCGCCGATGGCGACGCCGAGGCTCATCTCGATCAGCGCCTGGCCGTGGATGGCGCCGACCTCGCCGATGCCGAAGGCTTCCGGCGCATAGAGCGCGGCCGCCGCCACCATCACTGCGGCAAGGCCGACCAGCGAGTGGAAGGCCGCTACCAGCTGCGGCATCTGCGTCATGGCGATCTTGCGGGCGATGACCGCGCCGGCGCCGCCGCCGATGGCGAGGCCGCCGATCACCAGCCCCCAGCCCAGCGCGCCCGAGGGCGGGCTCGCGGCGAGCGTGGTCAGGATGGCGATGGCCATGCCGACCATGCCGAACAGATTGCCCCGGCGCGAGGTGACGGGGCTGGAGAGCCCGCGCAGCGCCAGGATGAACAGGACGCCCGAGACGAGGTAGAGCAGTGCGACGAGATTGGCGTTCATGGGCCCCGTCTCACTTCTTCTTCGAGTACATGGCCAGCATCCGGCTGGTCACCAGGAAGCCGCCGAAGATGTTCACGCTGGCGAGGATCAGGCCGATGAAGCCGAAGCCCTTGGCCCATTCCGTGCCTTCCGCGCTCATCGCGTCGACGCCGACCGCCAGCAGCGCGCCGACCACGATCACCGAGGAGATGGCGTTGGTGACGCTCATCAGCGGCGTGTGCAGCGCCGGCGTCACCGACCACACCACGTAATAGCCGACGAACACCGCAAGCACGAAGATGGCGAGGCGGAACACGAAGGGGTCGATCGCCCCGCCTGAGACCGCATGCGCCACCTGCCCGGCGACTTCCGCATAATGCTGCGCGGCGGCGTCGGCATAGGCCTGCGCCGCCTCGGCGGCCTGGCGCGCCACTTCGGCCGCCACCCGCGCCCCCTCAACCGCGTTCTGGGCGACCGGATCGCCCGCTGCCGGATTGGCCATTTCCCTAAATCCCCTGGAAGTCTGTTGTCCGAGCCCTGCCGCGCCCTCCCCGGCGCGACCGGCCCGCCCTGTCGATCATGACGAAGCAGCGCTCACGCCGCCGAGGCGGCGTCGCCGGCCCCTTGCGGCTTGAAGCCGGGATGCACCACCGCCCCGTCGCGGGTCAGCAGCGTCGCCTTCACCAGCTCGTCCTCCCACTTCACGGCAAGGCTCTTCGTCCCCTTGTCGATCAGCGTCTCCACGAAGGCGTAGAGGTTCTTGGCGTAGAGCTGCGAGGCCGTCGCTGCGAGGCGTCCCGGCACGTTGAGGTGCCCGACGATCTTCACCCCGTTGGCGGTGGTGACCACCTCGCCCGGCACGGCGCCCTCGACATTGCCGCCGCGCTCGACCGCGAGGTCGATGACCACCGAGCCCGGCTTCATCGACGCCACCATCTCGCCCGAGACGAGCTTGGGCGCCGGACGGCCGGGGATCAGCGCCGTGGTGATGACGACATCCTGCTTGGCGATGTGCGAGGCGACCAAGGCCGCCTGCTTGGCCTGGTACTCCGCCGACATCTGCTTGGCGTAGCCGCCCGCCGTCTCCGCCTGCTTGAACTCCTCGTCCTCCACGGCGATGAACTTGCCGCCGAGGGACTCCACCTGCTCCTTCGCCGCCGGCCGCACGTCGGTCGCCGAGACCACCGCGCCGAGGCGCCGCGCCGTCGCCACCGCCTGCAGCCCCGCCACGCCGGCGCCCATGACGAAGACCCGCGCCGCCGGCACCGTGCCCGCCGCCGTCATCATCATCGGGAAGGCCCGGCCGAACTCGCCGGCCGCATCCACCACCGCCCGATAGCCCGCAAGGTTCGCCTGGCTGGACAAGACGTCCATCACCTGCGCCCGCGTGATGCGCGGCATCAGCTCCATCGCGAAGGCCGACACGCCCGCCTTGGCCAGCGCCTCCAGATCCTTCTCATGCCCGTACGGGTCCATGATCGCGATCGCCAGCGCCCCGCGGTTCGCCCCCTTCAGGGCCGAAGCCTCCGGACGACGAACGGAAAGCACCACATCCGCGCCAGCCACCGCCGCCGCGTTGTCCGCAACGACCTGCGCACCCGCCGCTTCGTAATCCCCGTCGCCAACACCCGACGCGAGGCCGGCCCCGGAAGCCACGACGACCTCCGCACCCAACCCGACATAACGCTTAACCGTGTCGGGCGACGCGGCGACCCGTGGCTCCAAACCAGAGCTCTCTCTCAAAATACTGATGCGCATGGCGGAACCTTCAACGACACCTGGACGAACAAAGCAGCACTCCCCGACACGTCGCACCGCACTGCCGCAGCAAGCCGGCGGGAACTCGAGGCTCAATCATCCATCATGCTATTATCCTATCTTTAGTAAGACAATAATTTTTCGAGAGACCGACGTCTTTCCCCCGAACCGCATGGCGGGCCAATATCTTCCTGCCGGCAACGTCGCTTGTGGGAGCGGCGCCGCGTCGCCCGCAACCGGCCGGAAGCGCAGGCCCAAAGACGTTCGCCGGCCGAAGCCGCTACGGAAGTGGAAAATCGGTGGAGGTGATGCTGTCCGTCAGCAATTGCGCGACCGCGCGGAATCGACCGGGAGTCCATCCCCGTCGCAAAGCCTTGCCGCCCGGCGCTTTGCCCGGCGCAACCGCCGCACAATATGTCAGGTTAACATTCTATCTTCAGTATGATAGTTAGAAAGAAAGGAACGAGTTCCGCCATTTCCCCGGGCGCGGCGGCGAATGCACCGGCTACGCCCCAGAATACATGAAATCCAACATGAATGCTCCCTTGAACCTGCAACGTACCTACGACCGCAGCCGGGTGCCGCTTTACCTTCAGGTGGCCGAGGTCATGCGGCAACGCATCGAGGCGCGCCAGTGGCTGCCGGGCGCGAAGATTCCGACCCTCGAACAGCTCGAGGTCGAGTTCCAGGTCGCACGCGTCACCGTGCGCCAGGCCGTCGACATCCTGCGCAAAGAGGGGCTGCTCTACTGCCGTCAGGGACGGGGAACCTTCATCCTCGATAACAAGACCGACAAGCGCTGGCTGAAGCTCGCCACGGACTGGCACTCGCTCGCCGAATCGCTGAAGGGCAACGTGCCCCGGCTCATCGCCGCGCCGACGCCGACCTCCCAGCCGATCCTCGCCGCCGGAGACGGCAAGCTTGCGGATAGCTACGTCTTCCTGCGGAGCGTGCAGTTCAAGGACGACGAGCCCTACGGCATCGTGAACCTCCGGCTCGCGAGCCATATCTACGATCTCGATCGCGCGGCGTTCGAGACCCGGCCGGCCCTGCCTATCCTCGCCGAACTCGATCAGGTCGAGGTGAAGTCAGCTCGCCAGTCGATCACCATCGGGGGCGCCGACCCGGAGGTCGCCGACCTGCTCAAGATCGCCCTGGGTACGCCTACGGCGATGTGCCGCTGCATCATCGTCGATTCGCACGGTATCGCGATCTATGTGGCCGATATCATCTATCGCAGCGACTATATCCGCATCGACATAGACCTTCTGGCGAACGGTTCGTCCAAAACACAAACGGCAAAGTCTTCCGAACGGAAGTCTCGGAAGACCAGCGGAACCGCCAAGCAGAAGGCTTGATAGGCTGACCCCGCCGCTGATCCTCGCTTCGGGAAGTCGTCTCTCGCTCCGTTTGACGCGAGCCTGTTGGCACGGGCCATAGCGCCGTCTGCTCTCACCGTCTTGGGGCGCCTGTCAGCGGCGATCGCCGTCGCCACCTTGCTGGGCGCGCCATTGCGAGGGCGTCACGCCGGACCAGCGCCGGAAAGCATGATCGAAGGAGCTGTTGGCGGTATAGGACAGGGCTTCGGCGACACGCCCGATCGGCAGGCGCGTCAGCGCGAGCAGCTCGCGCGCGGCCGTGAAGCGCACCTCGTCCTTGATCGCCTCGAAGCTGGTGCCCGCCCGCGCGAGCTGGCAGGCGGGCGGGCGCGGCTCGAGGTTCAGCTGGGACGCGACGGCACCGCGGTCGGCCTCGTCGAGCATCAACCGGGGGCGGATGGCGTGGCGGACCTGCGCGGCGGTGTCCTCAAGATCGCCGCGCATCATGTTGCAGCCGATGGCGACGACGAGATCGTGGATCTGCCGTCATGCCGAGAGACCGGCGCCTCAGTCGATGATGTTGTAGCCGCCGTCGATATAGAGCACCTGCCCCGTCATCAGCCGCGCCGCGTCATGGGCGAGGAAGGCGGTGGCGACGCCGACATCGTCGATGGAGACGAGCTCGCGCGCCGGCGCCTTCGCCTTCGCCTTCGCCAGCAATTCGTCGAACTCCGGAATGCCGGAGGCCGCGCGCGTCGCCAGTGGGCCGGGCGAGATGGCGTGCACGCGGATGCCCTTGGGGCCAAGCTCGGCCGCCATGTAGCGCACCGCGCTCTCCAGCGCCGCCTTGGCGACGCCCATGATGTTGTAGTTCTCTACCACCCGCTCGGAACCGTAATAGGTCATGGTGAACAGCGTGCCGCCGTCCTTCATCAGCGGCTCGGCGAGATGCGCCATGCGCATGAACGACCAGCAGGAGATCTCCATCGTCTTCAGGAAACCGTCGAGCGGCACGTCGGTGACGCGGCCGGCCAGCGTGTCGCGCGGCGCGAAGGCGATGGAATGCACGAGGAAATCGAGCTTGCCCCATTGCTCGCCGACGGCCTCGAACACCGCCTCCATCTGGCCGGGCACGGCGACGTCGAGGGGCAGGAAGATCGGCGCCTCCAGCTCCTGCGCCAGCGGCTCCACGAAGCGCCGCGCCTTGTCGTTCAGATAGGTGACGGCAAGCTCGGCACCGAAGGCCCGGAAGGCGCGCGCGCATCCCCAGGCGATGGACTGGTCATTGGCGATGCCGACGACCAGTCCCTTCTTGCCTTCGAGCAGCTTGGCCTTGACGGCGGGTATGGACATCGCGGGCTCCGGTCCAGGGGCGATCACCTATTCCGCCACGATCGGCGTGGCGCGCCGGCGCATCGCGTAGAGCGCGGCGATGGCGCAGGAGGCCAGACGGGTGCGCACCGAATCCGCCCGCGAGGTGAGGATGATCGGCACGCGCGCGCCGAGCACGATGCCGGCGGCATCGGCATGGGCGAGGAAGGTCAGGTTCTTCGCCAGCATGTTGCCGGCTTCGAGATCGGGCACGACGAGGATCTGCGCGTGCCCGGCGACGGGAGAGACGATGCCCTTGATCCGCGCCGCCTCGGGGTCGATGGCGTTGTCGAAGGCGAGCGGCCCCTCGACCAGGCCGCCGGTGATCTGGCCGCGCTCGGCCATCTTGCACAAGGCCGCCGCCTCGATGGTGGAGGGGATCTTGGTGGTCACCGTCTCGACCGCCGAGAGGATCGCGACGCGAGGCGTCCCGAGGCCGATGCCGCGCCACAGGTCGATGGCGTTCTGGACGATGTCGCGCTTGGCGTCGAGGTCGGGAAAGATGTTGATCGCCGCATCGGTGATGAACAGCGTCTCGGCGTGGCCCGGCACGTCCATCACGAAGACATGGCTGATGCGCCGCTCGGTGCGCAGCCCGGTGGCGGAGGACGCCACCTCCTTCATCAGCTCGTCGGTGTGCAGGCTGCCCTTCATGAGCAGTTCGCCGCGCCCCTCGCGCACCAGCGCGACCGCCTTGGCCGCCGCCGCATGGCTATGCGAGACATCGACGATCTCGATGCCGGACAGATCGAGGGCGAACTCTTCGGCCACGGCGCGGATACGGGCTTCCGGTCCGACCAGGATCGGCACGATGAGGCCGGCCTCGGCCGCCTCCAGGGCACCGCGCAGCGAGGTCTCGTCGCAGGGATGGGCGACGACGGTCGGCGCCGCCGAGCTGGCGCGGGCCGCGGCGATCAGCCGGTCATATTTGGACAGTTCCGGCGCCGCGGCGGGCGGGGCGAGCGTATCGGCCATGATGTTCAGCTCTCCTTGCCGGCGACGGCGGCCAGCCTCGGCCGCGGCGTCCGGCGGGCGGGTGGCGCTTCGCCGAACAGCTTGCGGATCTCCTCGAAGCGCTCGGCCGCCGCCCCTTCCAGCGGGCCGCGCGCGGTCAGCACCTCGTCGAGCAGCGTCAGTATGTCCTGACGCTTGCCGGCGTCCTCCGGCAGCAGGCCGGGGATCGCGGCGATGGCAGCGGACGGGTCGATCAGCAGCATGAAATATTGCTCGCGCACCAGCGCCTTGAAGCGCTCCAGCGTCAGCTGGCGGGCGTGCTCGCCATTGAGCCGCAGCCGGCGGATCGCCTCGAAGCCGCGCTCGTCGGCGCTCTCGCGCGCCATGCCGACATAGACCATCGCCCGCACCGCGCCTTCGAGCAGGCCGCCCTGGGTGATATTCGCGCGCAACTCGGCGATGCGCTTGGCGATCAGCTCGGCATGCAGCCGGCTCTTGGGCGCGCTACGCGGACGGACGTCGGAACCGGGGTCCACGCCCACCGCCGCCTGCAGCACCGGCAGGCCATAGACGGTGCGGAAGGTCAGCTCGGCCTGATGCTCCACCGCCTTGCGGTAGCCTTCCAGCGCCTCGACCATGTGACGGGAGAACTGTTCCTGCGCCTTGAGGAATGGATTGTGCGGCGCCGCCGGCCGGCGCTCGGCGCGGGCTTCCTCCGCCGCGGCGTCGAGCCAGCCGAGGAACGGGTTCTGCGCGCCGAACATCTCATAGCCGAGCCGCAGCGGGTGCAGTTTGCGACCCATCTCGGCCATGGCCGGATTGACCGCCGCCCGCACCAGCGGCTGCAGATAGGCGCGGTAGAGCGCAAGGTTGATCTCCGAGACCCGGGCGGCGGTAGCGAAGCGGCGCTCGTCGGCGGGGTCGTTGCCCCCCAGCGCGCGGATGTCGTCGAGGTCGCGCGCCTCGCAGCGCATGAACCATTCGCTCGCCGGATGGTCCGGGTCCTCCCCCGGCTTGGGTTCAAAGATCGCCTCGTAGAGGCCGGGCGGCAGCACGTCGATGAAATCGATGTTGGAGGCGAATTCCCGGTGCTCCTTCCGCGCCACGCTGGAAGAGACGAAGATGCCGAGATGGCCGATCCTGTCGTGCACCGTGTAGACGATGGTCTGGCCATAGGAGCGTATCTCGTCGACGCTGTCATAGAGGTCGAGGATCCAGTCCAGCGCCTGCTGCGGCGGGGTGATGTTGTCGCCGCGCGAGCACAGCACCACGATGGGCGAGCGGATGTTGCGCAGGTCGACCGTGGTGCCGTCGGAGGTGCGGATGTCGCCGCAGGCGAGCTTGTTGCCCACGAACAGCTCGTCGACGATGAACTGCATCTCCTCGGCGTTCAGCGTGACGTGGCCGCCCCACCATTTCTCAAAGCCGAGATAGCGCTCCAGCTCGGTGTCGATCCTGGAATAGAGGTTGTACTGCTTGGTCCAGAGCGTGTTGGCCGGGTTCTGGTTCTCGAAGTTCTGCACCAGCCACGCACCGTCGAAGATGCCGGCGCCGAGATCGCCGGTGAGCGCGGTGAGCCAGCTTCCCCCGAGCAGCCCGCCGGAATAGCGCATCGGGTTCACGCCCTGCACGCCCGCCCAATAGGAGAGCGGCGAGCCGGCGATGATGATCGGGCCGAACAGCTCGGGCCGGATCGCCGCCAGCATCATCACCGCCCAGCCGGCCTGGCAGTTGCCGATGACGCAGGGCTTGCCCTCGGCCTGCGGGTGGCGGGCGGCGACGATCTCGAGGAACACCGCCTCGGCCCGCGCAATGTCCTCGATGGTCTGGCCCGGTACCGGATCGGGCAGGAAGCCGACGAAATAGGCCGGATGGCCGGCATTCATCGCCACGCCGATCTCGCTGTCGGCCTTGAAGCCGCCGATGCCCGGCCCGTGGCCGGCGCGCGGATCGACCACCATGAAGGGGCGCTTGGCCTCGTCGACCAACAGGCCCTCCGGCGGGAGGATCCGCACGAGAAGATAGTTCACCGGACGCGGCAGATTGCGCCCGTCGACCACCAGCTCGGCCTTGTAGTCCAGCACGTTGGGCGCCGGCTCGGCCATGTGCGCTTCGTACTGGAGCCCGCGCTTGTGCATGGCGTCGAGAAACAGCGTCCAGCGCTGGGCGGCGTCGACCAGATAGGAGGTGGCGTCGGAGATCAGCGCGCTGTTCATCCTGCCGGTGACGTCATTGTCCATGGTCGTCATCCCGAATTGTTGCGCCGCAAGCTTAATATCGCAGTTGCACAATAAAATGAAGGCGACGCCCCCTGCCCTGGCAAGTATGTAACTTACCGTATGCTACGTTCCCCGTGTTCACGCGAACCTCCGGCCGGGGTACAGGCTGAACAGCCGACGGGACGGACGATCCGGTATCGCGCCTGAGTGTGGAGTGGTCCCGGCGAGCCTCGCCGGACCGGGGGAGGAAAGCCAGATGGGTTGGAGATCGGCCGGCGCCGTCACGCTCGCCATCCTCGTGGCCGCCGGCCTGAGCGGTCGCGACCCTGCGGCGGCGCAGTCGCCTCCCCCCTTCGACATGAATGCGCCCGCGGCCGCGCCGGCGCCGGCGACCCCGGTCTTCACGGCGGAGGAGCTGCGCGGGCTGCTCGCGCCCTATGCGCTCTATCCCGACGACCTTCTCGCCCAGTTGCTGCCGGCTTGCGCCTATCCGATCGAGATCGTCCAGGTCTCGCGCTGGCTGGAGAAGAACAAGGAAGCTGTCGCCAAAGGCGACTTCGCCGGGATCGACGCCCAGTCCTGGGATCCGTCGGTGAAGGCGCTGGCCCGCTTTCCCGACGTCATCGCCAAACTTAACGCGGACCTCGACGCCACCAGCGACATTGGCGACGCCTTCGTCAACCAGCCCAAGGACGTGGCCGACGCGATCCAGTTTCTCCGCGCGCAGGCGCAGGAGAGCGGCGCCCTCGCCAGCACCCCGCAGCAGACCGTCACCGTCGAGAAGCAGGGCGAGACGAACTACATCGTGATCGAGCCCGCCGAGCCCGGCGTGATCTACGTGCCGACCTACGATCCCGCCGTGGTGTACGATCCCGGCCTGTCCTCGCTCGGCGCCGGCCTCATCGGCTTCGGTGTTGGCGTCGCGGTCGGCAGCGTGATCGACGACGCGTGGGACTGGGGCCGCGGCTGGGTCTATCCGCCCCGCTGGCCGGGCTATCCGGGGTACCGGCCCGGTCGTTACGGCAACAACGTCAACATCGGCAACGACATCACGATTGGCGGCGGCAATACCCGTCCGTGGCGGCCGGACCCCGATCGCTATCGTCCCGGCCAGGGAAGCAAGCCCGGACTGGCCACTCCCGGCACGCGGCCGGGCACCGCAGGCCGGCCGGGGCAGGTCGGCAATGTGGGCGGCAATCTCGGCGACATGAACCGTCCG